>DASRVZ010000197.1:0-21603 GCA_035654835.1 Dermatophilaceae bacterium | reverse complement strand
CGCCCCCACACCGTCGCCTCGCCGGCTCCCCCGGCCAGCCAGCCCGTACACGCCACCCGCACCAAAGCCGGAGTCAGCGTGCTCGCCCGACGACGACCCAACGGGTCAGCAACCAAGAAGGCCACGACCGAGCGGTACCCGGCCACCGTCGACGGCCGCCACCCATGGTCGGTTCCCACCCACGTCTGCAGCAACCGGGCCAGGCTCACCGCAGGATCCGAACGCCGGGCCACCCGCACCACCGTCGCCAACGCAGCCCACCGAGCCAACGCCTCGGCAGCCTCGACGCAATCACCGCGCACCGTCACCGACCGCTGCCGACAGCGACCACTAACCGGGTCAGCGCCCAACGCGACGCGGACCTCCCACACTCCCGGCCGCCGCTGACGCAACGACCCCGAACCACGAGGACTATTCATCCACCACGGTAAACACCACCGACGCCATCCCGCACCCGCAGCCCATCCCTACAACGATGTAGGGATCGATGTAGGGATGCCTCCCAGCCCAACGGTTCCATGCCCTGCCAGGTCAGTTGAACCGAACACCCCTCAGGACGACCGCGACGACCGGACTGAAACGCCGCGACAGAGCGCTGACCTGCAGGTTTGCGGGGACATGCCGAACGCCCCCGACATCTCGAGGGCGTCCAGGTCCGTCTCAACACGGAGCGCGCCCGGAGGGATTCGAACCCCCAACCTTCTGATCCGTAATCAGATGCTCTATCCGTTGAGCTACGGGCGCACGCGTCGCGACTCGGCGATATCACCGGGCGCAACGTCGCGAAAGACTACCCGTTGACCGGCCCCTGACGGAAATCCGCGCCCGCCGTCAGATCGGTGCTCACAAGGTCGGGCCCTCGCCGCGCAGCCGCTCGACCTCGGACAGGGCCTCGCGCAGCCCGGTGAGCCACTCGTCGGTGTGCTGCCCGACCAGGTGCACGCACCATGCGAGCGCTTCGGAACGAGACCGAGCCACGCCGGCGTCCACCAGCGTGTCGAGCACTTGGCGCTCGCTCTGGCGCAGTCGGGTCATCGCGGGAACAGCCAGATGCGTGAAGAGCTGGCCGGTCTTACCGATCCGCGCCCCCCAGGCGATGCTGCGGCCGTACTTGGTCTGAGCCTCGTCGGCGATCCTCATCCGCTGCTCGCGGGTGTCCTCGCGCCAGCGGGTGATCCGCCCCTCCGCCGCCGCAGGCTCGTCACTATCGGGCGCAGGCAGCTCACCGATCACCGTGATCTCGTCACGGTCCACGGTGACCTTCAGGTCGCCGGTGAACCAGTCGTCAGGAATGCGCCCGGCGAACCAGGCGGCCGCGTCGCTGGCGTCGGGCAGGTCGCCCTGCTGCCAGCCGCCGTGCTGCCAGCCGCCCGGGCGACCGAAGGGGCCACCTCGCCGGGGCCCACCTGTGCCCCGGCGACCGGGCGCGCCGGACGGGGTGTGGTGCTCGTGTTTCATGACTGCCTCCGTACTGTCAAGCAACGTGCTTACAGCATTACACCAATACAAACCGACCCCGTCAAGGCCATATTCCGGGCGCGTCACCAAGGCGAACATGAACGACATACAAGACGGTGACAGCTCGCCCATTCCCTCAGCCTCACCCGAGGCCTTACCGTGTCGGGACGAGCGCGTTCACCATGCGGAGATCCGGATGGCCAGCGACGCCGTGGACACAACCGACCGGCAGGTGGCCCGAAGGGCACCGCGCGAAAGGGAAGGCCCAACCTCATGACGACCGCGGCAGAACTTCAGATCCCGAGCGACGGCTCCACCAGCCACCGCCGCCTTGCCGACTGGGTGGCGGAGGTCGCAGCGCTGACCACGCCAGACCGCATCTCGTGGGTCACCGGCTCAGCCGAGGAGTGGACCACGCTGACCGACAAGCTCGTGTCCACCGGCACCTTCACTCGCCTCAACGAGGACATCAAGCCGAACTCGTTCCATTGCGCCTCCGACCCCTCGGACGTGGCGCGCGTCGAGGACCGCACCTTCATCTGCTCGGTCAACGAGAAGGACGCCGGCCCCACCAACAACTGGATGGCGCCGCACGAGATGAAGACGGTCATGACGCACCTCTACCGGGGTTCGATGACCGGTCGCACGATGTACGTCATCCCGTTCATCATGGGACGCCTCAATGCGGAGGACCCCAAGTTCGGTGTGGAGCTAACCGACTCTCCCTACGTCGTGGTGTCCATGCGCGTCATGGCACTCTGTGGCACCGAGGTGCTGAAGAGGATCGAGGAGCTCGACGCGGAGTTCGTCCCGGCACTCCACTCGTTGGGCGCCCCGCTCAAGGCCGGCGAGGCGGATGTCCCCTGGCCGTGCAACGACATCAAGTACATAGTGCAATTCCCTGAGGAGCGGATGATCTGGTCCTACGGATCGGGCTATGGCGGCAACGCCCTCCTGTGCAAGAAGTGCTACAGCCTCCGTATCGCGTCCGTGATCGCCCGCGACGAGGGCTGGCTGGCCGAGCACATGCTGATCCTCAAGCTGACCTCTCCCCAGAAGGAGACCCACTACATCGCCGCCGCCTTCCCCAGCGCCTGCGGCAAGACCAACATGGCCATGCTGGAGCCGACCATCCCCGGCTGGAAGGTCGAGACCCTCGGCGACGACATCGCCTGGATGAGGTTCGGCAAGGACGGACGCCTCTACGCCGTCAACCCCGAGTTCGGCTTCTTCGGTGTCGCGCCTGGCACGAACGAGAAGACAAACCCCAACGCGATGCGCACCCTCGAGAAGGGCAACTCGGTCTTCACCAACGTGGCCATGACCGACAACGGTGACGTCTGGTGGGAGGGACTGGAGAACATGCCGGCCCACGCCACCGACTGGAAGGGCAACCCGTGGACGCCCGAACGCGGCGAGGACGGTCACCTCTCCAGCCACCCCAACTCCCGCTACTGCACCCCCATCCTGCAGTGCCCGATTCTTGCGCCGGAGTATGACGACCCGCAGGGTGTGCCGATCTCGGCGATCCTGTTCGGTGGCCGGCGCAACACCACCATCCCCCTGGTCACCGAGTCCCGTGACTGGGTGAACGGCACGTTCATGGGGGCGACCCTCTCCTCGGAGACGACGGCCGCGGCGACCGGCGAGGTCGGCCTCGTACGCCGCGACCCGATGGCGATGCTGCCCTTCATCGGCTACAACGCCGGTGACTATTTCAACCACTGGCTCACCATCGGCAAGAGTGCCGACGAGGCCAAGCTGCCGAGGATCTACTACGTCAACTGGTTCCGTCGCGACCACAACGGTGACTTCCTGTGGCCGGGCTTCGGTGAAAACTCCCGCGTGCTCAAGTGGGTCGTTGAGCGCATCGAGGGCCGCGCCGATGCCACCGAGACCCCGATCGGCTACGTGCCGACCCTGGAGTCGCTGGACACCGATGGCCTCGACATGACCCGGCAGCAGATCGAGACGGCGCTGCACGTCTCCCCGCAGGAGTGGGAGACCGAAGTCACCCAGATCCAGGCGTGGTTCCACAAGTTCGGCGACACCCTGCCGGCAGCGCTCTTGACCGAGCTCGACGGACTCAAGGCCCGCCTCGGCCTGAAGTAGGAGAGAGTCAGCCGACCGGATGGCGCCTGAGCTCGCGACGGGCGATGGCCATCTTGTGCACCTCGTCCGGTCCGTCCGCCAGACGCAGCATCCGCGCCTGGGAGTCGAGCTCAGGCAAGGGAGTGTCCTGTGCCGCGGTGGAGATCTCGGCGATCAAGGTCGCCGTCCCCGAGATGGCCACATGGGTCATTGACCGTGCGATGCAGGCGTACGGCGGCATGGGCGTGAGCCCTGAGGGCGAACCCACCGTTCCACTCGCCCAGGAGGTGGTCACGCGGTACTCGGACCGCGTCATACACGATCTCGGCGTGGCCGCCGTGCGGACCATCGCGGTAGCCAAGCACATGGGTGGACCGCTCGACGTGGACTCCCGGCGCGTCCATCGGGACGACGACCATCGAGTGAGCTCGATGGTCGTCGCGATGTTGTTGGCGTCCGATAACGCGAAGACCTCCATGTTCCCGCTGTCCGGCGCGGCGCAGTTCATCGCCTCGGGGGCGAGCATCGGCGAGCGCCCTGACAGCTCGACGAGCGGCGCGTACTCGAGGTTGGTCAGGCCGGCCCCGAACTCGGTGCCGGACAGGAAGAGGTTCCACAGACCGCGCTCGCGCCACTGTTCGACTGTCGGACTGTATCCAAAGTCCATGACTGACAACGTGGACCGGCGGCGGCGGGCCTGCGACGTGAATGGCCCCCCGGCCTGAGGCTGGGGGGCCATTCACGTTTGGCGGAGGCGGCGAGATTTGAACTCGCGATGGGGATTAACCCAAACCCGCTTAGCAGGCGGGCGCCATAAACCGGGCTAGGCGACGCCTCCGTGCCACTTCGTCGATCACCGCAGGCGGCGACCGGTTCGGGAGCCTGCACAGGCTACCGGCGCAGGGTGTGGTTTCACAAAACGCTACTTCGTGCAGATGTTGGTGTCGGCCGTCCGGGCCTTGATCGTCACGGTGGAGGACGGGGTGGGAGCGGCGGTGGCGCTCAGCGTATGT
Source organism: Dermatophilaceae bacterium (assembly GCA_035654835.1). Taxonomy (GTDB): domain Bacteria; phylum Actinomycetota; class Actinomycetes; order Actinomycetales; family Dermatophilaceae; genus UBA4719. Next base: position 17,041 of record DASRVZ010000197.1, on the reverse strand, counting down.
GTGGGCAGCGGGGCCGTGCCGAGGCGGTTGGGCACCTCGACGACGTTCGGGCTGCCCGTGCCCAGACTGACCCGGATGACGTCACCCGCCGTGTCATCCTGCTCCAGAACGGCCCCTGGGAAAGCCGCCGCCACGGTCAAGGCCTGCTCGCGGTTGGCCGCCGAGTAGGAGACGGTAACGCCCGCCTTGCCGCTGCTTTCGGTCGCCATGCCACTGATGTTGAACCCCTGCAGGCGCAGGTCATCGGCGGCCTGCCGCGCAACACCGGGCACGCCTGAGTCGTTGCCGACGTACACGGTGATCTTGTCCGGCGTGACAGTCAGCACCGGCGGCGGCGTGGTCGTGGTGGGCGTGGGCGTGGGTTTGGAGCCCCGCGCCGGCTTGGTGCCGGGCAACGGAGCGTCTTCACGGATCGACTTCCACAGGCCGTCCGCGGCCGAGGTCCACTGGACGCGGTTGTGATCCGGCGGGTAGTCCTCGACCGGCACCGTCACGAACCGGATCTGTGAGGACTTGAGGCCGACCACGCTCTGGGCCACCTCGCGAAGCGCGTTCAGGTTGCCCAGCGCCGGGTCGGTGGTCAGTGACTTGGTCGCCGCGTCAAGGAAGCGGAACAGTTTGTCCGGGCGCAGGAGCAGGTTGGTGCTCGTGGCCTCCTGGACCATCGAGGACAGGAAGGCCTGTTGCCGGTCGATCCGGCCGAGGTCCGAGGCGTCGTTGCCGATGTTGTGGCGCACCCGGACGAAGGCCAGAGCCTCCTTGCCGGTGACCCTGCTGAGGCCGGCCGGCAGGTCCAGTTGGCTTTGGCGGTCGACCACGGCCGTGGGCAAGCAGACTTGGACCGAGCCGAGAGCGTCGACCATCGACTGGAAGCCAACGAAGTTCACCACCATGAAGTGGTCGATGAAGACGCCGGTGGTGCCCTCGACCGTGCGGATGAGACAAGCGGGGCCACCAAGAGAGTAGTTGGCGTTCCACTGCCGGATCGGACCATCCGCGACCTTGCCCTTCGGATCCTTGCAGTCGAGCGGTGCCCGGGTCATCGAGTCACGAGGGACGCTGACCACCACTGCCGACTTGCGGTCGCCGGACAGGTGCAGGATCAGGGTCGTATCCGAGCGAGCACCAGCGAAGTTCGCGGCATTCCCGAACGCGTTGGTGCCCAGATCACGGGTGTCCGAGCCAATCACCAGGATGTTGACCGGTTTGAGGTTGGTGAGCTTATCGGCGACGGCGTTGTTCTTCGGGCGCTGGCCCAGAAGTCCCGACACATCGATCCGCGTGATGTTGCCGTTGAACTTGACGTAGGCCGCGGTGCCCATGGTCAGCAGCAGAACCAGCCCTGCCGCCACGATGATCGAGGCACGTCGCAGCAGGGGGTGACGATTGGCGCGTCTCTGCGCCAGCCGCACCTCATGCCTCGAGGGATCAACCGTAGGCAGGGATGCCGAGTCTGGGCGTGCTTGCTCGTCGCCCGATCCCTGCTCCGTCACGCGTACACCTGCCTGTCCGGCTGGAATGTGGTCAGCCCCATGGCGCAGGAGGAATCACCGCGTACCAAGGCCTTATCTTTCAGACGCTCCGCGCACCCAAGAAAATGGTGCCGTCACTCTACCAGTATGCGCGCAAATATTCGGTAGAACGAACAAACGAAGCGTCAGGCGGGCGTCTCGACGCTCAAATCACCCTCGGCATACCGCTTGCGCAGCACCTTCTTGTCGAACTTGCCCACGCTGGTCTTGGGAACCTCGTCGATGAAGGCCCAGCGCTCGGGCACCTGCCATCCGGCGACCTTGCTGCCGAGGTACTCCTTGAGCCCGGCCGCGTCGATCGTGGAGTCAGCCGCACGAACCACCGTGGCAAGCGGCCGCTCGCCCCACTTTTCGTCGGGGACGCCGACCACGGAGGCCTCGAGCACGTCCGGGTGACCCATCAGCGCATTCTCGAGATCGACGGACGAGATCCACTCACCGCCGGACTTGATCACGTCCTTGGCGCGGTCGGTCAGCTGCAGGAACCCATTGGGGGTGAGCGAACCCACGTCGCCCGTGCGGAGCCAGCCGTCGTCGAACTTCGAGGCAGCATCGGCGCGCTCGGCCTCTGTGTTGGTCCCGTTGTCGTAGTAGCTGCCGGTGATCCAGGGGCCGCGGACCTCGAGCTCTCCCACGCTCTCGCCGTCCCAGGGCACCTCGGCGCCGTCAGGACCGACCAACCGTGCTTCGAGGGTGGAGGCGATGCGTCCCTGCGTCTGACGGTAACGCCAGTGCTCGTCGCCGGTCGTACCGGCGGGCGCCACCGCCACCGACCCCAGCGGGGACATCTCGGTCATACCCCATGCGTGAAGGACCTCGATGTTGTGGCGCTCGTCGTAGGCCTTCATCAAGGATGGCGGGCAGGCTGAACCACCGACGATGACGGTGCGCAGGGTGGAGGTGTCGGTTGGGTGCTCGTCGAGGTAGCGCAGCAGATCGGTCCAGATGGTCGGGACGGCGCCACCGCCGGTGACCTTCTCGGCCTCGATCATCTTCGCGAGCGGCTCGGCCTGCAGGAACCGGTCGGGCATGATCAGCGACGCCCCCACCATCAGCGCGGCGTACGGAATACCCCAGGCGTTGGCGTGGAACATCGGAACCACTGCCAGCAGCCGATCGCCTTGGCTGAAGCCGAGACTCATCGACACCTGCATGGTGTGCAGGTAGTTGGAGCGGTGGGAGTACACGACGCCCTTGGGGTTGCCGGTCGTGCCCGAGGTGTAACACATCGAGGACGCGTCGCTCTCGTCCAGAACCGGCCAGTCAAAGGTTGTGGGCTGGGCGGCGAGCAGGGTGTCCCAGTCGTGGACGCCCTCGATCTGCGGAGCCGCCTCGAGCGCCGCGCGCACCTCGTCGGGGATCGGGCCGTTGACAATGACATGGCGCAACGTCAACAGGTGCGGCAGCAACTTGCTGAACGGCGCGGCCAGGCTGTTGTCCAGGACGATGACCCGGCCCGCCGCGTGGTTGGTGACATAGATGATCTGCTCGGGGAAGAGCCGGATGTTCAGCGCCTGGAGGACAGCGCCCATGGACGGCACGGCCAGATAGGCCACGAGGTGCTCGGCGTTGTTCCACATGAACGTGGCAACGCGCTGGTCGCCATCGACGCCCAGACCCCGCAACGCATTGGCGAGCTGAGCCGACTGGGTGCCCACCTCCGCGTATGACGTCCGCCGGGGCCCGTCCGCGGTCCAGGTCACGACTTCCTGGTCGGCATGCAGGAGCGTGCCCGACTGGAGGATCCGCGAAATCAGCAACGGCGACTCTTGCATGGTGCTCTTCATGGCCGCACTCTGCCACGCATCTTGTTCGAGCGGGAGCCCTGCGGGCCAACGGATTGAGCCATTTCGGCGGGTAGACGAGCAGGCAGACAACAGGAGCCCTCCGGCCCGGGCGTCCCCGACACGGGCCGTGCGGTTGGATGGTCGCCATGAGCAGACGCATCATCATCGCCTCCGTGGTGACCGGGGTCATCGTGGTTGGCGCCGCCGCGGGAGGGTTCGCCTTCGTCCGGCACGGTGAGCAGATACGCCTCGACAAGGACTCCCGCGCAGCAGCTGACCGGTTCGCCGCGGGGTGGTCCCAGCGCGACGTCCTCAAGACGGGGTATGCCGGCCGAACCGCTGACCAGGTCGCGGCGAGCTTCAAGACCGCGACCGCGGGGCTCGGGAGCGGACCGGTCAAGGTCACCGTCACGTCTTTCACCCGCGACGGCGACAGGGCCACGGGCAAGCTCTCCGTCGCCTGGACCGTTGCCGAGGGCTCAATCTGGGCCTACACCATGCCAATCTCGTTGCAGCGCAACGATGTCGAGCTCTGGGATGTCGTGGCCAGGGATGGAGCCACGATGTGGGCGCCTGACGTGGACGCCAAGGCGAAACTGGTCGCCGCCCGGACCTGGGGCAAGCGCGGCGAGGTCCTGGGCCGCGACGGCTCACCTATCCTGGCGGTCGGCAAGGTCTATGACGTCGCGATCGACCCGGCCCGAGCTTCGGCCGAGACGGTCGCCGCTCTGGCGAAGGTGGTCGACGAGCCGGCCGACAATCTGGTCGCGAAATACAACAAAGCCAAAGCGTCCGGCTCGAAGGCGCCGATCCCGGTCATCGCCTATCGCGAGACCGACTTCCAGGCACGCAAGGCGGCGCTCGATGCCCTGGTCGGTGTCATCTACCCGCCACGGGTGCAGCCGCTGGCGCCCTCCTCCACCTTCGCCCGGCCGTTGCTGGGCTCCTACGGCCCGGCAACCGCCGAGACCATCAAGAACGGCAAGGGCCGATACGTGGCCGGCGACTACGCCGGCCTGAGCGGGCTGCAAGGGCAGTACGACGCTGCGCTCGGCGGCACGCCCGGAGTGCAGGTGACCGCGAGCGACAAGCCGGATGCGCCGCTGTTCGAAAAGGCGGCAGTCGATGGCGCGCCGATGACCCTGACGTTGGATGCCAAGACCCAGTCCGCGGCCGAGGCGGCCCTGGCCGGCAGCGGCACAGTCCCCTCAGCGCTCGTGGCCGTTGATGTCGCCACCGGGGATCTGCTCGCCGTCGCCAACTCGCCCTCCTTCGGCATGAACCGCGCGTTGTTGAGCTCGTACGCGCCGGGGTCCACGCTCAAGGTCGCCACGACATACTCGTTGCTGACCAACGGTTTGTCGCCATCCAAGCCGGTGCTGTGTCCCCCGACTGTCGTGGTCGACGGCCTCACGATGCGGAACTACGAGCACGAGACCTTGGGGCTGGTGCCGTTCTCCGTGGACTTTGCCCATTCCTGCAACACCGCGTTCGTGGGGCTCGCCGCCACCATGGGGGACGCCGACGTGCACGATGCCGCGCTCGCACTTGGCGTCGGGGCGGGCTGGGACAAGCACCTGGGGATCGCGGGGACGTTCGACGGCTCGGTTCCCGTCGCCACCTCCAAGACGGAAAAGGCCGCCACAGCGTTCGGCCAGGCCAAGACCTCGGTCTCGCCGGCATCCCTGGCGGTCATGGTCGCCTCGGTGGCGCGCGGAAGCTACATCGAACCTGCGCTGATCAGCGCTCCGGCAGTGGCTGGGGCCGATCGGACCCCAAAACCGCTGGACGCCAAGGCCATCGGTCAGCTTCAGAGCCTGATGCGGCTCGTGGTCACCAACGGCACCGCAAGCGGCGTCATGAAGTCTGTGATCGGCGGTCCGGTGTACGGCAAGACAGGAACTGCCGAATACGGATCTGACAACCCTCCGGCGACCCACGCCTGGTTCGTCGGCTGGCAGGGACCCGTGGCTTTCGCCGTGCTGGTGGAACAGGGCAAGAGCGGTGCCACTGACGCGGCGCCCATCGCCAAGGCCTTCCTCGAGACCCTGCACCGCTGACCCAGGCTTGAAACCACGGAGCTGGAAACCACGGAGCTTGGAAACCACAAGGCCCCCCGGCCGAAGCCGGGGGGCCTTGTGCGAAAACGACTGTGTGTCGCAGTTACTGCTGTGAGATGAGAGTGTCTCTCAAATCAGAGGGCTTGAACTTTCTCAGCCTGGGGGCCCTTGGGACCCTGGGTGACCTCGAACTCCACGCGCTGTGCTTCTTCGAGCGAACGGTAGCCGCTCGTCTCGATCGCGGAGTAGTGAACGAACACGTCAGGTCCGCCGCCATCCTGGGCGATGAAGCCGAAGCCCTTTTCAGCGTTGAACCACTTAACTGTGCCTTGAACCATGAGGAATAACTCTTTCTTTGATATCCAATAGAGTCCACACTTCGTGGGCTCCAAGCCGCCGCGACACCCCCACAACTAACGGGACATGCCCGCTGTTAATAAAAAGAGCCCGCTGGTGAGCGGGCACTTCTTCGATCTGCGAGGAACTGCAACTGCAACCATTTGTCAGGCTAGCACGCAAACCGGTTTCTCACCCATAGGAAGTTCGAGCCAGACGGTCACAGCGCACGGACGGTGCCACGCAGATGATCGCCAGCTCCCTCGGTCGGCCGGACGGCCAAGTCCCAGCCCAGATCCTGTTGCGCGACAAAGAAATTGACGACGGACGGCAGCAACAACGGTTCGCTGAAGTCGACGTCCACGACGTAGGCGTCGGGGAGTCGACCCTCGATCGCAGCCAGAGCATGCGCCTTGGACCACATGCCCTGCACGAGGGCACCAGGGAAGCCGAAGGCTCGTGCCGTCAATGAGCTCAGGTGCATCGGGTCCACATCACCGCTGACCGTCGCATAGCGCCGTCCCATGTCCCCGGGAACGTCCCAGACCGCGTTCGCAGGCGCATCGGGCCCGAGATCCACGGCGACGTGCTGGGCCGGCTCCGTCTCTCCTGGCACCGAGGCCCCGCGCGAGAGGTAGGTGCTGACGCCCTCCCACACGAGCTCGTGACCAACACGAACCTCACCGACGAGATCAATCTGCGCACCCTTCTCATGAGGACGCAGCGCCCGCGCGCTGGCGCGCAGCGTGAGGGGCTCGCCGGCGTCGACGGGCCGATGCTGGACGATCCGGTTGCGGACGTGAACCAGGCCGGGCATGCCCAAAGGGAACCGGCGGTCGGCCATCAGTGTCGCCTGGAGGGGAAAGACGAGCACGTGCAGATAGGTCGCCGGGAGGGTGTCCCGCAGTGCGAACCCACAGACCTTGTCGTAGGCGGCCAGCTCACCGAGGCGGATCCACGTCCGGGGATGACGCACCTGAACATCTTGAAGGGGGCCGCCGCGGCCGATGGAGGTCGCTGCGGCGCGCGCAAAGAGGACGGTGAGGTTGGGGGTGCTGTCGAGCGTGAGGGTCCTGGCGTCATTCATCTCAGATCGCCTCGAGGATGGCCACGACGCCCTGACCGCCAGCCGCGCAGATGGAGATCAGGCCCCTGCCTGATCCCTTCTGGGACAGCTGTTTGGCCAAGGATGCCACGATGCGTCCGCCAGTGGCGCCGAAGGGGTGGCCCGCCGCCAGCGAGGATCCGTTGACGTTGACCTTGCTTCGGTCGATCGAGCCGAGAGGGGCATCGAGGCCGAGTCGTTCGACGCAGAACTTTTCGCTCTCCCATGCGGCCAGCGTCACCAGGACCGTCGAGGCGAAGGCCTCGTGGATCTCGTAGTAGTCGAAGTCCTGCAAGGACAGGCCCTGCCGGGCGAGGAGGGGCACCACGGCATACGCCGGAGCCATCAGCAGCCCCTCTCCCCCGTTGACGTAGTCGACAGCGGCGGTCTCGGCGTCGACGAACCGGGCCAGCGCGGGGAGGCCACGCTCGTCAGCCCACTGCTGCGAGCCGAGCAGCACCACCGAGGCGCCGTCGCTCAGCGGCGTGGAGTTGCCGGCCGTCATCGTTGCGCCCTCGCCCTTGCCGAACACCGGTTTGAGCCGGGCCAGCTTCTCGACGCTGGTGTCGGGGCGCAGGTTCTGGTCGCGGGTCACCTGCAGGTAGGGCGTGACCAGGTCGTCGAAGAAGCCACGGTCATATGCCGCGGCCATGTTGTGGTGGCTTGCCGCGGCCAGCTCGTCCTGCGCCGTGCGATCGATCTGCCACTCAGCGGTGGTGATGGCTTGATGTTCGCCCATGGTCAGGCCGGTGCGGGGCTCCGAGTTGTGGGGGATCTCGGGCACGAGGTGGCTGGGGCGAAGTCCCCTCATCGCCTTGATGCGGTCCAGCGGGGCCTTGGCCCGGTTGGCCGCCAGCAGCTTCTCGCGCAGGTCGTCGCCGACCGCGATGGGCGCGTCGCTGGCGGAGTCGACACCACCGGCGATCCCGCAGTCGATCTGGCCCAGGGCGATCTTGTTGGCCACGAGGATCGCGGCCTCCAGCCCCGTGCCGCACGCCTGCTGCACTCCGTACGCGGGGGTCGTGGGCGCGAGCCGAGAGCCGAGGACACTCTCCCGAATCAGGTTGAAGTCACGACTGTGTTTCACGACAGCGCCCGCTGCAACCTCGCCGACGCCTTGGCCGGCCAGCCCGAACCGGGCCACGAGCCCGTCAAGGGCAGCGGTCAACATGTCCTGGTTCGACGCATGGATGTATGGACCGTTGGCTCGGGCGAACGGAGTACGGTTGCCACCGACAATGACAGCCGAGCGTGGGCCTGCGGTATTGCCAGCCATGCGTCCTCCAACGTCGATCAATGCGTGAGGACGACAGTAGCCAACCCTGACCCGGACGTGGAGACACGGCAGTGACTCCGGCCCTCTGCGCAGAGGGCCGGAGTCACTGCCGCCGACATCTCAGACGGAAACGCTCGACCGACGCTCGGCGGCCATCTTGACCCGGTAGGACACGAACAGGATGGCAATCCAGACCGGACCGACGTAGATGGCGTACCGGAAGTCGGGGTTGAAGCCCATGAGGACGACGACCAGCGCCAGGAAGGCGAGGACGATGTAGTTCCCGTACGGGAAGAACGGCATCCGGAACCCGATCTTCTCCACCTCGGCTGCGCCGAGGCGCTTGCGGAACTTCATGTGGGTGATGATGACCATCGCCCAGTTGAAGATGCCCGCGATGAGCGCGACCGAGAGGATGGGCAGGAACACCTTCCCCGGGAACAGGTAGTTGAGCACGACGGCCACGGCCGTGACGACCGAAGAGGTCAGCACTCCGGCGAAGGGCGAGCCGCTCTTGTTGAGCTTGCCGAGGTAGCGAGGCGCGTTGCGCTGCAGGGACAGTGCGTAGAGCATGCGTCCGTTGCTGTACAGACCGCTGTTGTACGCCGAGACGGCCGCCGTCAGCACGACCACGTTGAGCAGCGTCGCCGCGCCGGCGATGCCGATCCGGTCGAAGATCAGCACGAACGGGCTGCCCCCGGTGCCGATCTTGTTCCACGGGAAGATGCACAGCATCACGAAGATGGCGCCGACGTAGAAGATGAGGATCCGGTAGACGACCTGGTTGATCGCCTTGGGGATGTTCTGGCGGGGGTTCTCGACCTCGCCCGCGGTGATGCCGATGAGCTCCACACCGCCGAAGGAGAACATCACCATCACGAGCGCGGTGACCATGCCCCAGATGCCGTGGGGGAAGAAGCCCCCGTGGACCCACAGGTTGGAGATACCCGTAGCGCCACTGTTGCTGCCCAGCCCGAAGAGGATTATCGCCGCGCCAAGGCCGATCATCGCGATGATGGCCACCACCTTGATGATCGCGAACCAGAACTCGAACTCGCCGTAGGCCTTGACGTTGACCAGGTTCACGGCGGTGACCAGCACGAGGAAGATCGCCGCGGAGACCCAGGTGGGCACACCGGGCATCCAGTAGTTGACGTAGATGCCGACCACGGTCAGCTCGGCCATGCTGACCGCGACGAAGTTGAACCAGTAGTTCCACCCCGAGAAGAACCCCGCGAACGGCCCCCAGTTCTCGTAGGCGTAGTGGCTGAAGGCGCCCGAGACGGGGGTGTGCCACGACATCTCACCCAGGGCCCGCATGATCAGGAAGATCACCGCCCCACCGAAGACATACCCCAGCGTGATGGACGGCCCAGCCATCCCGATGGCCGCACCAGAACCGTAGAAGAGCCCGGTCCCGATGGCTCCGCCCAGCGCGATCATCTGGATATGGCGGTTCTTCAGACCTCGCCGCAGTCCCTCGGCCTGCGGGGGTGCCCCGCCGTTGCCGATCCCTACGGCTTGCTCGGTGACCGCCGACTTCTCCGGTGCTTGAGTGCTCATCGTCGCTCCTGATTCCCTTCGTCATTGAAAGGTGGCCCTGGCCTGGACGGAGCCGGCAGCACTACTGCCGACGGCCCGCGCCCGTCACCGGATGTCCGGTGGATGAGAGCAAGCCGCCGGTCAGCCGACGGGCTTGAGGTGCGACGTGAAGTGACGCAGGACCTTCGGCTCCCAGGTGATCAGGTAGCCCTTGACATCCTCCGCACGGTCCATGACCGCCCTGAGGGCGTCGGCGACCACGTCGAGGTGCGCCTGGGTGTAGACGCGGCGTGGGACGGCCAGGCGGGTGAACTCGAACGGCGCCTGGAGCTGCTCGCCGGTCTCGGGATCGCGGTCCATCAGGAACGAGCCGATGTCGCAGGCGCGGATGCCGGCCTCGATGTAGAGCTCGATCGTCAGGGCCTGGCCGGGGAACTCGTCGAACGGGATGTGCGGCAGCATCTTGCCGGCGTCGACGAAGACGGCGTGACCACCGACGGGGTTCTGGAACGGGATGCCGTACTCCGTGAGCCGGGCGGCTAGATACTGCATCTGGCCGACGCGGTAGCGCAGGAAGTCGTGGTCGAGCCCCTCGTACAAACCGGTCGCGAGCGCTTCGAGGTCACGGCCGGACAGGCCGCCGTAGGTCAGGTATCCCTCGAAGGAGATGACACACGTCTTGATCGCCTCGACGAGGGCGCCATCCTCGCGCACACCGAGCAGACCGCCCATGTTGACCAGCGCGTCCTTCTTCGCGCTCATGGTGAAGACGTCGGCGTAGCTGAACATCTCGCGGGTGATGTCGATCGGCGAGACGTCCTTGTAGGCCGCCTCGCGCTCCTTGATGAAGAAGGCGTTCTCGGCGTAGCGGGCCGCGTCGATGACGACGGTGATGCCGTGCTCACGCGCGACCTCAGCCGTCTCGCGCATGTTCGCCATGGAGACCGGCTGGCCGCCGACGCTGTTGTTGGTGATCGTCATGACGATCGCCGCGACGTTCCCGGCGCCATACTGCTCGATCAGGGACGCGAGCTTGGGCACGTCCATGTTGCCCTTGAAGTCGAAGTGCGCGGCCGAGTCCAGGCCCTCGGGGCAGACGCAGTCGACGGCGCGCCCACCGGCGAGGCCGACGTGCGCCCGGGTGGTGTCGAAGAACATGTTGGAGATGACGTACTGCCCGGGGGTGGTGACGAGCAGGGGAAACAGGATCTTCTCGGCAGCACGGCCCTGGTGCACCGGCTGGATGTACTCGTAGTCGAAGATCTCCTTGCCGGCGTCGAGCAGCTTGTAATAGCTGCGACCGCCGGAGTACGACTCGTCGCCGCGCATGACGGCAGCCCACTGGGAGTCGCTCATGGCGCCGGTGCCGCTGTCGGTCTGGAGGTCGATGTAGACGTCTTCGGCCGAGAGGGAGAAGGCGTTGTAGTTGGCCGAGCGGATGAAGCCCTCACGCTCTTCCCTGGTCGTCATCTTGATCGGCTCGACCATCTTGATCTTGAAAGGCTCGGGTATGTACCGCAAGGTGCTCTCCTCGTGTCGCTTCCGGGCTGCGCCCGACGCCAGAGGCCGGAGCTTCCACTCTTGTTGAGCGCTCGCAAGCCTGTGCGCAAGGTACCCCACCTGTTGAGGAGTCCAACACGGATGAGACCTATTCAACATGATTGAGAGAATCTCAACGGCGTGTCATGATGATGCTCTCGAAGTGGAAGGAGACACTCTCGACGTGGAGAGGAAGACGTGGAGAGGAATCAGAGGATGACAACCGGACCGCGGTCGACGACGGAGCTCTCGGCTCAGGACGCGGAAACCGTCCTCACGACGCTCGCCACGCTCGTCGAGCCGCTGGGCCGCACGCTGCCCGACAACTGCGAGGTCGTCCTGCACGACCTGCGGCGCCTGCCCAACTCGATCGTCGCCATCGCGGGAGACGTGACGGGCCGCAGCGTCGGCGGGCCCGCCACCGACCTCCTGCTCCGCAAGGCAGCGACTGGGACGATCGCAACCACGGTGGGCTACGAGACGCGACTGCCCGACGGCCGGTCACTGCGGTCGACGACCGTCGTCGTCCGGGACGCGGAGGGCACGGCGGTCGCCGCGCTCTGCATCAACAGCGACGTGATGATCTGGCGGGCCGTGAAGGCGATCGCCGAGTCGATGCTTCCCACGGAGAGCTCCCCCGGCCGGGACGCCGAACAGGACACGGAGCACGCTGCGCACACTGCGCCGCGCACGGAACAGCCTCCGGAGGAGAAGTTCTTCACCGACATCGACGAGCTCGCCCAGCACCTGCTCGCCGAGGCGATCGAAGTCTGCGGGGCGCCCGTCGACCTCATGCACAAGAAGCACAAGATCGCCGTGGTGAACGACCTCAAGGACCGCGGCTTCTTCATGCTCAAGGAGAGCGTGGGGATGGCAGCCCAGGCGCTCCAGGTCACCCGGTTCACCGTCTACAACTATCTCAACGAGCTGGGGAACGAGGAGCGGGCAAAGTAGCCTCCGGACCCGATGGCCCTGCGGACCGGACGCCGGGAGGCTACGGGGCGATGCCGACGTACTTGATCTCTAGGTACTCCTCGATGCCCTCGAAACCGCCCTCACGGCCGAAGCCCGAGTGCTTGACCCCGCCGAAGGGCGCCGCCGGGTTGGACACGATGCCCTGGTTGATGCCGACCATCCCGAACTCCAGGGCCTCACTGACCCGCAGCGTCCGCGAGAGGTCACGGGTGAATACGTATGCCACAAGGCCGTATTCCGTGTCGTTGGCCCGCGCGATCGCCTCCGCCTCGGTGGTGAACGTCGCGATCGGCGCCACCGGGCCGAAGATCTCTTCGCGCATCATCAGGGCGTCCGCGGTCACGCCGGTCAGGAGCGTGGGGGCGTAGAAGTAGCCCTGGTCTCCCACGGTGGTGCCACCGCAGACGACCGTCGCGCCCTTGGCCTTGGCGTCATCCACCAACGCGGCCACCGAAGCCTGGGCCGTTGCGTCAACGAGCGGTCCGACGGTAACGCCGTCCTCCGTGCCGCGACCGACCGTCATACCGGCCATCTTGGCGGCGAACTTGGCCGAGAACTCCTCGGCAACGCTCTCGTGGACCAGGAAGCGGTTAGCCGCCGTGCAGGCCTCACCGATGTTGCGCATCTTGGCCAACATCGCCCCCTCGACCGCCTTGTCCACGTCGGCGTCCTCAAAGACCAGGAACGGCGCGTTGCCGCCGAGCTCCATCGAGACGCGCAACAGCTGTTCGGCGGACTGCTCGACGAGCTTGCGGCCCACCGGCGTGGACCCGGTGAAGGTCAGCTTGCGCAGCCGCGGATCGCGGATGATCGGCTCGATCACCTCGCCGGTCCGGGACGTGGTGATGACGTTGACGACGCCGGCAGGCACACCACAGTCACTCAGCAGGTCCACCAGGGCCAGCATCGACAACGGCGTCTGTTTGGCCGGCTTGACCACCATGGTGCAGCCAGCCGCCAGCGCCGGGCCAATCTTGCGGGTGCCCATGGCCAGCGGGAAGTTCCACGGCGTGATCATCAGCGTCGGGCCGACCGGCTGCTTCATCGTCATCAACCGGGTCGCCCCGTTCGGTGCCGTCGCCCAGCGACCGCTGATCCGGACCGCTTCCTCGGAGAACCACCGGAAGAACTCGGCGCCGTAGGTCACCTCGCCGCGCGCCTCGGCCAGCGGCTTTCCCATCTCCAGGGTCATCAACAGCGCGAACTCCTCCGCGCGTGCCGTGATCTCCAGGAACGCCCTGCGCAGGATCTCGCCCCGCTCGCGAGGGGGCGTGGCAGCCCAATCCGCTTGTGCCGCAACGGCCGCGTCCAGCGCAGCGGCGCCGTCGGCGACGGTCGCGTCTGCCACCGAGGCCAGGATCTCGCCAGTCGACGGGTCCTCAACGCCGATCGTCCTGTCGTCGCTGCCGGCGCGCCACGTGCCAGCAATGAACAGGCCCGTGGGGACGCGAGCGAGCAGGGACTTCTCGGAAGCGGTCAATGCCACGGGTATCGGGCCTTTCGAGTCGCAATGATGCGGGCAGTCAGGCGTTGGCCGCGAAGGCCTGCCCGAGAATGTCGAGTCCTTCGTGCAGCAAGTCGTCCCCGGCCGAGAGTGGCGGCAGGAAACGCATCACGTTGCCAAACGTACCGGCTGTCAGAGTGACCAGACCATGGCTGTGGCAGTAGGCATTCACGGCGCTGGTCAGGGCGGCGTTGGGGGTCTTGTCGCCGCCACCGGAGACGAGCTCGATGGCCAGCATGGCCCCGCGGCCACGAATATCACCGATGACCTCAAACTTCGCGGAGAGCTCGCGCAGACGAGGCATGAACAACGCCTCGATCTCACGCGCGCGACCGCAAAGGTCCTCTGCTTGCATGGTCTCGATGGCACCAACTGCCGCGGCGCACGCAACCGGGTTGCCGCCATACGTCCCACCGAGACCACCACTGTGGACCGAGTCCATCACGTCCGCCCGACCTGTCACCGCGGCCAAGGGGAGACCACCGGCAATGCCTTTGGCGGTCGTGATCAGGTCAGGTACGACGTCCTCATGCTCGCAGGCGAACCAGTCACCGGTGCGGCAGAAACCGGTCTGGATCTCGTCGGCGATGAACAGGATCCCGTTCTGCGTGCACCAGTCGGCAATCCGTTTGAGGTACCCGGCCGCCGGCACGATGAAGCCACCCTCACCCTGGATCGGCTCGATGATGACGGCGGCGGTGTTCTGCTCACCGACCTGGGCGTGCACCAGGGACACGAACTCGTCGAATGCCTCGTCGGCGCAACGGTCCGGCCCAGTCGGCCAGCGGTAGGGGTAGGCCATGGGCACCCGGTAGATCTCGCCCGCGAACGGCCCGAAACCCTGCTTGTAGGGCATGTTCTTGGCGGTCAGGGCCATCGTCAGGTTCGTGCGGCCGTGATAGGCGTGGTCGAACGCCACCACGGCAGTCCGCCCGGTGAACGTGCGCGCGACCTTGATCGAGTTCTCCACCGCCTCGGCGCCCGAGTTGAACAGGGCGCTGCGCTTCTCACCGTCGCCGGGAGTCAGCTCGTTGAGGCGTTCGGCGACCTCGACGTACTCCTCGTACGGCGTGACCATGAAACAGGTGTGGGTGAAGTCCTCGACCTGGGACTGCACGGCCGCGACCACGCGTGGCGCCGAGTTGCCCACCGTCGTCACCGCGATCCCCGAGCCGAAGTCGATCAGGTGGTTGCCGTCGACGTCCACCAGGATGCCGCCACCGGCCCTCTCGACGTAGATCGGCAGACCTGTTCCGACGCCGGCCGAGACAGCTGACAGCTTGCGCTTCTGCAGCAGCTCGGAGCGGGGACCAGGAATGGCCGTCGCCAGGATCCGCCGCTGTTCGATGGGCGCGGTTGTCATCGCTGCTCCTTGGTTGGGTTCGCTGGCCCGTGAGCCCGGGGTGATCCACCCGGCCCGGCCCATGCTCCGGCAGCGGTACCATGTTGTCCAATACTTGGTGGTCCATTACTTGCGTTCTCCACAACGTGGCCGGAGTGGCTGATATGTCGAAGCCGGCGCCGGACGGGCTCAAGGCCGCCCACGGCAGACACAGGGAGCCGCCCCGCAGCAAACGAGGGACGCACCGTATCCGAGGCGGTCGGGCGTTCCTGGGCGCCGTGTTCATCACCGTCATCGTGATGTCGCTGGTCGTCAAGACCTTCCTCATCCAGGCGTATCTCATCCCGTCCGGATCGATGGAACCGACTCTGCATGGATGTTCGGGCTGTTTGGACGACCGAGTGGTCGTCAACAAGCAGACCAACCTCATGGGAGGCGTGAAACGCGGTGACATCGTGGTGTTCCGCGACTCCGATGGCTGGCTTCGGCACTTCTCGTCGGGGGCGGGGCAGCAGACTGGTTGGATAGCTGCTCTCGAATTCATCGGTCTCGCGCCCGCGAGCGGTGAAGGACACCTCGTCAAGCGCGTCATCGGTGTCGGAGGCGACACCGTCGAGGGTCGAGACGGCAAGGTCTACGTGAACGGGACCCAGCTCGACGAGCCCTACGTCTTCCCCGGCGATCGCGCCAGTGATGTCAACTTCAAGGTGACCGTGCCCGTCGGCACACTCTGGGTGATGGGCGACCATCGCAGCGACTCGTCAGACAGCCGATTCCACCAGGAAGACCCCGGAAAGGGGTTCGTCCCCCTGAGCGAGGTCGTAGGGCGAGCCTTCATCATCGTCTGGCCGCTCGACAGGGTCGGCACCCTGGACCGACCAACCACGTTCGACCAAACGGCTGTTTCTGCCCTGCCCTGAGCAGACGGCCGAAGGAACGCGACAGCGGGCTGGCACCAGCTCCTCAGACGGGGACTTCGGCCGATCCCACGACCCCGGACGCGCGCAGCTTCAGCACCTCCTCGTCGGACAGGCCAAGGTCGGCCAGCACCCCATCCGTGTGCTCCCCGACTGCCGGCGGCGGGAGCTCGAGCCGGGCGGGAGTCGCCGAGAACCGGGGGGAC
The DNA here is from genome assembly GCA_035654835.1 of Dermatophilaceae bacterium. Taxonomy (GTDB): domain Bacteria; phylum Actinomycetota; class Actinomycetes; order Actinomycetales; family Dermatophilaceae; genus UBA4719. The sequence continues at coordinate 920 of DASRVZ010000197.1, read as the reverse complement.
GGCGCCGGCTGGACCACGTCGTCACGGGTGACGAAGGTGCCGCGGGCCACGTTGTGCGGGTGCTGCGGCGCGTCGGACATCGACAGCACCGGGAAGACGCATCCGTCGACGCCGGCGAACAGCGCCTCGGCGGCCTCCCGGGTGCGCGACGCGAACTCCGCCGCGAGCCGGAGCCGCAGCGCCGGCCAGGAACGAGGGTCGTACTGGGTGCCCACGTCGATGTCGTCGATGCCGAGTCGCCCCAGCAGGGTGGCGAAGAAGGCGGGCTCGAGCGGACCCACCGACAGGTATCCGCCGTCCGCGGTCGGATAGACGTCATAGAACGGCGCCCCAGTGTCGAGCAGGTTGCTCCCCCGCTCGTCCGTCCAGCGCCCGATCGCCTGCATCCCGAAGAACTGGGCCATCAGCAGGGCGGACCCGTCCAGCATCGCGGCATCCACCACCTGACCGGCACCGGTGCGGGCCGCCGAGAGGAGGGCGGCGAGCACGCCACACGCCAACATGAGCCCGCCACCGCCGTAGTCACCGACCAGGTTCAGCGGTGGCACCGGAGGCTCACCGTGGCGCCCGATGGCCGCGAGCGCCCCGGACAGCGAGATGTAGTTGATGTCGTGGCCTGCGGCCTGGGCCAGCGGCCCGTCCTGGCCCCATCCGGTCATCCGCCCGAAGACCAGTCGTGGGTTGCGTTCGAGACAGACCTCGGGGCCCAGACCCAGACGCTCCATGACCCCGGGGCGGTAGCCCTCGATCAAGACGTCGGCGGAGTCGATCAGCTTGAGGACCAGCTCGACGCCCTCGGCCGACTTCAGGTCCACGGCGATGGAGCGTCGTCCGCGGGAGACCACGTCGGCACGGACCGCGGCCATCGTGCTCGGCCCACGTACCCAGCCAGCGCCGCCCAGGCCGGCGGAGAGGCGGTC
>DASRVZ010000196.1:0-91050 GCA_035654835.1 Dermatophilaceae bacterium | reverse complement strand
ACGTCCCGACCTCCGATGACCGCGAGCTCCTGCTCGATCAGCGTGGCGATCAGGTGCGGCGGCATCCGATGAGCCCGGTCCAGCAGCGAACCCAGCAACCGCTCTCCGAAACCCTCCGACCGGTCCACCATCACTGAAGCCGGGGGACCCTTGCGCTCATCGACCATGATCCACATCATCCGCGCTCAGCCAGCCCGGCGTAAGTAGTTGCGCGTCGGGAAGCTACCGCACTCAGCTCGGCTTGACCGCCTGGAGGGTGTAGCTGGCAGCCAGTCGCCACGGACGCTCGGTCAGTCGCCACTCACCGCGCTCATCGTTGGTCATCTGCCCCAGCAGAGCCTCCCAGGGCACGCTGTCGTGCTCGACCAGCCCGGTGATCTGCAGCCCTGTGAGATGAGAGCCGTCACGATCTCGCCCAGGCCGTGGTTCCACTCATGGCTCGTGTTGGCCGTGAAAACCACATCGGTCTCGACGTACGTTCCGCCGTCTTCCCACACAAGGGGTTCGTCTCGCTCGAAGTACGGAAGATCAACAACGAGAAGGCCATCAGGGCGCGCCAACGCCGGTGAATACCAGGTCGAACTGCTCGCCGCCCGGGGCGGATGCCGCGTCGTAGACGTCGGACTCGACGAAGGTCACGTCATCCCCGGATTTCGCGACGAGGATGCGCGCCTGCTCGATCGCAGCTGGGGAGAAGTCCAGGCCGGTCATCCGGGCGCCGCCCAAGCGCGAAAGACCGATGGTGTCGGTGCCGATGTGGCACTGCAGGTGCACGCCGCTCAACCCGCGAACGTCGCCGAGCCGGAGCCGGTCGAACCGCACCACCTCGCCGATGAAAGCCGGGTCGTTGATGAACCGCTGCACGTTGTAGCCGGGCGACATCGCGTGCGCTGGCGCCCGCTGATCCCAAGTTGGCGCGGTTGGCTTTCATGTATTCGTCCAGCGCCGCATCATGGCACGGGCCTGCCACGGCCCGCCTCAGATGAGGTCCCCCGGTTCAGCTCACGGCATACGGGGAGATCACGTAGCCGTTGGGCTGCCGGACGAACCGTGCAGCCTGACCGTGCAGCTCAGCTCAGAGCTTGTGCATCTTGCTGGTCGGAGTGGACACACGTCGTGTCCCAGAACCGAAGTCGGCGTCGACAGCAACTGTCCCGCTGACCGAGAGGACGCGGCCCAGGCCGTGGCGGTCGTGAGCGACACGGTCGCCCACAGCAAACACCTCGTCCGGCGGGATCGCATCGCGGGCCGCGTTGAAGGGACTTCCGGGCAGTCGGCGCCTGGGCGCAGGTGAGGCCATACGTCCATCATCCTCCTGTATCGTCCGTTCCGCTGACAGCGACCCTCCGACTTGCCTCTGCCGGTGCTCTGCCGCGGTGACGATTGCCTCGGCCGCGGCGGTCTGTGACGTCCGGTTCCGGCTCGCCGTTCTGACCAGCACGTCATAGGCGTCGGACAAGTCGACCGTCCTTGCCGATGTCGCATCAGCCAAGATCTGCGTGGGAGTTCGCTTCATGAGCTCTACCCCGCCTCTTGTTCAGAGCTCAGTCACCCTGCTGTCATCCTCAAGGCTGAAGTCAAGTCTACGTTCAACGACCGCCCTGGAGATCGTGGCCATGGAGGTGCCGTCCGCGTAGGCGTGAGCTCTCAGCAGAGCCAAGGCATCATCAGGACCCACGCCGAGCTGCGCGATGACCATCCCTGCGGCCTGGTGCACCTCGGCTTGGGTCAACCAAGGTCCGTTCCCCAGGTCCTCGTACAAACCACCGTCGCGGAGCAGCGCAGCCCCCAACGTGTCCGCGACGAACTGCGCGACCTTCGACTCTTTCTCCAGGGGTCTGGCAGGAAGCTGATAGAGAGTCAGGACGCCTAGGACGTCAATGCCGGGCTGAATAGGAATCGCCGAGATCGCCACCGGCCCCAGCTCGGCCTGTGCAGCCGCAGCGAAGGCCGGCCACCGTCGCATCGCACGTTCACCAAGAGCGGCGCGCACGATCCGTCCAGTCTTGTAGGCGTCAGTGCTCGGCCCCTCACGCAGGATGTCCTGGAGGTCTTCCAGCTTCGCCGCGATCTCGTCGGTGGCGCAGACGGCCAGCCGCGTGGTCTCGGTGTTGCACAAGGTGATGGCCGCTCCGTCAGCGCCGAGGATCGTGGCGGCCGCGCGGGACAACCGCAGTGGCAACGGCTGGTCCGACCCCCCGCCGGCCACCACTCGAACGAGCTGTGCAAGAACGGTCGACTTGGCGGTCATTCGTCCCTTCCCTCCGAAACGAACTCCTTGGCGGCGTCCCGCAGACTGACGTGCGACTTCGCGGAGTACATCTGCAGCAACGCCAGCGCCCGCCTCTGCGAGAATCCGTAGCGATACCTCATCATGCCTTGGGCCATGCCCACGATGCTTCTGGTGGACATCGCGGCCTCGAATCCCGAAGCCCCACCTGCGGTTTGGATCGCTCCGAGGACCCCGACCGCATACGAACAGGCTTGGTCCACAGACCGAGGCCCGAACCCGTACGCCCGATCGGAGTACAGGTTGAAGGCGGAGAAGGTCTGCGTCCCCCCTGGCAGCCGAACACTGATGAGGGAATGCAGACCCAGCCTGACCACCTCGGGCCCCCACCGCGGCCAACGTTGACTGGCGCTGAGGTCGTCCACCATGACATGGTCCGAGATCCACATCGGCTCCAACGACGGCCCCTCGGCCACTGCGATCTGGATGGCATCGGCCGCCCACACCCCCGGAGACGTCCAGGCAGGCGTCTGCACCTCACCCAGGTGGGAACGCAGGGAGATCCCGGCATGACAACAGCCGTCGACGCCCTTGACTGCTTGTCTGACCGCTCGCTGGAGGATCTGCGCGCCGGAGAACTCCGCGGACAGCTCGCGGCCGATCCTGGCCTCTCTCTCGCGGTCGACCGCGGCTTCGGGTGCGCGGTCCATCGAGGGGACAACCACGACGCCTCCAGACTCACAAGAGGAGTTCTCGCCGACCGGGCGGGGCAAGAACTCTCTAAATTTAGTCTGAACCGGACAAAGAGGCATCGTTATAAAAGACGAGCTGCATCAGAAAAGGCCCCATCCAAAAGGACCCGCACAGTCACGGAACACACCGTCGGACAAGGAGCCGGCGCGGAGATCTCAGAGGTCGGACAAGACGACCCCACAGGCCGGTCCGCGGATGCTCAGCCGCCCATGAGCTCCGCGATCACTGCCTCGAAGACGCCGTGGTGGACGTCAACGTCCGCTGTGGTCGTGACCGGCGACATCAGCGCCATGTTGTGGAACGGGGTCAGCATGATGCCGCGGTTCAACAGGTAGAGGTGAAGGAGGTCCTCGAGCTCACCGTCGGCACTGGCTGCGGCCTCGGTGCCGTTGCGGGGTGCGGGATCGGCAAAGCGGTACTCCGCCCGGGCGCCCAGCTGGCTCAGCGACCACGGCAGCGAGTATCGATCAATCACGGACTGCACGCCCGCCGCGAAATACGTAGCGGTGTCGATCATCTGGCCGAAGGCACCGTCGGTCAGGACGTGCTCCAGCGTTGCGCGGGTGGCGGCGATCGAGAGCGGGTTGCCCGCCAGGGTGCCGCCCACGCCGCCCATGTCGATGAGATCCAGGTCGGTGCGGGCCAGGGCGCGGTCGGCGAGCTCTGCGCTCAGCCCATAGGCGCCCATCGGGATCCCGCCGGCTATCGACTTGCCGATGACCAGCATGTCGGGCTCCAGCCCCCAGGCCTTCGTCGCTCCACCCGGCCCCGCCGAGAAGGTGTGGGTCTCATCGTTGATCAGCAGCACGGCATACCGGCGGGTTAGCTCGCGAACGCCCTCGAGATAGCCAGGCTCGGGCAGGACGATCCCGATGTTGGTCAGCGCCGCCTCCATGAGCACGGCCGCCACGTCGCCATGCGCGAGCTGACGTTCGAGACCCTCGAGATCGTTGAACTCGGCGACCCGCGAGGTCTCGGTGACGTCACCCGGCTCGCCGACATTGCCCGGCCGGCTCATGCCCTCACCGTCGGGGCCGACCACGATCAGCGACTCGTCGACGCTGCCGTGGTAGCAGTAGCTGTTGAACAGGATCTTGGGCCGACCGGTCAACGCCCTCGCGAGACGGATCGCCCATCGGTTGGCGTCGGTGGCGGTCAGCGAGAAGCTCCAGCGCTCCAGCCCGAAACGCCTGGTGAGCTCGGCGCCCACCCACTCGGCGTCCTCCGTGGGCAGCATCGTGGTGATGCCGCCCTGGGTGGAGATGCGCTGCTGTATGGCGGCCACGGTCGCCTCGGGCGAGTGCCCCGCCATGGCGCCGGTGTCGCCGAGCGCAAAGTCGACGTACTCGAAGCCGTCGATGTCCCAGACACGATTGCCCTGTGCCCGATCGAGGTAGACCGGGAAGCCACCGGCGTTCTTGTTCATCCAGGTCATCGGCACCCGGCCGAACAGGTGGTCGGCACGCTCGTAGGCCGCCGCTGACCGCGGGTGTCGGGCGACGAAGTCTGCCCTCTCGCGGGCGTACATCACGGTCAGCGTGTCACGGTCGATCATCACGGGCACTCCTCAAGTCTTGGCAACTCACCCGCACTCTAATGCCGACATCATCCGTTCCGCTGTGGACGGCGGGCACGAAGCCAGCGCGATGTTGTGCCCCGGACTTTCAGGATTTCAGGTCGGCGAAGGTGGCTCCGTTGTCGCCCGACTGCAACACGGTCGTGTCAGTCACCACCAGGATCTCCAACGCACCAGCCTTGTCGCGGCTCGCGGAAATCACCTGACCGCTCGTCAGCTGTGCGGGACTGGTCTTCCAGGAGGCGCCGGCGTCCTCGCTGACCGCGATTCCTCCGTCGGTGGTGAGGCCGACGACGGTCTTCGAGTCGGCCCAGGCGGTCAGGACCAGTGGCGGTGCCGAGGCAAGCGGCGCCCAGGTGCCCCCACCGTCGGTTGAGCTGAGCACCCCCTGCGCGGTGGTGGCCAGCACTTGTGAACCATCCGGAGCCGAGGCGAGGCTGCGCGGTTCTGCAGTCAGGCCACCCTGCGCCCAGGTCTTCCCGTCCGACGTCACCTTCAGGGCACCATCAAAACCCATGACGCCGCGGGACGAGGCGGTCAAAGTGTGGAAATCCGACTGGCCGCCAAGGGACTGGACGCTCCACGTGAGCCCGGCGTCCGAGGACTTCATCAGTCCCACGGGTGCTGGCAGGTCAACCCCTTCACCAGGGTGACCGGAGGCATAGAAGGTGCCCGGCCCGGTGATCGCGAAGCTCATGAAGTCGACTGTCGGGCCAACCTGCAGCCAGCTTGCATCAGCCTGCTGCACGAAGAGCCCCTCGTGGGTCGCGAGGTTGACCTTGCCACTGCCTGGGTCCCGGCTGATGCCGTGAACATGCTCGCCCGGCAGCGTCCCGGCCGCGACGCTCTTTGGCTCAGGTGGGCCGCTTTGGCTGCACCCGGACAGGGCGAGCGCGGCAACCAGGCCGGCACCGACGCCGGTCAGCAGCGTCCGGCTTGCCAGCGGACGGCGTCCGGTCAGATGTGCGGTTCTTGGGGTCTGGTCGATCACGGTGTGTACTCCGAAGGTTGGTTGTCAGAGGAAAGGGTTGTGCCCCGAGGCCATGCCTCCTGGACGACAGACGGCTGGCCGTTCAGACCGGACGTCCTTGGGCTTGGGATCATCCGGTCGGCGTCGAGCTCGCTGTCGTCAGTGGGGAGAACCGGCGCAGGCGCAGGCTATTGCTCACCACGAACACAGAGCTGAAGGCCATCGCTCCACCAGCGATGAGCGGGTTGAGCAGACCGAGGGCGGCCAGCGGGATGGCGGCCACGTTGTAGGCGAAGGCCCAGAAAAGGTTGCCCTTGATGGTCTTCAGCGTCGAACGCGACAGTCGTATCGCGTCCGCTGCTGCCCGCAGGTCCCCGCGGACCAGCGTCAGGTCGGAGGCCTCGATGGCCACGTCGCTGCCGGTGCCCATGGCCAGTCCGAGGTCGGCCTGCGCCAGTGCGGCGGCGTCGTTGACCCCGTCACCGACCATCGCGACGATCTTTCCCTTGTCCTGCAACGCTTTCACCGCGGAGACCTTGTCCGCCGGCAGGACCTCGGCAATGACGTCCTGCGGCTCGATACCCACCAGGGCTGCGACCGCGTGGGCGGCCCTGACGTTGTCACCGGTGAGCAGCATCGGTCGCAGCCCGAGCGTGCGGAACTGCGCGATGGCCTGCGCTGAGGTGTCCTTGATCGTGTCGGCCACCACGATGACGCCGCGGACCGCACCGTCCCAGGCCACCCAGACCGGGGTCTGGCCGTCGGCTTCCGCCGCGTCCGCGAACGCCAGCAGATCGGCCGGCGCTTCGAGGGACCACTCCTGCGCGAGCCAGGACTGACGACCGACGAGGACAGCGTGCCCTTCGACGACCCCCGAGACGCCGCGACCGTCGTGATTGCTGAAGTCCTCGACCGCGGGAAGCATGCTGTCAACGGCCGACCCGGCCGGCACCGCTGACATGGCCGCCTGGGCAGTGGCCGCGATGGCCTTGGCGATGGGGTGCTCGGAGGCGTCCTCGAGGGCGCCGGCAAGGGTCTGGATCTCGGCCACGGTCTCGTCGGTGGCAGCGTGGACGGCAGCCACGCTCATCTTGCCGGTCGTGATGGTGCCCGTCTTGTCGAGCAGGATCGTGTCGACCCGGCGGGTGGACTCCAGGATCTGTGGGCCCTTGATGAGGATGCCCAGCTGGGCGCCACGGCCGGTACCAACCAGGAGGGCGGTTGGCGTGGCAAGGCCCAGTGCACACGGGCAGGCGATGATCAGGACCGCGACGGCCGCGGTGAACGCCGCCGTCGCGGAGTGCCCGGTCAGCAGCCAGACCGCGAGGGTGGTCAGGGACAGGAGGATGACGACGGGGACGAAGATGCCGGACACCCGGTCGGCCAGGCGCTGGACCTCGGCCTTGCCGTTCTGGGCGTCCTCGACCAAGCGGGCTATCTGCGCCAGCTGGGTGTCCGCGCCGACCCGGGTGGCACGGACCATCAGCCGCCCGCCTGCGTTGACGGTGGCGCCGACCACGGCGTCACCGGGCCCGACCTCGACCGGCACGGACTCGCCGGTCAGCATCGAGGCATCGACCGCGGAGGTGCCCTCGGTGACGATTCCGTCGGTGGCAACCTGCTCGCCGGGGCGGACGCTGAAGATGTCTCCGACGACGAGCTGGTCGGTCGGGATCCTGACCTCGACCCCGTCGCGCAGGACAGCGACATCCTTGGCGCCCATGTTCAACAGGGCACGCAGCGCTGCGCCGGAACGCTTCTTGGCCTTGGCCTCGAAGTAGCGACCCGACAGGATGAACACGGTGACCACCGAGGCGGCTTCGAGGTAGATGTGCGCCGTGCCGCCCTCAGCTGAGGGCATGAGGTCGAAGGTCATGCGCATGCCGGGCATCCCGGCGCCGCCGAGGAACAGGGCCCACAGCGACCAGAGCCATGCAGCGCTGACACCCACCGAGATCAGGGTGTCCATCGTGGCCGCGCCGTGGCGGGCATTGGTGAAGGCAGCCCGGTGGAACGGCAAGGCACCCCACACCACGACCGGGGAGGCCAGGGTCAGGGCCAGCCACTGCCAGTTGTCGAACTGCAACGCCGGGATCATCGACAGCAGCAGCACCGGCAGGCTCAGGACTGCCGAGATCAGCAACCGCTGTCGCAGTGCGGAGACCTCGTCGTCGACCTCGTCCTGGTCCTCGCCACCTTCGGTCGCCGTGTCAGCGCTGCTGACCTTCGGAGCTGGTAGCGCTGCGGTGTAGCCCGTCGCCTCGACCGTGGCGACAAAGTCCTCGGGGCTGAGGGACCCGACATACGTCACCTTGGCCTTTTCAGTGGCGTAGTTGACGGTCGCGGTGACGCCCTCGAGCTTGTTGAGCTTCTTCTCGATCCGGGCGGCGCAGGAGGCGCAGGTCATACCGCCGATGACGAGCTCGACGCTGCTGGTCTCGTCGAGCTGGTCGGGGGTGGTGGTCATGAGGTTCCTCTCCTCCTGCGCGGGGTCAGGCGCAGTTTTCCGTCACTGGTGTCGGGCGACCCGATCAGTTGGTGACACTCCGGCAGTTGGTGATGCTCCGTCAGCTGGTGACGAGCTGGTATTCGCCGGCCTCGTCCAGGGCCGCAAGGACCTCGGCATCGGTCAGCGCCTTGTCGGAGGTGACGCTCACGTTCGAGGTCCCCTTGACGACCAGGTCGACCTGCACATCGGTGACGCCCGGCAGTGCCTTCAGCTCGCTGGTGATGGCGCCGACGCAGTGCCCGCAGGTCAGTCCGGTGACGGGGAAGGTCTGGGTGCTCATGTGGTTCTCCTTGGGTGTGGTGTTGCTGGGGTGGATCTGTGTTTGTCCAGGCGGGGGCTGCAGATGGTTCAGGAGCGCACCAGACGCGCGATCGCGGCCGAGGCTTCCTTCAGCTTGTCGGACGCATCGTCGCCACCGGCCTGGATGGCGTGGGTGACGCAGTGGTTCAGGTGCTCGTCGAGCAGGGCCAACGCCACCGCCTCCAAGGCCTTGGTGGCGGCGGAGATCTGGGTCAGCACGTCGATGCAGTACGTGTCCTGCTCGACCATGCGGTGCACGCCCCGAACCTGACCCTCGATCCGGCGCAGTCGCCGCAGGTGGGCATCCTTGGTGTCGTGGTAGCCCGGCGCATCGGCGTGCATGGTCGTCCTCCTTCGCAGGTACCCGGTGGGGGTATCCCTCACGATTGCAACCATACCCCCGATGGGTATATTCCGCCGCATCCGGGTCGACGGATGGCCCTAGGGCGACAAGGCCTATGGGTGCGCGGAGGGTTCGTGAGCGGCGTGGCTTCCGGCCTCGAACTGGATGGTGGAGTGCTCGACGTCGAAGTGTCCGGCCAGGCACTGCTGGAGCTCGTCGAGCAGGCTGGGCAGGTGTCCGTCGTGGAAGCACGAGTCGTCAACCACGACGTGGGCGGTCAGCACCGGCAGACCCGTGGCCACCTGAGTCGCGTGCAGATCGTGGACCGCCCTCACGTGAGCGACCGTGAGCAGATGCTCGCGAACCTCGCCCAGGTCCAGTCCCCTGGGAGTCGACTCCAGCAGGACGTCGACGCTCTCGCGCAACAGCTTCAGGGTGCGCGGGATGATCAGCGCTCCGATCAGCAGCGACGCCAGCGCGTCGGCCCGCGACCAGCCGGTGACGGCGATGACGGCGGCTGCGACGAGGACGGCCACGGACCCTAGCGCGTCGTTGACGACCTCCAGGAAGGCGGCCCGCATGTTCAGGTTCTCCGACCGCGATCCGGCCAGGACGGCGATACCGATCATGTTGCCGGCCAGTCCGACGCCGCCGAAGATCAGCATCGCGGCCGACGCTACCTCTGGGGGGTCGAAGAGTCTGCGGACGCCTTCCACCAGGACGAAGCCGCCCACCGCCAGGAGCACTGCCGCCTGTCCGGCGGCGGCGAGCACCTCGGCCCGGCGAAAACCCCAGGTGCGGGCCAGAGTCACCGGTCTTTGAGCCAGCGCCGAGGCGACCCAGGCCAGGGTCAGACCTGCCACGTCGGTGAGCATGTGACCGGCATCGGCCACAAGCGCCAGGCTCCCGGACACCAGTGCGCCGATGACCTCAGCGGCCAAGACTGTGACGGTGATGACCAGGACGGTCATGAGGCGCCTACTCACGGACCGAGCCTTCCAACATGCCGGCGATGAAGTGACGCTGAAGGAAGAGATAGAGGGCCACCACGGGAGTCGCGACGATCACCGCACCAGCAGCCAGGAGGGTGAAGCCCTGGGTGTACTGACCCTGGAAGAAGGCCAGTCCCAACGGGGCGGTGCGAAGAGACTCGTCGGTCACCATGACCAGCGGGATCAGGAACTCGTTCCACGTCCACATGAACACCAGCACGATGAGGGTGACGATGGCCGGCCTCGCCAGGGGCACCAGCACCTGCCAGAGGATGCGGCGGTTGGACGCGCCGTCCAGCCGTGCGGCCTCGATCAGCGACCTGCTGCTGGAGCGGAAGTAGGCACGCATCCAGAAGGTCCCGAAGGCCACCGACTGGGCGACCTGGGGAAGAGCGACGGCCCAGAAGGTATCGGTGAGACCGAGGGTGCGCAGGTCGAAGTAGAGAGGAACGACGATGGCCTCACTCGGCATCATGATGCCGAGGAGGAAGAGGTAGAACAACGCCGTTGATCCACGAAAACGCATGGTGCCAAAGGCGAATCCGCTCAGGATCGACAGGCCGACGCTGACGACCACCACTGAGGCGGACACCATGAAGCTCATCCGCATGTAGGTGCCGAAGTGACCGACCTGCCACGCCTCCGTGAAGTTGCCGAGATGGAGACCGGCAAAGGAGGCGGTCTCCCCCGTGCCGGCAGAGTCGCCCGGACCGAGAGCCGCCTGGAGGATGGTCAGGATGGGGATGAGGGCGAACAGGGCGAAGGCAAACAGGATGACGTAGTTCGCCGAGCGTTCCGCGCGAGAGACCCTCATGACGTGCCCCGGTCACCGATTCGCGTGATAGCGAACGAGATCGCGAAGATCACGATCGTCAGGGAGACGCCGATCGCCGCTGCGGAGCCGACCCGGCCCAGCTCGAAGGCGCGGTGATACACCTCGTATGACGGCACGGAGGTCGAGTTGCCCGGCCCACCTCGGGTGGTGACATAGACCAGGTCAAAGGTGCGCAGCGCGGCGATGACCGTGAGGGTCAACGCCACGGCGATCTCACCGCGTACGGAGGGCAGCGTCACGGCGAAGAACTCGCGCACAGGTCCGGCGCCGTCCAGCCTGGCGGCCTCATAGAGCTCACCATTGATCCGCCCCATGCCAGCCAGGAGCAGCACCGTCACCAGGCCGATCTCGAACCAGCTGCCGACGAACCCCACGGCCGGCAGGGCGAAGTCGTAGTCGCCCAGCCAGCCACGGGTCAGCGAGTCCAGGCCGACGGCGCCCAGCAGGGAGTTGAGGCTCCCGTCCGGGGCATAGATGCGACGCCACGCGACGGCCACGACCACCATCGCCACGACCTGCGGCAGGAACACGACCGTCCGGAAGAACGACAGTCCCCGCACCTTGGCCCGGTTGAGCACCGACGCCAGGAGCAGCCCCACGACGATGGGGATGAGGGCGAAGAAGACCATCAGCACGAGGGCGTGCCCGAAGGCGCTGCGGAGCCCCTCGTCGGTCAGGACCTCCCGGTAGTTGTCGAGGCCGATCCAGCGCCCCAGAGTGAGCCCGTCCCAGTCATACAACGAGATCTGCACGGCGCGAAGCAGCGGATACAGCAGGAACGCCGCGTAGACGATGAATGCCGGCAGCAGGTAGAGGTAGGCGATTCGCCGAGGCTCGCCCGGTGGGCCGACATCACGCCTGCTGCCACGCCCCACCACCGATACGCCTAGCCCTGGGCTGACACGAAGGCTGCGTAGTCCTTCTCGAGCCGGTCGAGGAACTGGTCCGGGGTCGCCTTCTTGGCGAGCAGATCCTGCAAGGCGGCACCGATGGTGTCGTACATGGTGGGCGTCGCGTAGTCGAGGTACGGGACCAGCCCGTCCTGTTCGACGATCTTGCCGAAGCTCGAGAAGACCTCCTTCTGCAAGGTCCCGGTGACCACCTGGGCGCTGGTGTCGGCTATCGGCAGGTTGCCGGTCTTGGCGAGCACGGCCATGGCGTCCTCGCTGGTGATGAAGTTGATGTAGGCCGCAGCGGCATCGGGGTGCTTGCTCTTGGACGTGACCGCGAACGGCAGTCCGGTGCCACCAGTGGCCACCGGCTTGTCGCCGGCCGCGGAACCCGGCGGCAGCATGAAGCCGACGTCAGCACCCATTGCCTTCTCCAGGTCAGCCTGCAGCCACGTGCCGGCGATGAGGTAGACACCGGTGCCCTTGGTGAACCCCTGCCAGGCGGGGTCGTAGTCCTGGCCGTTGACGCCCTTGTTGAAGTACCCCTTGTCCACCCACTCGACCAGCGTCTGGGCGGCCTTGAGGTTCTCCGGTGACTTCCAGGTGGCGCCGCTGCGACCGAACGCCAGCGACTTGATGGTCTCGGGAGGTGTCGTCCGGCCCTGGACGGTGCCGAAGACGTGGATGGCCGGCCATTTCTCGAGGTTGCCGAGCATGAGGGGAACCTCGCCCTTGCCCTTGAGGGTCGCCAGGGAGGACTGGAGCTCACTCCACGTGGTGGGTGCCTGCAGTCCGGCGGCGGCCAGCTTCTTCTTGTTGTAGAAGATTCCAACGGTCTCGCCAACCTGGGGCAGGCCATAGAGGTTGCCCTCCCCGAACGTCTTCCCGTCCGGACTGTACGAGGAGTACTGACGCACCGACTTCGGATAGCGCGCCTCCCAGCCATACGCGGTGGAGTACGCGTCAAGAGGGCGCAGCTGTCCGGCCTTGACGAACTCGCCCATGTCGGACCGGCCATTGTTGGCCTCGACGACGTCGGGAGGCTCATTGCCGCTCAACGCCAGGCGCAGCGTGGTCTTGAGGTCGTCGAAGGACCGCGAAACCCGCTCGATCTTGATGTTCGGGTACTTCGCCTCGAAGCCCTTGATCAGCTCAGCCATCTGGGCCGCCTGACCTCCGCGCACCTCCTGGTCCCAGACCAGCAAAGTCACGGCGCCCATCTTGGCCGCATCGGTCTCCACCGCCGACGCGGACGACGGCGCGCTGGTACTGGGAGAGGTACTCGACCCGGGGGCACACGCTGCGACTGCGGTGACGCCAAGCACGCTGGCAATGAGCAAGAGCCGGCGAGAGCGGATCATGTGGTGCTCCTTCGTGCGAGTGAGACTGCGTGATGAGGCTTGGGAGGGCACGTTTGCACGGTGACTGCGTCAGCAGGTCATGGTGTCTGGTCCACGTCTGCCAGACGGGCGATGGTGGCCGCGGCGCGGTGAACCGCGCCGACGGGAACGGTCGGGACGATGTCCTCGAGGAAGGCGTACCTGCGTTTCAGCGAGCAGCCGTAGCTCGAGTGGTCGTTGGAGTCGCGGACGTCGTGCCACCAGTCCGCGATGTCCCCCCAGCCCGGCGCCGCGAGAGAGCCACCGAACTGCTGGACGGCCAGCGCTGAGCACAAGGTGGAGAAGGCGAGCCGGTTCTCCAGCGGCCATCCGGCCAGGGTGCCGACGACCAGACCGGCGCCGAACACATCCCCGGCGCCGGTGGGGTCAAGCGCCGTCACGCGAAGCGCCGGGGCGTTGGCCTCTTCGCCAGTGGTCGCGTCGATCGCGAGCGCGCCTTCTGCCCCGTTCGTCACCACGGCCAACGGGACCAGGTCGGCAAGGGCGTACAGCGCGTCGTGTGCGGTCTCGGTGCGCGTGTAGGCCATCGCCTCCGTGGCATTGGGCATGAAGGCGTCGCAGCTGGCGAGCTGGTCGAGGATCTTCGGCGACCACACTCCGCTGGGATCCCAACCCACGTCCGCGAAGATGAGCGCGCCATCCCTGCGGGCCAGATCGGGCCAGGACGGTCGGTCTGGAACTCCCATGGTGTCGACGTGGCTCAGGTCAACGATGACGGCGCGGCAGCGCGGCGGCTGACCAATCATGTCGGGAGGGGGCACCGGCGACGGGTGCCCGTGCGTCACCATGCTGCGGTCGCGATCGACTGCCATCGAGACGGTCACAGGGGAGTGCCACTGGTCAAAGCGTCGCGAACGGCTCAGGTCCACATGCTCCTGCTCGGAGAGGGTCTTCCAGCAGAAGTCGGCGTAGTCGTCGTCGCCGAAGGCCGCGGCCAGTGACGTTCGCAGGCCGAGTCGGCTCGCGGCGATCGCGAGGTTGGCGATTCCTCCCGGGCTGGAGCCCATGCCTTCGGCCCAGACCTCCGTGCCGCTGGTGGGCATGGCCGCCATGCCGGTGAAGATGATGTCCAGGAAGACGGTCCCGCAGAGGAACAGGTCGAACTCAGGGCCGTCCGCAGTACGCATGCTGGCCAATGGGTCGTACATCGTGTCCGCCACAGGTGTGACGCTACCTTGGGGGCCATGCGAAACGAGCGCAGACAACCCCTGCAGACGCGCAGCGATCGTGGCGTGGAGGTGTTGAGAGCATGAAGCTGGCGATCCTGGGGGGCGGCGGATTCCGCGTCCCCCTCGTCTATGGGGCCGTACTGCGTGACCTCAGCAGCCCGCGGGTTGACGCCGTCTCCCTGTATGACGTATCGCCGGATCGCCTTGAGGCGATGGGTCAGGTGACCCAACAGATGGCACAAGAGGAGATGGCCAAAGGCCATGAAGGCGCTCCGACGGTGGAGACGACCACGGATCTCGACGGGGCTCTGGATGGAGCGGACTTCGTCTTCTCGGCTATCCGTGTGGGCGGCCTCGAGGGACGAACCACGGATGAGCGCGTCGCCCTCGACCTTGGCCTACTCGGGCAAGAGACCACCGGACCCGGTGGCCTCGCCTACGGGATGCGGACCGTCCCGGTCGCCATCCATATCGCGGAGCGAATCGCCGAGATCTGTCCGCGTGCCTGGGTCATCAACTTCACCAACCCCGCCGGGATGATCACCGAGGCGATGCAGCTGGTTCTCGGCGAACGCGTGGTGGGGATCTGTGACTCACCGATCGGCTTGGGCCGCAGGGCTGTCCGAGCTCTGGGTCTTGACCCCGATCGCACTGACTTCGACTACGTCGGCCTCAACCACCTGGGGTGGCTGCGCGGTCTTGACCATGACGGTCGCGACGTGCTGCCGGACCTCATCGGCGACGCCCAGCTGCTGGCCACGATCGAGGAGGGCCGGCTCTTCGGGCCCGAGTGGATCCAGCTGCTGGGTTGTCTGCCCAACGAGTACCTCTACTACTACTACTTCACCCGCGACGCGGTCGCAGCGATCAAGGGCGACTCACAGACGCGCGGCGAGTTCCTGCTCGAACAGCAGCGCGCTTTCTATGATGCGGTCCGGGTCCGTCCCGCGGCAGCTCTGCACGAATGGCGCCGGGTGCGGGAGGAGCGCGATGCGACATACATGAAGGAGAGCCGGGAAGAGCTGGAGACCCGTGACGCTGCGGACATCGAGGGCGGAGGCTACGAAGGTGTTGCCCTGGCCATCATGGGCGCCATCGCGCGCAACGAGCGCAGCACCATGATCCTCAATGTTCGCAACGGTTCTGCAGTGCCCGGACTGCCTCCAGAAGCTGTGGTCGAAGTGCCAAGCACCGTGAACGCTTACGGCCCCCATCCCATCGCGACCCTCCCGCTCGCCGGCCACCAGCTCGGTCTCGTGCAACAGGTCAAGGCCGTGGAACAGCTGACCATCGAAGCAGCTCGCAGTCGGTCAGCTTCGTTGGCGCTCAAAGCTTTTGCGCTCCACCCGCTGGTCGACTCGGTCACGACAGCCAGGGTGCTCCTGCAGGGATACCGGGACCGTCACCCGGATCTGGCCCGGCTCCTGCGCTGACCCTCGGTCGCTGTCGCGCTAGCTCTTCCAAAGGGGCGCGATGTTCTTGCGGTAGTCACGGCCGAAGATGCCACCGATGATCGCGAACACCGGCCCTGGGACGTCCCTGGTGATCGCGGCCATCTCGCCCGGGCTGGCGCCGTCGCTGACCCACGCGAAGAACCTGCCGCCCCGTGCCGGGCTGACCTTGCCGAACGCCCGCCCCATTGCCTTGATCTCGGGAGTGTCCTTCTTCTCGAGGTAGATGGGATCGATCTCGGCCTCCTCGTGCTCGAGGTGCGCGACGGTCACCGCCTGCAGCCGTTCGAACGCCGCGCGCGCCGTGGACACATCCTCGGCGCTCGCAGTGTGCCTGAGCGCAGGCACGGCGGCCCTTACGTCAGCGATCGCCGCTGCCATCGAGTCGTGTTCGGCGTCCATCGTGGCCAGAAGGCTCGGACTTACCCCCACGGCAACGAGCGCCGGCCAGGCGATCTCGTGCTCGCCGGTGTGATGCTGTGTCAGCTGGTCGTCGAAGTTGGACCACGCGATTGCGAGCCGGCTACCACGCTCTGCGTCGCCGGCCACCACGCTCGATAGCGCGGTGATGAAGCGGGTCAGGTCGCGTCGGAAGGCACCGTGGATCGCCTTGTTCATGCTCATCTCAGCCATACAGGGGAGCCTAGTGGGCTGTCGGTGTCTTGTTGCCGTGACGTGCTTGAGGGGCCACGCGCCTGGCTGGGCACTGAAGGAGGCTTCTGACTCGCGCGCGGCTGACTGACGGAACCCCCTCGTCCGCCAACTTGTTTTGGACTTTTCTAAAATCTAGATAGAGCCAGCAACTTCAAAGACGCACCGCCAGCGCATCAGAAGTTGGTCGCCATGTTTGTGAAGCGGGAGTAGTGCCCCTGGAAGGCGACCGTGATCGTGTCGGTGGGACCGTTGCGATGCTTGGCAACGATGAGGTCGGCCTCGCCCTCGCGAGGTGACTCACGCTCATACATCGACTCGCGATGAAGCAGGATCACCATGTCGGCATCTTGTTCGATGCTGTTATGCACGGCAACGCCGTTCGCGATGAAGTTGTGAGTGCCCAGAACCGTTGCGTCATAGACCTCTTCGACGCCATCCGGCTCGATCGAGACAACCGAGTCCCACAACACGTCGTTGACTGCCTCGAGGTCCAGATCCGCCTCATCCAACACCTGCACGACTTGACCAAGGCTCTGCGCGTCAACCTGCATGTCGTTGGTCGGGACGACGTGGCCCGCCGTCATGACCTCACTGACGCGGCCCCAAACCGCCGCAGTCGTCTCAGCCCCGGACATGTTGCCGGAACGTGCGCGCACACTATCCAGCAGCGCCAAGCTCTCGGTTGTCTGCTCACCATGCACGTCGACCTCCTGCAGAAAACGCCTCTGGTCGTCCACGTCGACGATATCGAGAGCGAAACCTTTGCCCGTGCTGCAGATCCGGCACGAGATGCCGAAACGCAGCAGTAGGCGAGCGACGTCGTCAAGGAGCCGGCGCGATTGCGAAGTCAGACTGATGCGACCGTCCTCGCCGGCACGGTCCGCCCGCACTGAACCGTCCAGCATCCAGAGGTGCTTGAGAAAGGCACCGATCTGACGCTTGGGCGAGTGGAACACCGAATCGGGCACGGAACCACTCGCCATACCGCTGAGGTGTTGGGCGTGCAGCACGACCTTGTCGTCCTCCCAGGTCGTCAGGTCGTGTGGCGCCGGAACGTGGCGCGGCACAGCCACGCGTGAACCGGAGCGCAAGTCGCCCAGCTGGGTCCAGCCCTCGTAGGCCAGGAACGGGTGGTTATCGGTGGCTCGAACCGTCTTGCCCGACGCCAGGGTCAGGCGGAACACCGGCTTGACGCCCGTCGGGAACACATGGGTCAGATGCCGTTGCACGTAGCGCAAGGATTCATCGAGCGTCCAGACCGGAACGTCGGTGGCGCCCTCGGCATACAGCTCACCCATCGTGGTCTCAGCGCCGGTGTCTGCCCGCAGGATCCGTGCGTCGGCGGTGAGGCAACCGGATTCACGAAGGTCGCTCATCTGCGGCCTCTTGTCGGTGCGCTGCTCACTGCCGCGGTTCAACTGCGAGATAGCGATGACGGGGACCTCGAGCTCCTTGGCCAAGAGCTTGAGGGCACGGGAGAACTCGGAGACCTCCTGCTGCCGGCTCTCGACGCGTTTGCCCGAGCTCATCAGCTGCAGGTAGTCGATGATCACCAGACGAAGGTTGTGCTGCTGCTTGAGGCGACGGCACTTGGCCCGGATCTCCATGAGCGACATGTTCGGCGAATCATCAATGAACAGCGGGGCATCCGAGACCTCGGCCATGGTCCGCGCCAGCCTGGTCCAGTCCTCGTCGCGCATCGTGCCCTTGCGCATGTTCTGCAGCTGGATGGACGCCTCGGCCGACAGCAGTCGCATCGTGATCTCGGTGCGACTCATCTCGAGGCTGAAGAGCACGGTGGCCATCTTGTGCTTGATCGCCGCCGACCGGGCTATATCCAAACCCCACGTCGAGTTGTGCGTGGGAATCATGGACTCACCTGCAAGGTAAAGGTGGGTCTCGTTATCGACCTCAATGCAACGCACCGGGACAGAGACGCCCGGACGAATACCGACCAGCTTCCATTGCTCCGCCCCGATTGCGCCCACCCCGGTATCCGACGTTGCTGGTGCGGGGTTGCGATCGATGGACACGCCCCGCCCATCAGCGAGAAGAACGAGTATCTGAGCGGTTGTCCGGACAATCTGGTTCCAGCCGACGGTGACCAGCCACTGGTGCTCTGCATCGGCGACGATCACCGCGCCGTCGGAGAACTCGACCTCGAAGCACGGGCGACCCGTCATCACCTCGGTTGCTCGGGTCACCATGGTCGGGCGTCCGTCGCCGCCGAGCACAAGCTCGCCAACCGCAACCCCACCCATCGTGGTCCAGCCCGAGGGTGTGGGAAGCGGCGTGTCCAGTGCCAGCGCCTTCCCGACGGCCGGCCTCGCCGCCACGACGATCATCTGCCCAGGGTGCAGGCCGTTGGTCAGGTTGTCGAAGTCGGTGAACCCGGTGGGGACTCCGGTCATCTCACCGGACTTGCCCGAGGCGGCCTCGATCTCGTCGACCGTCGCCTCAAGCACATCGCCGAGGACCGCGTAGTCATCCCCGCCACGTTTGTCCGCCACGGCGTAGATCTCGGCCTGAGCGGCGTTGACGATGTCGACGACGTCTCCGCCGTTCTGGCTGTAGCCCATCTGGACGATCTTTGTGCCGGCGTCGACGAGCCGCCGCAGGACCGCACGCTCGGCCACGATCGTCGCGTAGTACCCGGCGTTGGCCGCCGTCGGCACTGAGGAGATCAGCTGGTGCAGATAGGCCTGGCCGCCCACGCGCACCAGGTCGCCACGCTTGGTCAGCTCATCCGAGACGGTGATGGCGTCGGCCGGCTCGCCACGGCTGAAGAGGTCCAGGATCGCGTCATAGATCTGCTCGTGCGCGGGACGGTAGAAGTCGACGCCCTTGAGCACCTCGACGCAGTCAGCGATCGCATCCTTGGACAGCAGCATGCCGCCGATGACGCTCTGCTCCGCGTGGACGTCCTGGGGCGGGAGCATGCCTTCGCCTGAGTCGTAGGAGCTTTGCCCGCGCCCGGAATACGACTCGACGTTCAGCTTCGTGATCGACACGCCCACCCCTTCGATACCGACCCTGCAACCAGACTGCCAACAGCACACCACCTGGATCTGACAAGGCCCAACGAACGACCGTCAGCGGCCATCGCCCGTGCAGTATTCCGGTGTCAATGGGCCACGGTAGGACCGCTGACCGGTTGGCTCAACCAGGGCTTGTGCACATCCTGGGGACAACCTGTGCACCACGCCGTCGCAACGTGTGCACACACTGGGGAAAACTCTGCGAGTTTCGCGATCGACGCCACGCCGCACGCGGCTGGCCTGCACATACATGATCCACACCCATGTGGACAAAAGATTCTTTGGGCGTGTCGCCCCGACCGCCCCAAGAACGATGCGGTCAGCTGCGGAGCGGCCCTAGCCTGAGCCGATGGGGAGCGCTCGAGGTGACCTGGTCGATGCCGTATGCCGTGAGCTGGAGGCTGCCGGCGATCCCGACCGGGCAAAGGGCCAGCAGGCCTACATGAAGTCCGCCATGCCCTTTCGTGGCATCACGTCACCTCACCTCAAGGCCACGCTGCGACCCCTCCTGGCCGACCCGGCATACCGCCTGGGCGAGCGCGACGAGTGGGAGGCGACGATCCGGGGGCTCTGGGATGGCGCACATTTCCGAGAGGAACGCTATGCCGCCCTGGCCATCTCCGGGCACCGTCTGTATCGCGTGTGGGCCCAGGACCGCTCGTCCATGCCCTTGTACCTCTATCTGATCGAGACGGGCGCGTGGTGGGACTTCGTCGACGAGATCGCCGCGCGACGGGTCGGCCCAGTCCTGCGAGCACACCCCGAGACCGAGGCCGCACGGATGCGCTCATGGGCGACGGCGGACAACCTGTGGGTACGTCGGGCTGCCATCCTCAGCCAGCTGTCGAGCAAGGATGAGACGGACCGCCAGCTCCTCCTCGACTGCATCACGCCCAACCTGGCCGACCGGGAGTTCTTCATCCGCAAGGCGATCGGCTGGTCGCTGCGCCAGTACGCCCACTCAGGCCCCAGCGCGGCGGACTGGGTTCGCCGCAGCGTGGACCAGATCGACACCCGGCTCTCACCGCTGTCGAGGAGGGAAGCCCTCAAGAACCTGGGGTGACGGCCGGTGCAAGTAGCGACGCTCGCGAACGCGGCATGCCGCTGACACCGCGGGCGTCGGGCCGCACCGCCAGGACCTGGTTCACCCCGATCCGGTTGCCCTCGAAGGCCAGCGCAGAGCCGGCCATGTACAACCGCCACACCCTCGCCCGGCCGGCGCTCGTGAGCTCAACGGCCCGGTCCCAGTTGGCCTCAAGGTTTGCCACCCATGCGCGCAAGGTCAGCGCGTAGTGCTCACGCAAGGCCTCGACGTCGCGAACCTCGAAGCCGGCATCCTCCAGCGCCTCGACCATCGCGGCCATCGGCTGGAGCTCCCCGTCGGGGAAGACGTAGCGGTCGATGAACGACGTGCGCGAGAAGCGTCCGAGCTCTCCGGGGCGTCGGGAGATCGCGTGGTTGAGCAGTCGACCGCCGGGGCGCAGCAGGCCGAACAGCTCCGCCGAGTATGTCGGCAGCATCGCCCGACCGACGTGTTCTGCCATGCCGATGCTCGCGATCGCGTCGAAGGGCCCGCCGTGGACATCGCGGTAGTCCTGGACACGGATCTCGACTCGATCAGCGACACCCTCATCGAGGGCCCGGTGCCGGGCGTGGTCCGCCTGTTCCTGCGACAGCGTGATGCCGATGGCCTCAACCCCATAGTTGCGAGCAGCGTTGCAGACAAAGGCCCCCCAGCCGCACCCGACGTCGAGGACACGCGTCCCCGGCTTGAGGCCGAGCTTGCGGGCGACGAGGTCGTTCTTGGCCTGCTGGGCCTCCTCCAGCCCGAACGAGGGATCTGGGGCGGCACCGGATACGGGTCGGTGATCCCTCTCGAAGTAGGCGCACGAATAGGTCATCGACGGCCCGAGGACGAGCTCGTAGAAGTCGTTCCCGACGTCGTAGTGATGAGCGATGGCCAGCGCGTCACGGCCCTTTGAATGGCGCAGCCCGCCAAGTTTTGCCTCCTCCTCGGGAGGTCGTGGAGGCGGGCCCACGACGCCCAGGCGCAACGCCGCCACGACCAAGGCCCGACGCGTCGACATGTCGATCACCACGCCCGGGCCGAGCTCGGGATCGGCAATCCGTTCCAGCGCCGACAGGCCCTCCATCAGGTCACCATCGATCAGCACGTCGCCGGAGACGTAGGCGCGGGCGAACCCGAGCTGGTTGGGGGCCCACAACACTCGACGGAGGGCTCGTGGGCTGGTGAACGTCAGCTGCACCGGCGCGTCGGGCGGACCGAGCTCGCTACCGTCCCAACACCGCACCCGAACGGGCACGTCGGCACCCAGACCTGCCCGGACCAACGGGCCCACAAAATCCACGACGCTCACGGGGGGCTTCCCTCCGACTCGGCCACAGCCATCAGAAACAACTGTCCACCAGATCGGCAACGGGCGCACTACTTCGGGGATTCCTGCGCTCCGCCTACCCTGCGATGGTGAACCGCAATCGGAACTTGTCGGACGAACCCGGCAACCTGCCACCCGATTCTGGCGACCAGCGGCGCGAGATTGTGCGCCTGGCCGTTCCGGCGTTTCTGGCCCTCGTGGCAGAGCCCCTGTTCCTGCTGACCGACTCGGCGATCATCGGGCACCTGGGCACCACCCAGCTGGCCGGGCTCGGTGTCGCGAGCGCCGCACTCATCACCGCCGCCAACGTCTTCGTCTTCCTGGCCTACGGGACCACGTCGATCGTCGCCCGACAAGTGGGCGCCGGGTCGGAGCGGGGCGCCGTCGGCGCGGGTGTCGACGGGATGTGGCTCGCCGTCGCGATCGGCATCGTGACCGGGGCTGTTGTCGCCATCTACGCCGCGCCGCTGTGCGCCCTGTTCGGCGCATCCCCGGCCGCACTGGAGCAAGCGGTGACCTACCTACGGGTTTCCGCGATCGGCATACCGTCGATGCTGGTCGTCCTCGCCGTGACGGGAGTTCTGCGCGGACTGCAAGACACCCGAACTCCTTTGGCCGCGTCCGTCGTGGGTTTCAGCGCCAACATCGTGCTCAACCTGTTTTTCGTGTACGGCCTGCACATGGGCATCGCGGGTTCCGCGTGGGGCACCGTTCTCGCCCAGACCGGTATGGCGGCCGCCCTCGTCATCGTCGTGACCCGGCGGGCGAGGAGGCTCGGTGCGAGCCTGCGCCCACACCCGGGCCGAGTGCTGAAAGCCGCTAGTGACGGAGTGCCCCTGCTCGTCCGGACGCTGGCGATTCGGTTCGTCCTGCTCGTGACGACCTGGGTCGCCGCGGGCATGGGTGATGTGCCGTTGGCCGCCTACCAGGTGTCCGCCACCATCTGGAGCTTCCTGGCCTTCGCCCTCGACGCTCTTGCGATCGCCGGACAGGCCATGACCGGCAAGGCTTTGGGCGCCGGCGACGTCGTCGGAGCGCGCGCCGCCACCCGCACCATGCTGTGGTGGGGTGTCATCGGCGGCGGGGTGCTCGGAATCCTCGTGCTGGCAACACATTCGGTGCTGCCGGCTCTCTTCACCTCCGACCCGGCCGTGCAGTCCGCGCTCGCCGCTGCCCTCATCGTGGTCGCGCTCTCGCAGCCGATTTCCGGCTTCGTGTTCGTCTTGGACGGAGTGCTCATCGGAGCCGGTGACGGCCGGTGGCTCGCGTTGGCCCAGGTCGGGATCCTCGCCCTCTATCTGCCGCTCATCCTGGGAGTCCGGGCTGCGGCGGAGTCCTTGCTGGCAGGCCCGGATCTCGTTGCCGCGCAAGGACATGCGCTGTCCGTGCTCTGGTTGACGTTCGTCATCTTCATGTCGATGCGAGGAGTTGCCCTCGGCTGGCGGGCCCGTGGGGACGCGTGGCTGATCACCGGCGGCACCCGCTGACACCCGCTATTGCTCAAAGGGGCGCAGGTGTTCGCGCTGGCTGGCTTTTTCCTGCTCGTATGCCGACCGGGCCGCACGCGTGACCGGAAGGGTGGAGACGTCAGCGACCGGGACGTCCCACCACGACCGGCTCGACGGGGAGCCGGTCGCGAGGTCGCACTCCACGTGAACCACCGTGGTCCGGGTTGATGCCAACGCTTCACGCATGCACTGCCTGAACGCGCCCAGGGTGTCGGCACGAAGGACGTCCGCGCCGAGGCTGGCGGCATTGGCGGCCAGGTCGATCGGCAGGATGTCCCCGTCCAGGCGACCAGTGTCACCGCGGTATCGGTATCTGGTGCCGAACTGTGGCGTGCCAACGGTTTCGGACAGCGCACCGATAGACGCGAAACCGTGGTTCTCCACCAGGACCACCACCAGCTTGATGCTCTCCTGCAGAGCGGTGACGAGCTCCTGGGCCATCATCAGGTACGACCCGTCGCCCACCAGGACGATGACCTCGCGGTCGGGGGCGGCCATCTTGACCCCGAGTCCGCCAGCGATCTCATAGCCCATGCATGAGTAGCCGTACTCCACCTGATAACCCTTGATGTCACGTGTCCGCCACATCTTGTGCAGGTCGCCCGGCATCGAGCCCGCAGCACACACCACGACGTCACGCGGGCCGGACAGGTCGTTGACCGCGCCGATCACCTGGCTCTGGCGTGGGGCCGCGTCCCGATCGCCTCCTAGGTCGTACGCCGCCGCGACCGCACTGTCCCACAATCCTGCAAGGTCAGTCGCCCGCTGCGTGTATGCCGGGTCGGTGCGCCACCCCGATAGCTGGGTTGTCAATGCCTGCAACGCCTCCCGGGCATCGGCGAGCACAAAAAGGCCTGAGAGCTTGTGCCCGTCAAGAGCTGCCACGTTGATGTTGACGAAGCGGACGGTTGGTTCACCGAAGGCGCTCATCGACGCGGTGGTGAAGTCGCTCCAGCGGGTGCCGATGCCGACCACGAGATCAGCTTCGGCGGCCAGGGCGTTGGCAGCGGTGCTGCCGGTTGCTCCGATGGCGCCCACTGACTGAGGGTGGTCCCACGCCAAGGAGCCCTTGCCCGCCTGCGTCTCGGCCACGGGAATTCCGGTGGCCTCCGCGAACCGACGCAACGCATCGGTGGCCTCGGAGTAGCCAACCCCGCCGCCCGCGACGATCAGCGGACGGTTCGCTGCCCTGATCGCGGCGACGGCCTCCTGCAGAACGGCGGCCTCTGGCAGCGGCCGTGCGACGTGCCAGACCCGAGCGTCGAACAGCTCATCCGGCCAGTCCCATGCCTCAGCCTGGACGTCTTGCGGGAGGGCGATGGTGACTGCTCCGGTGTTCGCCGGGTCGGTCAGGGCGCGCATCGCCCCGAACAGCACGGACGTCAGCTGCTCGGGTCGCCACACCCTGTCGAAGAACACCGACACCGGGCGCAAGGTGTCGTTGACCGAGATGTCGTGGCCGCGCGGGGACTCGAGCTGTTGCAGGACCGTGCCGCTTGCTCGGGTCGCGAAGACGTCACCAGGCAGCAGCAGCACCGGGATTCGGTTGATCGTCGCGAGGGCAGCACCGGTGACCATGTTGGTCGCGCCCGGGCCGATGGATGTCGTACAAGCCAGAGTCTGCAGACGGTTCCGCATCCGTGAGAATCCCACCGCGGTGTGCACCATGGCCTGCTCGTTGCGACACTGGAAGTACCGCAGAGCATCGTGACCGACGTCGGCCTCCTCGTCACCCTCGAGCTCCGCCTGCATCAGCGCCTGCCCGAGCCCCGCGATGTTGCCGTGTCCGAAGATCCCGAAGCAGCCGGCGATCAGCCTCTGCTGGACCCCGTCGCGCTCGGAGTACTGACACGCGAGAAACCTCACGACGGCCTGGGCGACCGTCAGGCGGATCGTATGGCTCACCCGCGCCGACCGAAGGGCAGCCGGGGGTCAACCTTCTGTGAGGCCCACGACTTGCTCACCCAGGCGTGATCGGGGTCTTCACTGATCAGCCACTCGCGGTGCGCGCCCGGGCCCGCCATGACGTTGAGGTAGTACATGTCATACCCGGGTGGTGCCATCGAGGGCCCGTGCCAGCCATGCGGCACCAGGACAACGTCACCGCTGTGAACCTCGGCCATGACGTTGATCGGTCGGTCCCAGGTGCCATAAACCCGTTGGTAGCCAAAGGGTTTGGCCGACTCCGGCGCATCGCCGTCGGCGCGCATCTCGAAGTAGTAGATCTCTTCCAGGACGCTCTCACGGTCTTGCAGGTGCTCGTCATGCTTGTGTGGCGGATAGGACGACCAGTTGCCCGCCGGCGTCAGCACCTCGCACGCGATGATCGAGTCAGCGTTGAGCACCGACGCAGTCCCGAAGTTGTTGATCTGGCGTGAACAGTGCCCGGCACCCCGCAGCTCGATGATCGTCTCCTCGGCGGGGATTCGCCTGAAGGGCAACGTGGCTGACGCCGTGGCATGCGGCAGGGCGATCCGGCCTCCCGAGGTGCTGGTGATGGTGAACCGCGAGGACACCGGAACATAGGCATAGTCGGTGGGTCCGGCGAAGGGCCCTTCACGGCCTTCCAGGAAGACCAGCTTGCCGGCGCTCTCGACCCGGACCTGTCCGGACAGTGGGAGAACCAGCCACTCAAACTCCCCACCGGTGATGCGACGCGACTCACCTGGGGCGAGAGTCACGACATAGAGGCCTGTGTGTTGCCAGCCCGCCTCACGCGGCCCGATCGCCACATCGAAACCTTCCCGGCCCGCCGTACCTGCCTTGCGAAACCACGTATTCATGACGCACCTCCGTGTATCAGCTCGGCAGCCACGTCGACCGTGGCCGTTGCTTCACTACCGGGCAGCTGCTGCTGGCTCATCAGCTGTTCGACCTCGTGGTCGGTGGGCATGGCGGTCGAGCACTCCAGCCGCGAGGCCACGATCGCCCCGGCAGCGCTGGAAAACGTCAGGATCCGTTCGATCGGCCAGCCCGCCAACAGTCCATGACAGAGCGCGCCGCCAAATGCGTCACCAGCGCCGAGGCCGTTGACCACCTCGACCGGGAACGGCTCGACCTCGACTCGCTGGTCACGGGTCCGCGCCAGCACGCCTCTGGGACCCTGCTTGACGATTGCGAGATCGATCCCCCTGTCCAGCAACGCTTCCGCTGCTCGGTCAGGATCGCTCTCGCCCACCGCAACCTCACACTCCTCGCGATTGCCGACAGCAACGGTCACCATCGACAGGGCTCGGTCAACCTGTGCGTGGGCCTCGCTCGGGTCGTGCCAGAACATCGGCCGGTAGTCAAGATCGAGGATGGTGAACGGGGCCCTGCCGCGGGCCTCCCACGCCGCGAAGTGCGCAGCACGGCTCGGTGCGGCCGACAGCCCGGTCACCGTGGACCAGTAGACCGAGGCTGAGCGCACGGCATCCAGATCGATCTCCGACGCGAGGATCTGCAGGTCAGGGGCAACTGGATACCGGTAGAAGTAGAGAGGGAAGCTGTCGGGCGGGAAGATCTCGCAGAACGTGATCGGCGTGGGCGAACCGTCGACCGCCGATACGTAACGGTCATCCACCCCGAGGTCCCGCAGAGCCTGGTGGACGAACGTGCCAAAGGGGTCCTGGCCGGTGCGGGTAATGACCGCAGTGCGCCGCCCGTGCCGCGCGGCGGCCACGGCAACATTCGTCGGGCTGCCACCGAGGAACTTGCCGAACGTTGTGACGTCCTGCAGAGGGGTGCCCGACTGCAGCGGATAGAGATCGACGCCGACCCGCCCGATCGTGAGCAGGTCGAACGGGCGGGCGTCGTCGCTCATGCGGTGCTCCGGGCGACGATGCGCAGGTGCTCGATGCTGGCCCTCACATCGGCGATCGGGCCGAGCTCGCCGGCAGCTGGAGGCCCGGACAGGATGGCGTCCTGCTCGAGGACGTACCACCCGTCATACCCCGCGCCCTCCAGCGAGCCGACGATCGCGGCAATATCCACGTCGCCCTGACCCAGCGGGCGATACATGCCCTGACGAACCGCCTCGGTGTACGTCACAGCACCAGACTGCACCCGTCTCGCCCACGACACATCCACATCCTTGAGATGCGTATGACGGATCCGCCTTGCATGCGCGGACGCGAGGGCCACCGGGTCGGCACCGCCGATGAGCAGGTGCCCGGTGTCCAGGCACAGTCCGATCCCGCTGCCGGCAAGCACACGCTCGACGTCGTCTGTCGTCTCGACCATGGTGCCGACATGTGGGTGCAACGTCGCGGTGATCCCGCTCTGGCCGGCGAGCCGGTCGAGCCGGTCGAGGTGGGTGAGCAATATCTGCCAGCCGGCGTCGTCAAGGACCGGCCGAACGTCGTACCCGTCGGTCCCGGTCGCAGCGGCGAGGACCAGAGTTCTTGCGCCGGCTGCCACGAAACCCTCGAGGGCTTGCTCGATCTCGGGGACCGGATCGTGGGTCGCATCGTGCAGCACGACGGGGACGAAACCGCCCACGGCCCGTAACCCATGGTCCGCCAGGGTTCTTGCCTTGCGCCGCGGATCATCAGGCAGGAAGCCCTCAGGTCCGAACTCGGTTGCGACCAAGCCAACATCCCGCATCTGCGACAGCACTGTCGCGGGGTCGAGCTGCCAGCCCCAGCCAGGGACCTCGCACACACCCCACGAGATGGGAGCCCCAGCAACCCGGTCCATGATCGACGTCATGGGCCCAGCTCGTCCATGCGCACCGGGCGGCCGTCGCGGCGCGACAGGGCGCATGCCTCCGCAATCAGAAACGCCTGAAGTCCGTCCTGCACCGAACACGGCGTCTCGATCCGACCCGCGACCAGCTCGGTGAACGCGACCATCTCGTCGACATAGGCCTGACGGAACCGCTCCATGAAGTCGGCGTACGGCTTGCCTGCGGGGAACTCGACGCCCTCCTCGAGCGAGCGCAACGGCAGCCGGTCGTCCATGCCGACGCACACGGAGTCCTCGCTACCCAACGCTTCCAGCCGGACGTCGTAGCCGCGGGCGTTGTAGCGCGAGCCGGAGATGAGTGCAATGGTGCCGTCATCCAGCGTGAGCACGGCAGCGGCTGAGTCGAAGTCACCGGACTCGGCGAAGAATGCCTCTCCGCGGTTCTCGCCCACGGCGTAGACGCTGACAACCTCGTGGCCGGTGACGAAGCGCACCGCGTCGAAGTCGTGGATGCTGCAGTCCCGGAAGAAGCCGCCCGAGGTCGGTATGTACGACGCATGCGGCGGCGCGGCATCGCTGGTGTTGGCCCGGATCGTGTGGACCCAGCCGAGACTGCCGCTGGTCACCGCCTCACGGGCGGCCCGAAAGCCGGCGTCGAAGCGACGCTGGAAGCCGATGTGGACCGGCACCTTCCCGTCGGCCACGCGCTCGGCGATCACACGTGTGCCCCGCAGGTCCGCGGCGACCGGCTTCTCGCAGAACGTGGTGAGTCCCGCGTCCTGGGCGCGTCCGATCAGCTCGGAGTGGGCGCTGGTGGGTACACAGATGGCGACGCCGTCCAAGCCTGCCCCGAGCAGGGTCTCGACGTCGGCGACAGCTTCGAGGCCGAACTCTCTGGCCACGGCCTGCGCTCGCGCATTATCGGCATCGGTGACAACGACCTCGTCGACGCTGCCCAGCCCTATCAGCGTCGACGCATGCAATGCCCCGATCCGGCCGACTCCAACCAACCCGATGCGCATGCTCAGAGCCTCCAGTTCGATGGCCCGCGCTGCGTGTGACGGAGACGGCTGGACGGTCGAGTCCGGGGACCACTGCTACCGCGGAGGTCGGTACTCCGTCAACATTACGGTCTGCCCGCGTCAGCGGTGGGGCTGGCCAGCTACCGTCTTCTTGGAGCCTGTGGCTTTGCTCACCGCTGACTGCTCTGCAGCCTTGGCCCGGCCAGCCGCTGACTGCTCTGCAGCCTTGGCCCGGCCGGCCGCGGCACTAGACCCGGGGCACCCGTGTGCGGCCTCGGCGACTGTCGCCGCGTGGTCTCGCAAGCCAGCATTGTCCGTTTTGTGCGCTGCTGCGGAAACACAGGCTCCGTGAACACCTTGGGCGGCCGGGTCGGGCTGGGCGGCATCGTTCGGCTTGGAGGGGTTGGTCCTCTCGGTTGAACCTGTCGTCTCGGCCTTGGTTTCGGCCTCGGTGATGCTAAGGCTGTCAGCGTGCAGCAGTGCATGGGCCGCAGGTGCCCGAGTGGTGCCAGTCTGTGACGAGGTGGAGCCGGAGGCGAGCGCAGTTCCGCTGGCGAGAAGGGTGAATGCGGCGGTGATGACGATAAGTTTTGCGGGTCCACCGAAGCTACGTTCTGACGACTCATGACGCGCCTTGCGGAGCATCCGTCAACCTCCGTCGGACTACGTAAATCAGATGGCTACCGCGGTATATTTCTAGAAGGTACCCCCTAGAGGTCTTTGGTGACATCCCCCGGACGGCTTGACATGTCGAGCACGCCAGAGGGCGCGGATCCGATGGGATCCGCGCCCTCTGGCGACATGCGTTTTCGCGGCGTCAGCCGGCGACGACGTCCAGCTTGATCGTGGCCTGCACCTCGGGATGCAGTCGCACAAGAGCCTCGAACGAGCCGACCGACTTGATCGGGCTGGTGAGCTCGATCTTGCGGCGGTCGAGCTGGGGACCACCTGATGCCCTGACGGCGTCGGCGACGTCACCCTGGGTCACGGCTCCGAAGAGGCGACCGGACTTGCCCGCCTTGGCGACAACCTGGACCGACTTGACCTCGAGCTGACCTTTGAGGCCCTTTGCCTCGTCCAAGGAGTTGATCTCGCGGACCTCGCGGCCCTTCTTGATCGCCGCAACCTGCTTCTCGACGCCCTTGGTCCAGCCGGTGGCCAGACCTCGACGCAGCAAGAAGTTGCGGGCGTAGCCGTCCTTGACGTCGACCACATCACCGGCCGTGCCGAGGCCAGTAACCTCGTGAGTCAAAATAACCTTCATTGAACTTCTCCTTCTCGGTCAGCTAGCTCAGCAGTTAACTAGCTCAGCAGTTAACTAACTCAGCGAGCCGAGCTGGAGTAGGGCAGCAGGGCCATCTCACGGGCGTTCTTGACGGCCGTGGCGATGAGACGCTGCTCCTGGGCAGACACACCGGTCACCCGGCGAGCGCGGATCTTGCCACGGTCGGAGATGAACTTGCGCAACAGCGCTGTGTCCTTGTAGTCGATGTTCTCGACCTTCGCCGCTTTGAGCGGGTTGGCCTTCTTCTTGGGCTTGCGCACAACGGGCTTGGCCATCGTGGTGCTCTCCAATCTTGAGAGGAGCCCAGGGTTTCATCCCTGGGATGGCATGACTTCTCTGTCTGTCTTGTCTTGTTGATAGGTCGCGCGAAGACGAGCCGCGATCTAGAAGGGGGGCTCGTCATATGACGGGCCGTTGCCCCAGCCGCCTTGCGGGCCGGCCGGCGCAGCGCCACCCGCGTTGGCGGGAGCAGACGAACCAGTGGCCCACGGGTCGTCGGCGGGAGCACCCCGGCCACTACCGCTTTGGGCAGCAGCGTCGGTCTTTGACCCACCGCCCTGAGCGCCACTGTTCTGACCGCCGCCGTTGAACCCTCCGGCTCCGGTGCCCCGCTGAGTGCGGTTGACCTTGGCAGTGGCGTATTTCAACGACGGTCCGACCTCGTCCACGTCCAGCTCGACGACCGTGCGCTTCTCGCCTTCCTTGGTCTCATAGGAGCGAGACTTCAGTCGGCCCGAAACCAGCACACGGGTGCCACGCTGCAGCGACTCGGCGACGTTCTCCGCCGCGTCACGCCACACCGAACAACGCATGAACAAGGTCTCGCCGTCCTTCCAGTCGTTGCTCGTCCGGTCGAACTGACGCGGGGTAGAGGCAACGGTGAAGTTGGCAACGGCAGCACCCGACGGCGTGAACCGCAGTTCGGGGTCGCCGGTGAGATTGCCGATGATCGTGATGACGGTGTCGCCAGCCATATCGAGTCCCTAGATTCGGAGTTCAGGCGCCGGGGCGCAGGAGCTTGGTCCGCAGGATGGACTCGTTCAGGCCGAGCTGACGGTCCAGTTCCTTTGCCGTGGCCGACTCCGCGCTGAAGGTGACGACGGCGTAGACGCCCTCGTTCTTCTTCTTGATTTCGTAGGCCAGACGGCGTTTGCCCCACAAGTCGACGTTGTCCAGGGTGCCGCCATCCTTGGTGATGACAGACAGGAACTTGTCGAGCGAGGGCTGAATGGTGCGTTCCTCGAGATCGGGGTCGAGGATGATCATGAGTTCGTACTGACGCATGCTGATAACCCACCTCCTTCGGTCTAGAACGGTCACGGAACATCCGTGACAGGAGGGTTGCAGCGTCCCACCTCGAAACACCGTGCCACGTGCCACCGACAGGGGGTCGGCGGCGAACAGCGTGGGTCCCACGAGGCGAACTTCTTGAGAGTACCGGCAACTGCCTCGCGCCCGAAATCGACGGCTGTGCGACAGGAAGGGGTTTCAGGTGAGGTGGACGAGCACCTGATCCGGCGCACCCGCCATCGGGCCGGCCAGAGGGTCGACCTCGTCGCCCTGCTCTTCAGCCTCGTCGCCCTGCTCTTCAGCCTCACCGTCCTCGTCGACCTCACCCTTCTCGGCGACCTCGGCGGCCGGCCCGCGGGACCGGGCCACCCGCCATACCTGCACGACCAGGAACAGCATGGCGGCCAGGCGAAGAACGAGCAGCACCGTGTAGAGGCCCGCCGGCAAGCCGCGGTCAGGTTTGCTCTGGCCGGCGATGTAGAGCCATACGGCCACGAAGTAGGTCGACTCGAAGGCGGCCCAGATCAGATGGTCACGCCACTGCATCCCGATGAGCGCGATCAGCGGAAGCAGCCACAGTCCGGCCTGGACGGGGACAGTCTTGCCGGTGACCAGGACGATCACCAGCATCACCAGTGAGATCTCGGCCACCGTCGGCCGCCGGTCAAGGCTCAGGGCCAAGAACGCGCCTACGGCCAGGGCTGCGACCCAGCCCAGGATGGCGAGGGCGGTCACGGCGCCCGCCGGCACGGCGTGCCCCATCCTGGCCGGCACCATCCACACCGAGCCGTAGCTCGCCCCGGCCCCCCACCAGCTGCGATAGACCGAGAGCAAGGCATCCGCGTTCATCACGAGCCAGGGCAAGCTCACCGCGAACCAGGTGACCAGAGCCGTTGCCCCCAGCTGTCTCCATGCCGCGACCCGACCCGAGCGCACCGCGAGCAGGCCGATGGCGACGAGCAGGACCAAGGGATAGCTGCGCGCCGAGACAGCAAGACCCATGAGTACGCCGGCCAGCACGATTCTGCTCCGCCCCCATGCCCACAACGCCGCGGAGGCGAGCATTACACCGAGCAGGTCGACCGAGACGAGGCCGGCCATAACCAGCACAGGGCTGAGGGCCACGTGGGCGGCGCGCCACGGCGCCGCCGGGACCGACGCCGCCGTGACGGCCACGAGGACCATCACGATGAGAGTGATCAGCACTGCCCACAACGCGAAGTACCACTGTTGCTGAACCAGCACGGAGCCGTCGGGGACCGCGAGCCCGACCAGCCACATCACGAGCCCCGAGATCAGCGGCTGGTCCAGAGGCTGGGCGCCGGGCAGATACGGCATCGCGTGCCCGAGCCCGGCGCTCTGGTAGACGATCGGCAGGTCCGAGTAGCACGCGTGCCAGAACTGGTCCGGGGTGTTCCATCCCTTGCCGAAACAGCGCGCCTTCTGCAGCACTCCCAGGGCGATCGTCAGGCTCGACAGCCCGATCAGAACCGCGGCGGCAGGCTGCCATGCCGACCTTGCTGCCTCCCGGGCCAGCGCGGCATACCGTCCGCTCGGTCCTCCGATGATCTCGCTCGCCGCGGCAGCGACCGGATCGGTGCGGGTCGGCGCGATCACGGCACCACGGTCGTCGTCCCAGGCACCGTGGGCGGCCCAGTCTTCTTGGTGGCCGGGGGAGCAGTTGTCGTTGCCGTCGTCGGGGGCGTCGTCGGGGGCGTGGTGGGAGCAGTTGTCGTTGTCGTTGTCGTCGTCGTTGTCGTCGTGGGCGGTGGCGGAAGCGAGCTGTCACCCAAGCCTTCGCGTGGGGGGAAGTCGAGGACCTTCTGCCCCTTGAGGGCTCCCTCCATGAACGCCGTCCAGATGTCGACCGGGGTGCGGCCACTGGAGATCAGGCGGTCGTTCTTGACGGTGACCGGATCGTGGCCTTTGTTCTTGTAGATCCCGACCGCAGCCGAGAGCTGCGGGGTGAAGCCGTCGAACCAGACCGCTTCGGTGTTGGTCGTCGTGCCGGTCTTGCCGGCAGCCGGACGACCCAACGCCCGGGCGCGGGTGCCGGTGCCTTCGGTCACCACACGCGTCATGGCGTCCGTGACATCGGCTGTCACCTTCTTGTCGAAAGCCGGCGTCAGCTGCTTCTTGACCTTGTAGTCGATGCTGCCGTTCGCGGACGTCACCTTGGTGATGAGGTATGGCGCTGCCTTCTGCCCCTGCGCGGCGATGGTCGCGTAGGCGTTGGCCATGTCGATGACGTGCACCGAAGCGGTGCCCAGGATGTTGTTCATGTTGTCGCTCAGCCCGGCGCTGTTCTCCGGCACTCCGGCCAGGATAGCCGCATCCATCACACCCGAGGCCTTGGTGCCTCCGTCGGCCAGCTTGATGTTCAGCTGCGCGAAGACGGTGTTGACCGAGTGGGCCGTCGCCTTCCGCAGGTCGATCGTGCCGAACTGTTCGCCGCTTCCCGGGCCGAAGTTCTTGACCCGACCCCGAGGGTTCTTGCTGTCTGCGAACTCCGGGAAGTACTGGGGGCTGTGGCCGTCGAACTTCGTCTTGGTGCTGATGTCCTTCTGTAGCGCCGCCAGGAGCCCGAACACCTTGAACGTCGAGCCACCCTGCGTCGTGGCCTCGGTCGCGTCGTTCCACTGGATCTTGCTGAAGTCCTTGCCGCCATACATCGCGACGATGGCGCCATCACCTGGCTTGATCGCGGTCAGCCCGACGTGCAGCTGGGGGGCGTCCTCCTCCGACGGCATGGTGTCGGCAACGGCCTTGACCGCCGCAGCCTGGGCCTGCTTGTTGATCGTGGTCTGGATCCGCAAGCCGCCACGGTCGATGTCGGTGTCGGTGAGGCCCAGCTTGTTCGCAAGCTCCCGGCGAACCTCTTCCGTGATGTAGGGGACCGTTCCGGCCTTGGTCTTCTTGGGCTGGGGATAGACCTTGGGGAAGGCGGTCTTGGCCCGCTCCGCGGGGCTCAGCCAGCCCTGGGTCACCATGCCGTCCAGGACGTACTCGACGCGTGCCTTGGCAGCGGCCGTCTGCTTGGGGCCGAGTGCGGGATCGTAGAACGCCGGCCCACGGATGACGGAGGCGAGCAGCGCGCCCTGGGCGACGTTCAGCTTGGAGGCGTCGATATGGAAGTAGGCCCTGGCCGCAGTCTGGATCCCCGAGGCGCCACGACCGTAGTAGATCGTGTTGAGGTAGTTCTCCAGGATTGTGTTCTTGGACTCCTGCTGGTCGATCTTGATGGAGATGATGAACTCTTTGAGCTTGCGGCTGATGGTCTGGTCCTGGGTCAGGAAATAGTTCTTGACGTACTGCTGGGTGATGGTGGAGCCACCCTGGGTAGGTCCGCCTGTGATTGCCACTCCGACGGCCCTGGCGATACCCGAGGGTGAGACGCCGCTGTTCTCGTAGAAGGTGCGGTCCTCAGCGGCCAGCAGAGCGCGCTGGACGTGCAGCGGGATCTTGTCCAGCGGCACCGACTCGCGGTTGACCACGCTGAACCGGTCCATCTCGGTCTTGCCGTCGGAGTAGTAGACGATCGACGCCTGCGCGTTGGCCAGCTCGTTCGGCTGGGGGACATTGGTGGCGGCATAGGCCACACCGAACGCCGCGACACCAAGCAGAAAGAACCCGAGCAGCCCCAGCAGGATCCACTTCATCGAGAAGAACCGGCGCCAGTCCCTGCGGGGTTGCTTGCGTTTCGCTCGGGCCATGCTGGCGCTTCGGCTAGCGCTTCGGCTGGCGCGGGTGGGCGGGGTGCTCACTGGTCTTCTTTCGTCGGCGACAATCGTGCGCTGCCCTGGGGCAGCACTCTCCAGTATGACGACGCCCGGGCCGGGTGCCGTGCAGCCAGTCCAGCGCCCACCCTCGTCCGGACACCCGCGCGGCACCGTTTCGGGCCTTCATCGGGTCGACAACGGTGCCGGAGCGATGTCCGGTCTGAGCCTGCCGTTTTGACATTTCGTCCCTAAACCGGTTTATTACCTTCTAATGGGAACCAAGCGCCCCACCATCACTGACGTCGCCCGGGTCGCGGGCGTCTCCAAGGGTGCGGTCTCCTTCGCGTTGAACGGCAAGCCGGGGGTTGGCGCGCAGACGCGCGAACGGATCCTCGCCGTCGCCCGTGACCTGGGCTGGACCCCCAGCCTGCGGGGCAGGGCCCTGTCGGTCTCCCGCGCCCTCGCCGTGGGGCTGGTCATCGCCCGCACCCCCGAGACCCTCGGCGCCGATCCGTTCTTCGCCTCGTTCATCACCGGCATCGAGACCGTGCTGTCCGAACGAGGCTATGCCCTCATGCTCCACGTCGTCAGCGACGAGCAGAGTGAGCACGAGAGCTACCGTCGGCTCGCCGCGACCGGCCGGGTCGACGGCGTGTTCCTCACCGACATGCGGGTCGACGACCTGCGGCCGCAGCTGCTCGACGATCTGGGCCTGCCCACTGTCGTCATCGGCCTGTCCCCGGGTCACGGACCCTGGTCGTCCGTCTTCATCGACGACCAGCCCGGGATCACGGCAGCCGTCGAGCATCTCGTCGCACTCGGGCACCGAAACATCAGCCACGTCGCCGGACCGGCCGAGTTCGTCCACGGCGTCTCCCGCCGCGCGGCGTGGGCGTCGGCCGTCACGGACGCCGGGCTGACGCCAGGCGCTTGCATCGCCTCCGACTTCTCCGCCCAGGGTGGCGCTGACGCGACCAATCAACTGCTCGACCTGCCCGAGCCGCCCACCGCGATCGTGTACGCCAACGACCTGATGGCCATCGCCGGCATGTCCACGGCGATCGGCCGCGGCGTGGACGTCCCGGCCCAGCTCTCGATCACCGGCTTCGACGACGCCCCCCTCGCGGCCTATCTGCAGCCGGCCCTCACCACCGCGCGCATCGACGTCGTCGGGTGGGGGCGCGCGGCCGCCTCCCGGTTGCTGGCCCTCGTCGATGGCGAAACGGGCTGCGAGATCGACCTGCCTTCACCCGAGCTCGTTGTTCGAGCTTCCACCGCGCCGCCATGCCATCCGGACACCGGCGCACCCAAGGACCGTCGCGGACCCGCGCCGATCCGCAACGGAAAGAGGTTGCGATGAAGAGCAACAAAGTAGCCGCAGCAGCGGTA
Organism: Dermatophilaceae bacterium; assembly: GCA_035654835.1. Classification (GTDB taxonomy): domain Bacteria; phylum Actinomycetota; class Actinomycetes; order Actinomycetales; family Dermatophilaceae; genus UBA4719. The sequence continues at coordinate 54,666 of DASRVZ010000196.1, read as the reverse complement.
CTCACCCTGGCGATCGGCACCACCGCCGCCTGCGGAAGCTCCGGCGGCTCGGGCGGCTCCGACGCCTCCGGCGCACAGGCGGCGCACGGTCCGGTCAATGTCTGGCTGTCCAACAACCCCGAGGAAGTTGCCTGGGGCAAGGCCATGGTCGAGGCGTGGAACACCGCCCACCCCACGGAGCTGGTGACGGCCCAGGAGATCCCCGCCGGCAAGACCTCAGAAGAGGTCATCGGCGCGGCGATCACGGCCGGAAACGCGCCGTGCCTGGTCTTCAACACCGCCCCCGCAGCCGTTCCCCAGTTCCAGAAGCAGGGCGGCCTGGTAGCGCTCGACAGCTTCCCCGACGGCAAGGCCTACGTCGAGGCGCGCACCGGCGCACCCGCGGACCAGTACAAGTCTCCGGACGGGAAGTTCTACCAGCTCCCGTGGAAGTCCAACCCCGTCATGATCTTCTACAACAAGGACATCATGACCAAGGCCGGGATCGACGCCGAGAACCCGCCGTTGGCGACCTACGACGAGTTCCTGGCAACCAGCAAGAAGATCGTCTCCAGCGGCGCGGCCCAGGCCGCCATCTGGCCGGCACCCACAAGTGAGTTCTTCCAGTCATGGTTCGACTTCTACCCCCTGTACGCGGCTGAGACCGGCGGCAAGCAGCTGGTCGAGGACGGCAAGGCGACCTTCGACTCCGAAGAGGGCAAGAGGGTCTCCAACTTCTGGCGCACCATGTATGCCGAGAAACTGGCTCCCCAGGAGAAGTACCCTGCCGACTCCTTTGCTGACAAGAAGGCCGCCATGTCCATCGTTGGCCCGTGGGCCATCTCGGTGTACGGCGACAAGGTCAAGTGGGGTGCGGTGCCGGTGCCGACCTCGGCCGGCACGACGGCGGACAAGACCTACACCTTCTCTGATGCCAAGAACATCGCCATGTACTCCGCCTGCAAGAACCAGGGAACCGCCTGGGACCTGCTGAAGTTCTCGACCAGCAAGGACCAGGATGGCGCCCTGCTGGACAAGACCGGGCAGATGCCGCTGCGCAAGGACATCGCAACCGTCTACGCCGACTACTTCAGCTCGCACCCGGACTACAAGAAGTTCGCCGACCAGGCCGCCCGCACCATCGAGGTGCCGAACGTGCCCAACTCGATCGCCATCTGGCAGACCTTCCGCGACGGGTACACCTCGTCCGTGATCTTCGGCAAGACCCCGATCGACGACGCATTCAAGACATCCTCCGACAAGGTCACGGCCCTGGCCGGACAGTCCTGATCGGACGATGGACATGCCCAACGCTACGGTGACCGGCAAGGCAAAGGACCGATCCGGGTCCACCACGCCGCCGCCGAAGCGCCGCGCCCCGCGGCTGACGACCTTGTTCGGTCGTCAGCCGCTGGGGATCGGACTTGCCGCGCCGTATGCCGTGTTCCTCGCGGCCGTATTCGCCTACCCGCTGGGCCTAGCCGTGTGGATCAGCTTCCACGACTACTTCTTCACGGCGCCGGGCGCGCAGGTGGCCCGGCCGTTCGTGGGCCTGGACAACTACAAGACAGCATTGGCGGACCCGGCGGTTCGACGCTCGTTCCTGAACGTTGTCGAGTTCCTGGTCATCAACGTCCCCCTGACGGTGGTGCTGGCCCTGGTGCTGGCCAATGCCCTCAACGGAGCCATTCGCGGCCGTACCTTCCTGCGCGTCGCCTACTACGTCCCCTACGTCACGGCCAGTGTCGCGGTGGTGGCGGTCTGGCTCTTCCTGTTCAGCAGCAACGGGATGGTCAACCAGCTGCTCGGTCCGCTGGCACCCGACCCCTCCTGGCTGATCAACAACAAGCTGGTGATGCCGGTCATCGCCATCTTCGTCACGTGGAAGCAGCTCGGATTCTTCATTCTGTTGTACCTTGCCGCCCTGCAGAACGTGCCCAGGGAGCTGTATGAGGCCGCGTCAGTGGACGGCGCCGGCAAGTTCCGCTCCTTCATGAACGTCACCGTCCCGGGCGTCCGGCCAGCGACCACCCTCGTGGTGATCCTCGCAACGATCACGGGGGCCAACCTGTTCACCGAGCCCTACCTGCTGACCAGCGGTGGCGGGCCCAACGGGGCCTCAGCGTCCCCCGTGCTGGTCATGTACCAGAAGGGGATCGAGCAAGGGAACCCCGACGTCGCCTCGGCCATCGGCGTGATCCTCGTCATCGGCGTCCTGGTCATCTCGCTCATCAACCGGCGTCTGTTGGAAAGGGACTGACATGTCACGGACTCGCAGCTGGCCACGCATGGGCTTCCTCCTCCTCGGCGCTTTCGTCTTCCTGTTCCCCTTCTACTACATGGTCATCGGCTCGCTCCAGAAGACGCCTGACACCTCGATAGCCGGTGCCATTCCCACCCACGGGTTGACCCTGGACAACTACTCGCAGATCAACGAGCGGGTGGACCTGGCGCGTTCGCTGGTCAACTCCGGCATCTTCACCGGCGGGGTGATCCTGTTCACCGTCGTCTTCGGGGTGCTGGCCGGCTACGCCCTGGCCCGGCTGCACTTCCGTGGCCGCAGCACCCTGTTCGCGTTGATGCTGTTGGTGATGATGGTTCCGTTCCAGCTGCTGATCATTCCGCTCTACGTGATGGTCGTGCGCAGCTACGGGCTGGCCGACTCCTACATGGGCATGATCCTGCCGTTCGCCATCAACTCCACCGCGGTCTTCGTCTTCCGGCAGTTCTTCCTGTCGCTGCCCGAGGACCTCTTCGCGGCAGCCCGGATCGACGGTGCCGGCGAGCTGCGGATCCTCTGGTCCATCGCACTCCCACTGGTCCGCCCCGCCCTGGTCACGGCTGCCCTCCTCACTTTCATCGGGCCATGGAACGAGTTCCTCTGGCCCTTCCTGATCACCAAGGACCAGGACCTGCAGCCACTCGCGGTCTCGCTCGCGAACTACATCAGCAACATCGCCGGGCGCGCTGCCAACCCGTTCGGGGCGATCCTGGCCGGCGCGGTCGTTCTCGCTGCTCCGGCGGTGGCGCTGTTCGTCGCCTTCCAGAAGCACTTCACCTCCTCTGAGCTCGGCTCCGGCGTGAAAGGTTGATCAACGTGTCCATCAAGACCACCGTCCCCTACACCTTGACCCGTCTGGGTGTCGTCATGACGCCCGAACCCGGCAACCCGCTCGAAGCCATGGGCGTACTCAACCCCGGCAGCGGGCGCACCCCCGACGGGCGGTTGCACCTGCTCCCTCGCATCGTCGCTGACGGCAACGTCTCGCGGGTCGGGTTCGCCGAGGTCGTCGTCCGCGACGGCGTGCCGGTCGGAGTCGAACGTAAGAGCGTCGTCCTGGCCCCCGACGAGGGTTGGGAGCGCGGCGCCAACAACGCCGGGGTCGAGGACCCGCGGGTGACGTGGGTGCCGACCCTGGGCGTGCACGTCATGACCTATGTGGCGTTCGGCCCTCTCGGCCCACGACTGGCCCTGGCCGTCTCCGACGACCTGGAGCACTGGCGGCGGCTCGGCCCCGTCCAGTTCACCTACCAGCCGGACCTGGACACCGACCTGTGCATGTTCCCCAACAAGGACGCGGTGTTCTTCCCCGAGCCGGTGCCCGACCCGTACGGCCGTATGTCGTACGCGATGCTGCACCGTCCGATGTGGGACCTCGGTTGGTTGCGTCCAGGCGAGATCGAGCACCTGCCTGCTGGTGTGAGCGACCCGCGGCCCGGTATCTGGATCTCCTACGTCCCGGTTGACCTGGCCCTCGGCGACGTGCGCGCGCTGACCCGTCCGGAGAACCACCGGCTCCTCGCCATGCCGGAGCACGCCTTCGAAGACCTCAAGATCGGCGCCGGACCGCCGCCGATCCGGGTCGAGGAGGGTTGGCTGCTGATCCATCACGGAGTGATCGGCCACATCCCCGAGGGCTTCGACCCGACCACCCAGCAGGTCGAGTACGCCGCGGGCGCGATGCTGCTCAGCGCGGATGACCCCTCGCAGGTGATCGCCCGCACCGACGCCCCGATCCTCGCCCCCGAGACCGAGGACGAACGGGACGGTGTCGTCGCGAACGTCGTCTTCCCGACTGCCATCGAGTCGATCGACGGCGTTCGATATGTGTTCTACGGCATGGCCGACGCCAAGATCGGTGTGGCCCGACTGGACCGCACTGAGCCGGACCACGCTGCCCCATCCACGAGCCTGTGAGGAAAAAATGACCCAACCAGAAACAGCCGTACGCCCATCTGAACAGGTCCAGAAGCCCTGGGGCCATGAGGAGATCTTCGCGCTCGTCGAGGGCTCGTACGTGGGCAAGCTGCTCTTCGTGAGCGCCGGAGAGTCACTCTCGCTGCAGTACCACCACGCCAAGGACGAGACGATCGCGCTTGTCTCGGGTCAGGTCGAGATCGACCTGGGCAACTCCGTGGACACGTTGCGCGCCGTGAGCATGTCCCCCGGCGACTCCGTGCATGTCGTACCGGGCACGCTGCACCGCCTGCGCGCCGTCGAGGACTCGCTGCTGGTGGAGGCGTCCACCGCAGACCCCGGTTGGCGCGAGGACGTGGTCAGGCTCGAGGACCACTACGGGCGGCTCGGGACCACCGCGCCCTAGAACCTCACCGCCGCACCAGGTCGAGCCCCTCCTCATCGCAACGCACGCAACGCACGCAACGCACGCAACGCACGCAAGGAGCACTCCATGATCCACCGCCGAACGTTCACCGCGCTCGCCGCCGGTCTGGCCCTCTTGGTCGGGACGTCGATCGCCGGGCTGTCATCCGCGGGGGCAGCGCCCCTGGAGACGGCCGTCACACCCTCCGCTGGCGCCCAAGGCGCGCAGCCCCTCACGAACCTGGCACACCTCAACTGGCTGGGGGCCGAGGTCAGCCCGCCCACCCAGCCCGGCCATACGACGTACCAGCTCGCCGCGCAGCCGAGCATCGACGTGCTGTGGACCTACGCCGAGCCCAATGACGACGGAACGTTCCGGCACGTCGGTGGCGGCACGTACAACGAGGCCACCAACACGTGGGGCCAGGGCGCCTTCAACGCCGACGACATCTCGAGGGCAGCGGTGGCGTACCTGCGGCACTGGAAGCTCACCGGCTCGACCAGCAGCCGTGACGCGGCGTACGGGATGCTGCGCGGCCTAACCTACCTGCAGACCTCGTCCGGGCCGAACGCCGGCAACGTCGTGCTCTGGATGCAGCCCGACGGCAGCCTGAACACGATCGCTGACCCTCCCGAAACGCCCAGCCCATCGGACAGCGGCGCGTCCTACTGGCTCGCGCGAACGACCTGGGCACTGGGTGAGGGCTACGCAGCTTTCAAGGACCAGGACCCCGACTTCGCGGGCTTCCTGAAAGCACGAATGGACCTGTCCGTCTCCGCGTTGCAGAGCCAGGTGCTCGTCAAGTACGGCACGTATCTGCAGGTCGACGGAAAGAGCAACCCTGCCTGGTTGGTCGTGGACGGCGCGGACGCAAGCGCCGAAGCGGTCCTGGGCCTGTCGGCATACGTCAAGGCAGGCGGCACCCCCGCCGCACGTTCGGCACTGTCGCAGCTCAGCGAAGGCATCGCCGGGCTCTCCGGCGGCGACGCCCGAAGCTGGCCCTTCGGTGGCGTGCTGCCCTGGGCGCTGTCGCAGTCCATCTGGCACGGCTGGGGTTCGCAGATGCCGGCAGCCCTGGCTCGCGCGTCGCAAACGCTCGGCGACAAAGGGCTCGGCAAGGTGGCGATCGCCGACTCGGCGATCTTCGACCCGCGGATGCTGACCTCCGGCGGGGCCGACCAGGCACTGCTGCCGACACAGATCAACCAGGCTCAGATTGCCTACGGTGTGGACTCCCGGTTGCAGTCGCTGCTGGCGACCGCCGAGCTGAACAACAGCGCCGGCCTCCGGCAGCTGGCCGGGATCACCGCGTCCTGGTACTTCGGCGCCAACAACTCCGGATTGCCCGCGTATGACCCGGCCACGGGTCGCACCGTCGACGGGATCGAGGCCGACCACAGGGTCAACAGCAACGCCGGTGCGGAGTCGACCATCCACGGCCTGCTCTCGATGATCGCTCTCGACGCGAACCCCGATGTCGCGGCGATCGCCCGCGCTGCGGCCATCAGCGAGCGGGTTGGCTCGGCAACGGTGCAGGCGGAGGACGCCCAGCTCGCCGGATCGGCCACGGTCGTCAAGCCGGCATCGACGTGGACCGGTGAGTCGCAGTATGGCGGCAGCGGGTACGTCGAGCTCGGCAACAATGGCTCGGCCACCCTGGCCATTCCGAACGGCTCGTCCCGGCTGGTGCTTCCGGTGGTCGACCTGGAGCCGGGCAGCAGCGCCGTCACGACGTTCCGATACGGAGCGCACGTGCTCGGCGTCGTCCGCTCAGGTGACGTTGGCGCCCAAGGCGTCTCTTCCGCGCCAGGTGCCCTGCTACCGGTGACGCTGCAGGTCACCCTGCCAGCCGGAGTGACGAGCATCACCGCCACCACCAAGGCCAGGGGCAACGACACCGCGCGCCTGGACGCGCTCATGATCGAGCCACTGGTGTCCCGATACGTTCTGGGCGGGGACGGCCACGGCACTGCGGTCCTGCGCAGCGCGTCCAACGCCATCGAGCGCACCACCGTTGCCGTCCCAGGAACGGGCACAGCCCGGATCTTCGCGTACGACGGCGCTGGGCGGGTGGTGAGCCAGTCGTCGTCGAACGCCTCGACGGTGCCCGCCACCGTTCGGGCCGGCGGCTTCACGATCGTTCTTCGCTGAACCGGTAACGGCGCGGCCACAGCGTGGTCGCTCTGGCAGGCGCCGACGCCGGCACCGGCTGAGCGGACCGGCCCAGCGGCCAGCGCTCGTCCCACCAGGGATGAGTGCTGGCCGGTTCTGCGTGTACATCACACCGTGCCAGTCCGAAATTTAGATATATCGCTTCGATATATCTGATGTACAGTGACCTGAACACGCACGGCACAGTCTTTCCGCACCGCTTCCGCGGGCAGGAGATGCGCTGTGGCCGAACCGCAGAATCCGGGAGGTGGGACCGACATGAGTCGACGTTCCGCCCTGCTGGAGCTAGCCGTTCTGGGCCTTCTGCATGACTCACCGATGCACGGCTACGAGCTGCGCAAGCGACTCAATGCCGTCCTCGGCGCGTTTCGCGCGTTGTCCTTCGGAACCCTGTATCCGTGCCTGCGTGACCTGGTCGAGCGCGGCTGGATCGCCGAGGACTCAGCGACCGACGACCAGCCGGCAGCAGCGACCGGGAGCGTGGGTTCCAGCCGCCGCGCCCGGATCGTCTACAAGCTGACCGCCGAGGGCAAGGACCACCTGCACCGGTTGCTGTCCCAGTCCGGGCCGTCAGCCTGGGAGGACGACACCTTCAACGTGCACTTCGCCTTCTTCGCCCGCACCGAGGCCGACGTGCGACTGCGCATCCTCGAAGGCCGCCGCAGCCGGCTCGAGGAGCGCCTCGACGCTTTCCGCTCGGCGGCGGCCCAGCGCCGGGAGCGGCTCGACCTCTACACCGCCGAGCTGCAACGCCACGGCCTGGAGTCCGTCGAGCGTGAGGTGCGCTGGCTCTCCGAGCTGATCGAGACCGAACGTTCGTCCACGCCCGCCACCGGCCAGACAACCGCGCCCCCGTTGATCGAGCCACCCCGCACCTAGCCATCCGTCTTACCAAGATGTTTTTGCACCACAACAACAAGGAGAAACCCATGGGATCAGTGCGCGTCGCCATCGTTGGCGTCGGCAACTGCGCCAGTTCGCTGGTACAGGGAGTCGAGTACTACAAGGACGCCGACCCGAGCGCTAGCGTGCCCGGTCTGATGCACGTCATGTTCGGCGACTACCACGTCAAGGACGTCGAGTTTGTCGCCGCCTTCGACGTCGATGCCAAGAAGGTCGGATTCGACCTGTCAGAGGCCATCGTCGCCTCCGAGAACAACACCATCAAGATCGCCGACGTGCCGCCCACCGGCGTCATCGTTCAGCGGGGGGTCACCAACGACGGACTCGGCAAGTACTACCGCCTGACCATCGAGGAGTCCGACGCGGAGCCTGTGGACATCGTCCAGGCCCTCAAGGACGCCAAGGTCGACGTGCTCGTGTCCTATATGCCGGTCGGTTCTGAGGTCGCTGACAAGTACTACGCACAGTGCGCCATCGACGCGAACGTTGCCTTCGTCAACGCCCTTCCGGTGTTCATCGCCTCTGACCCCGTGTGGGCCAAGAAGTTCGAAGACGCCGGCGTCCCGGTCATCGGTGACGACATCAAGTCCCAGGTCGGCGCGACCATCACCCACCGCGTCATGGCCAAGCTCTTCGAGGACCGCGGCGTCGTGCTGGACCGCACGTACCAGCTGAACGTCGGCGGCAACATGGACTTCAAGAACATGCTCGAGCGCGACCGTCTGGAGTCCAAGAAGATCTCCAAGACCCAGTCAGTCACGTCCAACATGAGCCACGACATGGGCGAGCGCAACGTCCACATCGGCCCGAGCGACTACATCCAGTGGCTCGACGACCGCAAGTGGGCCTACGTCCGCCTCGAGGGTCGCGCGTTCGGCAACGTGCCGCTCAACCTGGAGTACAAGCTCGAGGTCTGGGACTCGCCCAACTCGGCCGGTATCATCATCGACTGCATCCGTGCGGCGAAGATCGCCAAGGACCGTGGCATCGGCGGCGCCCTGATCTCCGCTTCGTCCTACCTGATGAAGTCCCCGCCCGTGCAGCGCCCCGACGACATCGGTCGCGCCAAGCTTGAGGCGTTCATTGCAGGTACGGAAGAGCGCTGACCTTCCATACGGTATGACGGGTGCCCACCTCGGGTGGGTCCGTTACGACGAAAAGGCCCGGTTCCAACGGAACCGGGCCTTTTCGTTTCTGCAGTCGACAGCCGTGCGAACTGCTCGGCCGGCTTGCCTAGCTCGTCGACGTGGTCTGCTGGTCCGTGGCCTGGACGCGAGCGTGCCTGGACATCGTCGCCAGGGTGTCGGCTGCCATCTGTAGCTGCTTGCAGTGAGTGGCCCAGTCCGCCGCGAACTGGCTCGAGTCGTGGCCGAACCAGTTCTGGGCGAGCGTGCCAACGACCGACGAGGTGCGCTGCATCAGATCTGCCACCGTCTGCTGATCGGAGTCAAGCTGACCCGCGATCATCAACACTGCCGGACGATTCATACCTTGGCCAACAGCCATCACAATCCCCTTTCACAACACCGAGTCAAGCTGACGAAGGTCACCTCGACGATGTAGCCCGCTGCTGACCGGCACTCCCGTGGCTGACGTCGCTCATGTTCGCAAGGAGCGTGGCCGCCATGGTGAACACCGGCTTGTGGGTCCCAGCCCAGTCGGCGGCGAACTTGTTGGAGTCGTCGCCGTGCCACGCTTCGGCGAGCTGCGAGGCCTCACCCTCGATCTTGTTCATCAGGGCGACGACCTCCTCGGACAGCCCACGGAGGATGCGGGCCTGTGCCTCCACCACATCGGGGTTCATGCCCTCCCATGAGCTGCCCCCACCGTTGTTGTTCATATCTTTGCTTTCCCTTCGAAGGACGCGCCCACACCGGACGCTCGCACCGGACACAGCGAAAACTATGTGTGTGGTCGTGCGCTGTCGATGGGGAGCACTCCCCGCGTCCGCCAGGGTCATGCCGACATCGCCACCTGGAGCATCTCCGGGCGGCCGCGCTCCACGAGGAACCCGCGACCTTGGGGGATGTCTGCCCGGGTGAATGACGGGAACCCTGAGCGGAAGACAACCTGGCCCTCGATCCCGTCCGGCTGCAGCGCCAACCCCGACCGCGAGGTCTTCAACAAGCCCGGCAACCCGAAGCTGGAGCCGAAGAACGTGGTCTCGCCCTCGGCCACGACGAACTGATCGTTGTCGATACAGGCCTTGGCCAGGTCCAAGAGCGACGACTCTGCTGACGTGCCGGCGAGGTCATCGACCCGTTCAATCACGACTGCGATCGGTCCCTGGTGACGGCCCTCGCGCAGCTCCGCCTGAAGGCGGATGGCCAGGGCGATGACGGCGTCGGCTCCGGCGGCAACCTCGGCCCAGTCCGACAGCGCGGCAAGCTCAGAGGAAACCTTCGGTGTGACGAGATACAGCGTCACTGCCGCATTCCAACGCTGCAGGGACCGGGCCAGCGACGCCAGGCTCGTCGTGCGCCCACTCCCGGAGGGACCGGTGACCACGAACGATCCGCGGACCTCAAACGTCAGCGGCGACAGCCTCGTGGATCCGACACCCAGCACCGGGCGCCCATCGACCTCGCACGGGAGAGTCTCCATCAGAACGCGTTCGGTCAGGCTGCCGATCGGAGGCGCGTCACTCACGCCCGCTTCGCGCAAGGCATCCCCGAACGCCGACACCGCGCGGGATTGCGTCGCGACCTCCGACGTGCCCCCCAGAACGGCGCACTGTATCTCTGCATTGTTGAGCAGTCCTCGGCCAGGTGACGAGGACATGCCCAGGACGTCACCTGCAACACCGAGGAACGCGTAGTCGTCGGGGTGAGCCATGCGCAGCACTACTCGGCGCTGGACAGCGGACGCCAGCGAGCTCGGCATACCGGTGCGTTGGTCCACCGAGATCACGAAGTGGACGCCCGCCGGACGGCCGTCGGCGGCCAACGAGGTGAACAGGTCCAGCCACCGGGCCTTGCTGCCTGTTTCGTAGGCCTGACGAAAGGCCATGAGCCCGTCGACGAGCACGACGATCCTCGGCTCGTCCGGAGCGTCGGCGATGCGACGGTAGTCTGTGATCGTCGCCGCGCTGGCCCGGGAGTATCGCACCGCCCGCTCGTCGATCGTCTCGCGCAGGAACGTGAGTAGACGGGTGAGTCGCTCGTGATCAGCGCCGGACACGATGCTGCCCACGTGCGGCAAGGACTCGAGCATGGACAGCGCGTGGTTGCCGAAGTCGATGCCGTAGACGTGGCACGGCCCGCCGCGCACGGTGAGCCCGGCGGCGAGCGCGATAGTCCGCAGGAGCACGCTCTTTCCCGAACCGCTGGCACCAAAGACGGCGAGGTTGCCCTCCTTGTCGGGGTTGAACGCCACCACCGGTTGGGCTTGGTTGTCCGGGTCGTCGGCCACACCGAAGGCCAGCGTGTCGTCGCGCCCGTCGGTGATCATCCGGGCAAGGTCATAGACCGAGCACAGCTCAGGAAGCCACGGCACCCGGGGACTCGGCAGCTCGGCGGCCCCGGCCGCGAGCCCGATGGTTGCCACGAGGCGCTGGATGTCCGTCGGCCCGAGATCCTCGTGATCGAGCTCTGCCTCGACAACCGGCGGCTCCCAGAGCCGGCCGGCACCGTAGCCCAGCATCTCGACCCGCATCTCCGGCGGTGGTGGGGTGTCGGTGGTCCACCCACCCGCATACCCCGCCTGGAACGGGGTGAGTCCCCGCGGCCCGCTCTTGGACACGGCGCGACCTGGGACGGCCGGGTCGAAATAGGCCGCCACCGTCGAGCCGAGCACGTCCGAGCTGTCGTTCTCGTCGGCCACCCGCAGAGCCAGTCGCAGGTTGGTGTTGGCGCGCAGATTGTCCTTGATGACCCCAGCCGGACGTTGTGTCGCCAGGATCAGGTGCAGGCCCAGGGATCGACCTCGCTGAGCGACATTGACGACGCCCTCGACGAATCCGGGGACCTCCTGGACCAGTGCGGCGAACTCGTCGACGACGATGACCAGGCTCGGAGGGACGTCGACCTCACCGCGCCGCTCGAGCTCCGCGAGGTCCTTGACCCTGTGTCTCGCCAACAGGTGCTCTCGGTAGCGAAGCTCGGCGGACAGGGAGGCCAGCGCCCTCCGGACCAGGTGGGGAGAAAGGTCGGTGACCAGCCCAACCGTGTGCGGCAGCTCCACGCAGTCGCGGAACGCCGAACCGCCCTTGTAGTCCACGAGCAGAAAGGTGACCCGCTGCGGGGAGTGCGCCGCCGCCATACCCAGGATCCACGCTTGAAGGAGCTCAGACTTGCCCGCCCCGGTGGTGCCACCCACCAGGGCGTGCGGACCATCCGAACGCAGGTCGAGCGAGAACGTTCCTTGTGCCGACTGGCCGACGATCGCCCGCAGGTTGCCGGGCTTGCGGTGGGGAGCCGCAGGAGCGAAAGGTCCGGTGACGATGGACCGGCTCTCACCCCAGCGCTCGATCACGGCCTGGGGAGAACGGGCCAGGTCGGTGCCGGTAAGCGTCAACAACGACACGGCGCGCGGCAGGTCGCTGTCGTCATCCACCGGTGTGCCCGAGTCCTCAAGGGGCGCCAGGCACCGAGCGGCGGCCAGCGTCTGCTCCAGGCTGATGGCGTCAACCGCGACCGGGGTGATGAGCTTGCCCTCGTTCACATAGCCGACGTGGCCGACGCTGCCCTCCCTGCCGGTCACCTCGATGAAGACCCGGCAGGCAGCCGGCAGCAGGATCGTCTCGGGCGCGAGCCACACCACACAGATCCCCTGATCCCAGCCACGTTCGGCCAGTTGGACCAACCGACTGCGCTCCACCGGTGCGTCGTTCTCGACCAGGACGAGCACTCGCGGTCGCGGGCGTGCTTGGTCGATGTTGGGCTCGCCTGCGGGGGCCACCAGGTCTTCAAGCTCGGACAACAGCTCGGAGCACGCGGGGGCCGTGCTGGTCAGGTGGGTGGCTGAGATCGGACTGTGCGGTGACGTCGTGTGCGGCACCCACTTGAGCCAGTCCCAGTCAGGCGCTGAGCTGGCTGACGCGAAGGCGGCAACGATCAGCTCGGCAGGCGAATGCAGCGAAACGGCTTGCAGCACAAGGGATCTGGCAACCGGAAGCGCCACGCTGCGAAGGCCGGACACGCCAATCGCGCCCGTGGTCAGTGGGTCGACGACTACGGGGACGTCGGAAACGACCGACAGCCCCTCGATCGACGTGGCCAGCTCGACCCAGGCCTCCGCCTTGGACCGGCCGACCGCCGGCATCTTCATCGAGCTGCGCGACGGCAGGGTCCCCTGGCCGAGCCGTAGCTGGAGGAACCCCGCCATGTCGCCCCGCCGTGTCCACAGGAGTGGGCTGAACGCGCGGCACGCTTCAGCGCAATCGGTGCTGGAGGGGTGTTCTCCGCGGCGCAGATCGGCCTCGACCTGCAGTGACTCGCGGATCCTCGTCGCCAGGACCCCGAGATCCTCACGGAAGTCCCGGATCTGCCTCGCGAACTCTTTCGTGCCGCCGCGACGCTGCTCGACGTGGTTGCCGAGCATCATCATCGGCGACATGAGGACGAACATCAGGGAGTAGGGACTTCGGGTGAACGCGAACAACCCCATGCCCATCAGTGCGGGGACCATCATGGCCAGCCAGGGGGGCCGCGAGGGCTTGGGGCGCTCGGGCAGTTCGGGCAGCTCGAACTCGGAGCCCTCAAACGTCGGCGCGATGCGCGGTGATCTCACGAAGGCCGCTGAGGCCGAGTCGGCGGCGGAAGCGCCAGCAGCGGCCCCGAGCAGGCGCACCTCGAGCTCGGTATCGCCGAGCCGGAGGCGATCACCTGCCGTAAGAGCTGTGCGGGCCACGTCGGCGCCACCGATAGAGACCCCGTTGGCTGAGCCAAGGTCCACCACCTCGGCACCGTCCGCGACCAACAGCTTGGCGTGACGGCGTGAGACCGAGGAGTCACTCACCTGGACCTCACACCCGTGCCCACGACCGATGTATGCCGTGCCGCGCCGCAACGGGAACTCCTTGCCCGAGTCTGGGCCGGCGACGATGGCAACCACCGCGACGGCGGGCCCGGCGTCGACGAAAGACGCGCTGCAACGGGTGACGGCAACAGTAACGCCCGAGCGCAGTCCGCTCTCGGGGACGGTCGAGCGTGGGTCGACCGCGCGGTCGAGCTGGTCGCGTTGGTCGACGACAGTCAGGGTGAGGTCACCCGCGCCCCCCACAGCGCATGGTTGGGGGTCGGCGCGCACGAGGTAGGTCGCCAGGTCCCCGATGGTCGTCGAGGAGTCCATGGTGGCAACCAGATCTCGACTCCCCTCACCGACCGACGACAGCCCGGATGACCGCAGCGTGAGCTTCAGCTTCACCGGTTCCGCCTGCCACCCAACAAGGCCAGGTCCTGCTCGGTCACCAGACGGGTCGACAGCGCGTGCTCGACGAGCCTGGACTTCCGGTTGCAGGCCAGGTTGCCGATGCCACCGTGCAGCCCGCGGGTGCCGGCGTCGGCCAGCTTCTGGCAGACGTTGTCGAGCTTGCGGTTGAACCTGGTGATGGTCCAGCCGATGCGGGCGGCCGCGGCGGCCGAGGACGGGATCTCGGTGGTGCCCGGATACCCGCGCGACAAGAAGTTTTCGCACAGCGCAACGATGAGCAGCTTCTGGTCCGCCGTGAACAACACGCGGCCGACGGTCATCCCGCCGGAGTGGTCCGTCTCGGCGGGATCCGGTGCCACCGAGGCAAAGGCCGGGTTGTCGACGACGATCTCGAAGTCGTAGGTGGTCGGCCCGGCGGTGAACCAGACCAGGACCCGGTTGAACGCCAGGGGGATCCGGGCACCCGGAGAAAGCCACGCGTGGAACAGCCCCTTGTCGTCCGCAACCGTCACGGTCAACGTCGAGCCGACGTTGGACAGCCACCACAGGCCGCCCTCGTCGACGATCACCAGGAAGCTGCGGTGCAGGTACGGGTTGTCATCGATCTCCACGTCTCCCGAACGCCCGATCGTCAACGCCCGACCGGCCGCCGCCGGAAACTCTTCACCGCAGAAAAGGACCTTCACCCCTGCATCGACCATGCCCGCATGCTGACACGCGGACACAGAACGCCCGCCGACTTATGCACAGGCTGGCCAGGAGTCTGGCCAGCCCCGTTCAGGGCGCTTGGACCGTGAGGCTCCTCATGATCGCGGTGACGATGGGGTGGTCCCGAAGCGCCGGTGCCCCGCCGACGGTCCCCGTGACCTGGACCAGCTGGAGAAGGGGACCCGCGGCGACGACGACGAACAGATGGGCCTGCAACACGGTGCCGACCCGATCATCGACCCATGACAGGTCGCAGCCGACGAACTGCCGTCCGTCGAGCTCAACCTTTGACGGCGCGGAGGTCGTTCCCTGCGGACGTTCAGCAGCAAACTGTGTGAGCTCGGCGAGCGCGTCGGCGACCTCGAAATCCACCGGTCGTCGCTCGATCCTGACGACCACGTTGGGAACGAAGCCGCCGTCGTCCGAGGCAGACCGGGCGGCCATCACGGCACCGGGCGCGTGCACCGGCGTCCAGTCCTGCGGAATGTGCAGGGTGACGGCCGGCTGAGCAGGAAACTCCTCGCTCGGGAAAGCCAGGGTGGTCATGTGGTTCCTCTCGGTCGTTCACGGGTCAGTCTGGTTCGTTGGCAAGAGCATGCTCAAGGGCGGCGGCGGCCTCCATGACCTCTTGTGGGTTGACGCTCACGTCGAACGTCACGCCGAAGCCGACACCAAGCGCCGCGCCCACGTCCAGCGCGACCCCGACCTTGGTCGTGGACAACTCTGCACCCAGGTTGGCGCGAGCACCGATGCCGTAGGAGATCTCAGCGCCGGCGACGGCCGTCGCACCGACAAGCGTGGCGTCGGCGTCGACCCCCGCACTGCCGCCCGCGAAGGCCTCGGCGCCCAGATGGCCTTTCGCTCCACCCGAGCCGATCGAGCCCGAGGCGCCAGCCACCGCCTCGGCACCCACGTACGCAGTGGCGCGGGCCCCGGCATGCGCGGTGTCATTGCCCGCTTGCGCACTGCCCGTGGCATACCCGAGATAGGCCGCGGCCGAGGCGCCGGCCGAGGCGATGACGTTGCCGTGGGTGTCGACAACGACAGAGGCGCCAGCACTGGCCCGCACCGCGCCCGCGGCCAGCTCGTACTGCAGGTTGTCATTTCCTCCAGCCGTGGACGCGAGGCTCGCCTCGGTGTGGACATCGTCGATCCCCGCCAGGTCGACGCCGACCGAAGCCAGGCTGCCCCCGTACCCCGGATTGCCTTGCAGTCCAATGGCATCCGAGGGTCCAGCGGCATCCGAGGGTCCAACGGCATCCACGTGTGATCGACCGGTGACCGCCTGGGCTCCTGCGCTCCCCGCGTCACCGCTGGCACGACGCTGTTCGGCGGCCTGGACCCTCAGGACGGCAACCATCGCGCTGAGTGACGCGGCCGCATCCGCCAGGAGTGGCCCGGCCTCCTGCTCCCAGCTCTGGGCAATGTGGGCGAAGTCCCCGCCGACCCAGGCGTTGCGCATCTCGACAACCGCACGCGCCGCCATGCCGCGCAGGTTCAGAACATCCTGCGAATACCGGTCCAGACCATCAGAGATGAGGTCAATGCGTCGAGTGTCCGCCCCCATCAGCTGACTCATGCCACACCCTCCCGGCTCACGACAAGCACGGTATGGGGCAGTCAGGGAATGCGACATGGGGAGCACTCCCCATCACGAGCGGGTCAGGTCGCCGTATCCGACTCGGGTTGGTCCGCCCACCAAGCCTGCAGAGCCGCGATCGCAGCCTCTCGACCGATGGGGCCCTGGTCCATGCGAACGGCGAGCAGATGCTTGTATGCGCGGCCCAGCAGCGGTCCCGGAGCGATCCCCAACACGTCGGCGATCTCGTCGCCGTCCAGCTCCGGCCGCACCGCATCCAGCTGTTCCTGCTCCAGCAGGCGGGCTATGCGCATCTGCAGGTCGTCATATGTTCGCGACAGGCTCTGCGCCTTGCGCAGGTTGCGGGTGGTGCAGTCCGAGCGGGTCAGGCGATGCAGCCGGGGCAACAGCGGTCCGGCATCGGTGATGTAGCGGCGCACGGCCGAGTCGGTCCACTCACCGCCCCCATAGCCGTGGAAGCGAAGGTGCAGCTCGACCAGTCGGGACACGGCCTTGACGGTGTCCTTGTCGAAGCGCATCGCCTTCAACCGGCGCGCTGTCAGCTTGGCGCCGACAACCTCGTGGTGATGGAAGCTCACCCCGCCGTCAGCTTCGAAACGACGCGTCGCGGGCTTGCCGATGTCGTGCAGCAGCGCAGCCAGACGCAGCATGAGGTCTGGTCCGGGTACTTCCGAGCGGGGCGCACCGGGCGCGCCCTCCAGGGCGATGGCCTGCTCGAGCACGATCAGAGAGTGCTCGAAGACGTCCTTGTGCCGATGGTGCTCGTCGACCTCGAGCTTGAGCGCCGGGAGCTCAGGCAGCACCTGGCCGGCAAGGCCCGTCTCGACGAAAAGCACGAGGCCCTGACGCGGGGCAGAGCCCATGATCAGTTTGACGAACTCGTCGTGGATCCGTTCGGCCGAGACGATGTCGAGGGAGGCGGCCATCTCGGTCATCGCAACGACGACCTCAGGCGCCGCAGTGAAACCCAGCTGAGACACGAACCGGGCGGCACGCATCATCCGCAGTGGGTCGTCGGCAAAGGAGACCTCGGGTGGGCCAGGAGCGCGCAGCACCCGCGCCGCCAGATCGACGAGTCCGTGGTGCGGGTCCACGAACTCCAGCGAGGGGAGCTTGAGTGCCATGGAGTTGACCGTGAAGTCGCGGCGGACCAGATCGTCGAGGAGGTTGTCGCCGAAGGCGACCACAGGCTTGCGGGTGATGTGGTCGTAGGCGTCAGCGCGATAGGTCGTCACCTCGAGCTGATGCTTGCCCTTGCGCGCGCCGATCGTGCCAAAGAGCCGGCCCACGTCCCAGTTGGCGTCCGCCCAGCCGGCAAGAATCGCATGCGTCTGCTCCGGGCTGGCCGACGTGGTGAAGTCCAGGTCCGGCGACACGCGCCCCAGAAAAGCGTCCCGAACCGGTCCACCCACCAGCGCGATCTCGTGACCAGCATCGACGAAGCGGGTGCCGACCTCCGTCAGCAGTGGCAGAACCGGAGCCAGCCGACGCACCGCCTCGCGCAGGAGGGCACTGGTCGGATCGGAGGTAGCCACGAGAGCCAAGGGTAGGTGACGGGAGGCATGCTCCGCCCGCCCGTCTATCCGCGAGCCCGGTCAGGAGAACCACGCGCGCTCGTTACAGTGACGAAATGGATTTCTCTGCCCCGGTGCCGGCCCGGCTGACCCGCCGGCCTCCGGCCGTGGAGGAGATCTCGGCCGGAGGCCTGGTCGTTGACGTTCACGAGGGGGTCGCCCGCGTCGCGGTGATCGCACGTCGCAACCGGGCCGGGCGGGTGGAGTGGTGCCTGCCCAAGGGACACAGTGAGAATGACGAGAGCCTGGAACAGACGGCGGTGCGGGAAGTCGCCGAGGAGACCGGGATTATCGGACGCGTGCTGGCCTCACTGGGCACCATCGACTACTGGTTCACCACGTCGGACACGCGCGTCCACAAGATCGTCCACCACTACCTGCTGGAAGCTACCGGCGGAGAGCTCAGCATCGAGGGCGACCCGGATGCCGAGGCCATCGACGTTGCGTGGTTCCCACTGCCTGACGTCCATGAGCACCTGACGTTCGCCAATGAACAGCGGATTGCCCAACTGGCGTGGGAGCGCCTGGCGGGCGTCACGTGACGATGACCCACAGCACGATGATCCTCAGTCGCAGGCGAGTACGCCGCCTGGCCGCCTGCGCTGCCCTGCTCGCCGTCTCCGTGTCGCCGACAGTCGCATCCTGGTCGCCGGCCATGGCAGCCGGCGCGGTGACCGATCTCTCGACGGCTGAGGCTTTTGTGACAGCTCCGCCCGTGACCGGTCCAGCGGTCGTGACCCTGGCGAGTGTCAGCCCGGAGGTCGCGGTCCCCAGGGCTCCGGTCACCATCTCCGGAACCATTCGCAACATCGGCTCGGTCCCGATCGGCGCACCCATCGTGCGCGTCCTCATCGGGGACCACGGCCTCACCAGCCGGACAGCCGTGTCCGAGTGGTCCAACCCCGCTGGGGAACGGTTTGTGGGCGAGGTGGCGAGGATCCCGCTGGCCCCGAGCCTGGCCCCGGACGCCGTCGCGGCTTTCACCCTCGTCGTCCCCGCAACAGCGATCAGTCACCGTGAGTCGTTCGCCGTCCTGCCGGTCAGCGTCGACGTGGTCGGCACAACGTCCGACGCCGCCAGTCAGGAGGTGGTGCTGGGCAGTCAGCACACGTTCCTGCCAACACTGTCCGCGATCAAGGCGTACGAGCCGTTGTCCATTGCGTGGCTGGTGCCACTCACGCTTGACCCCGACCCGGCACTGTTCGGTGTGGACAGCGCCGCCAGGACTGCGGCGTGGACCAAGGCCGTCGGCCCGGGCTCGCGCCTGGATCGGGTGATGACGGGGACCGACAGCACACAGGTGACCTGGGCGATCGATCCAGCGGTACTGGGTCCGCCCCGCGAGCCGGTCGCGCCGGATGCCTCCACCACGCCAGCCCCCGCACCCACGACCTTCACCACGCCAGCCCCCACCCAGGGCAGCGACACACCCATGGATCCCGTGGCTGAAGCGACCACTGCCCTCGCGACCAGGATCCGGATGGCCGCACCGCGGCATACCATCTGGTCCTTGCCGTATGCCGATCCCGACCTCGCCGCCCTGCTCCCACTCCCCTCTGGCGCTCCCGCCCTGGAGGCTCTGATCAGCCGACCGTCCGCACTGGATGCCACTGTCGGCAGCACCCGCAAGGGCATTGCCTGGCCGGTCGATGGCGCCCTCACCACACCCCGCGAGAATCAGCTCCGCCAGGCCTACTCCTCATCGGGACTGGATGCAGCGGTGATGTCCACCTCGACCCGGACGAGCCACAGCGGATACACCGACGACGCGAGCCGCAAGTCCACCGGGGGCCTGCCCCTGCTGGCCTACGACCAGGGGCTCAGCCAGACGTTCGCGCAGACCTCGACCATCGCCTCCGGCGCCATCACCACCCAGCTGTTCCTGGCCGACTCGCTGGCCCTGCTCGGCGAGCGCCCCGGCACCCGAAGCCGGTCGGTGCTGGTGGCAGCGCCCAGGAACTTCGCCGGCGACCCCGGCGTGCTCGGCTCGTTCTTCGCGGCCATCGCCAAGGCTCCGTGGCTGACGCCCACCACGACCGACCAGCTGCTCGCCGCGGCCGGGACAGCAGCTCCGGACGCACCAGAGCTCGGCACCAGCGTGACGCCCAGTCCCCCCACGACATCCCCGACGACCTCGCCGGCTCCTCCCGACCCACTCAGCCCTGGCCGGTCCCCCCTGACCCAGGCCATGCTCCAAAACATGTCGCGAACGACTCTTGCCATCGACGGCGTCGCCAGCATCCGTGACGACACCGAGTCCTTCCGGGTGCGTTGGACGGACACCCAGGAACAGGTGCTGTCGAGTCGTTGGCGAGGTCACAGTCGCGGAGTCACCGTCATCAACGCGGCCACGCAGTCGGCGATCAACGCCGTCAGCCGGGGTGTGAACGTGGTGCCGAGCTCGGTGAACTTCTTCGCGAACCGGGGTGTCCTGCAGATCACCGTGGTCAACGATCTCGCGATCCCCGTGCACGATGTCCACCTGACCTTGAACCCGGGCCAGCAGAGGCTGCGGATCGACCAACAGGCCGGACCGCTCAGGATCGGCGCGAACAGCCGCGCCAACGTCAAGCTCCACGTCACCGCGGTCGCCGCCGGGCTCGTCCCCATCCAGGCGGTCCTCACCACATCAAACGGCACTCCGCTCGGGCAGGACGCCAAGGTCAACGTGCACGTCCAACCCACGAGCACCTGGATCTACTGGGTGCTGGTGGGGCTGGCCAGCATCATCCTCGTCCTCGGCGTCTATCGGTCCCTGCGCCGCGGGACCACACGCGCGTCACGCCCCCTGGAGGAGGAGACCTTGCCCGATGAGTGAATCGGTCAGCGACCTCCCGCCCGACTCGCCCTCCGCCAGCCTGGCTCGCTCAACCGCCGGCATGGCGGCCGGAATCATTGCTTCACGGATCTTGGGCGTGGTGCGGGCCGCCATGCAGCTCGCCGTGGTGGGGACCGCGTTGGCAGGTGACGCCTGGGACGTAGCCAACACCCTGCCCAACATCATCTATCTGCTGCTCGCCGGCGGTGTCCTCAACGCAGTCCTGGTTCCCCAGATCACTCGAGCGGACAGCCATGCCGACGGCGGACGAGAGTACGTCGACCGGCTGCTCACCATCGCCGTCGCCGGTGTTGCGGTCGTCGCCGTGGTATTCACCCTGGCCGCCGGGCTGCTGGTCGAGCTCTACAGCACGCAGAGCTGGACCGCGGACGTGCGGTCGCTGAGCATCGCCTTCGCGCTGATCTGCATGCCACAGGTCTTCTTCTACGGGCTGTACACGCTCCTGGGCCAGGTGCTCAACGCCCGCAACCACTTCGCGGCGTACATGTGGGCCCCCGCCATGGCGAACGTCGTGGCCATCGCCGGGATGGCCTACTTCCTGGTGAAGTACCCGCACCAGGCCGACGTCACCAGCTGGACCTCTCCGATGGTCTGGGTGCTCGCCGGAAGCGCCACGGCCGGAGTCGCGGCCCAAGCCCTCGTGCTCGTCGTGCCACTCTGGCGATCCGGGTTCCGGTACAGGCCACGGTGGGGCGTGCGGGGTGTGGGCCTGCGCACCGCGTCCACGGTGGCCCTCTGGACCTTTGCCGCCACGGCTGTCTCGGCGGCTGGCTTCATCATCACCTCACGGGTCCTGACCTACGCCGGACAGGCAGGGGTCTCGGCGGGCCTGGAGGTGCCGGGCAAGATCTCGTACACCAACGCCCTCCTGATCTTCATGCTCCCGCACGGGCTGGTGACCGTCTCCCTGGTGACCGCGCTCTTCACCCGAATGTCCAGGGCCGCCCACGCCGGCGATCTCGGCGAGGTCCGTGCCGACGTTGACAGAGGCATGCGCCTGACCGCTGTCGCCACCGTCCCGGCCACGGTGGGTGCCTTCGTCCTTGGCTTCGCCGCCACGGCCACCCTCTATCAAGGCAGCAGCGAGTCAAGTACTCGGGGCATCGCCATGGTGATGATGGCGATGATGGTGGGGCTGGTGCCATTCGGCGTTTTCTATCTGCTGCAGCGGGTGTTCTACGCGTTCGAGGACGCCAGGACGCCTTTCAGGTTGCAACTCGTGGTCACCGCGGTCGCAACAATCGCCAACCTCGCCAGCCTGCTGCTGCCGTTGCGGTGGATCGCTGTCGGAGTCGGCGCTGGTCTGGCCATCAGCAACCTCGCCGGTATGGCCGTCGGTCTGGTTCTGGCGCGCCGCCGGCTCGAGGCTCTGCCCCTGCGTGAAGTAAGCCGCACCTATGTCCGTCTTGGTGTGGCGTCGGTCGTTGCCGCCGCCGCGGCATACCTCGTGCAGCTTGGTGTGGGACACGTTCTCGCCGGGAAGCTCTACGACCCTGTTGCCCTGGTGACAGGTGGTCTGGTGTTTGTCGTGATCTACGTGGCTGCGGCTCGCGCGTTGCGCGTTCGTGAGATCGACGAGCTGGTCGGGCCTGTCCTGGAGCGAGTGCGCCAGACCGTGTCCCGGTCGCCCCGGCGCTGAGCCACCCCGGCGCTGAGCCAGCCTAGGATGAGGTCTCATACGCGAGTTCTGTGTGGAGCAGATTAAGGAGCAGGCGTGCACGGCGTCGGACCAGGAACGATCGTCGAGGGTCGTTATGCCCTGCGTCGCCGGATCTCGCGGGGAAGTCACATCGAGCGCTGGTCCGCCCACGACACCACGCTCGAGCGCGAAGTCGCTCTGACCATCGTCGAGTCCGATCACCCCAACCGCGCCGGCATCCTGGACGCTGCCCGGCGCGCCGCGGGAGTCGAGGACACCCGGCTGATCCGCATCCTCGACGTCAGCACCCAGGTCGACAACTCCTACATCGTCGAGGAGACGATGACTGGGGCCGAGTCTCTCGCTGCATTGCTGCTCCAGGGCTCTCTGCCCGCAGAGGAGGCCCGCCGCATCGCCGGCGAGACCGCGGGCTCCCTGGAGACCGCCCGCCAGCGAGGCTTGCACCACCTGTGTCTGACTCCCCACTGCGTCCTGCGCACCGCGGACGGTGCGATCAGGGTGAGCGGTCTGGCCGTCGACGCCGCGATCAATGGGACTGAAGAGCCGGATGCTGCCGCAGCATCACGCCGAGATGCCGTCGCCGTGGTTGCGGTTGCCTATGCCGCCCTGACCAGTCGATGGCCCTTGACCGAACCGGTCGTCGGTGTCGAGCCTGCACCGCGCGTCGTCGGTGGGGTCGCGGCGCCGTCCGAGATCGCCGCAGGGGTCCCCGGTGATCTCGATGCCCTCTGCCGGATGACGTTCAACGAAGACACCGGCCCACTGACGCCCGGCGACTTCGCCAGCCAGATCGCACCGTGGTCGCGTGAAGCGGTCCATCGCGTCGAGGTCGACCCGACCGTCGTCCTGGAACTGCCACGGCCAGACTCGGGGCCAACCGACGCCCCGGTGGCCGGCGACCATGCCGCGGCACCTGGTGCAGCCGCGGCCAAGGTTGTCGGACGTGCGCTTGCGGACGCAGGCGCAGCGGCTGGCGCCGTCGGAGGCAGGGTCGGTTCGTTCGGCAGAGCTGCCACCGACAAGGCGGCTGCCGCTCTGGGGGACACCGACCTCGGCGGTGAGCGGATGACGCTGCCCGAGGCCCTGTCGGCCCACTACGACGAGATTGAACCGCCGTTGCCGATGCTCCCAGCCTCGACGGCCCAGGCTCCCAGCCAGGATCAGGCCAAGATCGTCGTGATCATCGTTGCGGCGTTCGTGAGCTTGTCGTTGCTCGTCGGCTACTGCGGCGTGCAGTCCATCGGAGAGAGCACCGGCCCGGCGAGCTCCACGCCCAAGGGCGCGCCGACCACGAGTGCGCCACCCTCCACCGCGGCTCCCACATCTTCACCTCCCGTACCGGAGGGGCCATCTGCTGGCCAGCCCATCGCGATCCTGTCGGCCACCGGGTTCGACCCTCAAGGCGACAGGAACGAGAAGAACACCCAGGCGCCCCGGGTATACGACGGCAACCCCGCCACCGCGTGGAGCTCCGAGGGCTACAACTCGGCAGCGTTCGGCGGACTGCCGAAGAAGGGCGTCGGGGTGCTCCTGGACCTCGGGCAGCCGACGTCGGTGCACCAGGTCACCATCGATCTCGGTACCGGCCCCGTCGACCTCACGGTCTATGCCGCGGCCAGCAACAGCCTCGACGGGGCCACCGTCATCGGCAGCGCCACCGCGGCAACCGGACAGATCCAGGTCAAGGCCGTCGACACCATGCCACGCGCGCAGTACGTCATCGTCTGGTTCACCAAGCTGGCTCCGGACGCTCCCTGGTTCCGCGCCTCGATCTCGGAGATCGCGCTCAGTTGAGTGCGCCCTGATGTCACGCCTGGACGACCTTCTTGAGCTGTCCGACCGTGAGCTGCTCTCGGCACGCTGTGCCGGCGACCCTGACGCGTTCGGCGAGATCTTCCGTCGCCACCGCGACCGGATGTGGGCCGTCGCACTGCGAACCACTCGCGATCCTGAGATGGCCGCCGATGCTGTCCAGGAAGCGTTCATCGCGGCCTTTCGGCGTGCCGACTCCTTCCGGGGCGACGCGGCGGTCACGACCTGGCTGCATCGCATCGTGGTCAACTCATGCCTGGACCGGCGGCGGCGGATCAAGCCTGTCGTCGGTCTGCCGGATGCCGACCACCACGACCTGGCCGACAGGCACGACCACCACCACAGCGTTGATGTCCGCCTTGACGTCCAACGGGCGCTCGAGCAGCTGCCTGAAGGCCAGCGGATGGCCTTGGTGCTGGTCGACATGCACGGACTCAGCATCACCGAGGCGGCCAGCATCCTTGATGTCGCGGAGGGCACCATCAAGTCCCGATGCGCGCGAGGACGGGCAGCAATGGTGCCCTTGTTGGGCCTGCCTGCACCACCCCACAAACCCGTGAGCCACCCTCCGAAGGAACCAATGGCACCCTCCTGACGTCATACCCAGGCGGAGCACCTCGACGCACCTGCCGTCCGAGCTGCCCGACCAGACCGCAGATCCAGCCAACGCAGAGCCAGCCGCTGAACGACTCGTTACCGACATCGAGGTGAGCACCCTGATCGCCCCCCGCAAACCCGTCGGATCGTCGCCGGACGACGACCAGACCGGTGTTCGCGCCCTTCTGTCCGGGCTGCCTGAGCCCGACCCGATGCCGGCCTATGTGGTCGAGCGGATCAGCGCGAGCCTCGCCGCCGAGCAGGCCCAACGAGCAGTCCTCGCCTCGGGCGCGTCGGTCAGCCCACTCCTCGCCACGCGACGTCGCCCCGGACGACTCCTCTTCTCGCTCGCCGGCGCCGCTGCTGCGGTCGTCCTGATCGGAGTCCTCGGCAACAACCTGCTCCGGGACAGCCAGTCCGGCGGTGTGACCAGCACTGCGTCGTCCGCCCTCGCCTCCGCCGACCGTGAGTCCAGTAGTCGAGCCCCGACGAGCGACGACAAGGCCGTGGCCGGCGGCGGCGTCACTCCCGCGTCGATCCGGATCCGCGTGTCCTCTGTCCGATACACCCAAGCCGCTTTCGTGACGCAAGCCCGGAACCTGCACGACGTCGCGTTCGACTCGCCCCAACCGATGGCCGACTCCTCGGCTGCCGGCCGGATAGGCACGGCCAGTGGTCTTACCGACTGTCTCGGTGCGATCGGCGCCGACCGCGCGCAGATGGTCCAGGCCGACCTCGCGTTCTACGAGGGACAACCTGCGGCGATCATCGTGGCCACGACGGACGGCGTACAGACTGCGTATGCCGTCGGGCGAGGGTGCTCACAAGCCGACGCCTCCTTGCTGCATCAAGGCATCGTGCTGCCCTGAGCGGTCCGGGCGGCTGCTCCGAGCCGCATGGCCAGTGGCGGCGGTGGAACAACCTCGCCATAGAATCGGTTGACAGCAGACGAGATCCCCACGACCCACAAAGGACAGCCAAGCGTGAGCAGCGTGAGCAGCACCGACGTTTGTAACGTCATCATCATCGGCTCGGGACCGGCCGGATACACCGCTGCCGTCTATGCAGCCCGCGCCAACCTCAATCCGGTCATCTTCGAGGGCTCGGTCACCGCAGGTGGCGCCCTGATGAACACCACCGAGGTCGAGAACTTCCCCGGCTTCCCGACCGGCATCATGGGTCCTGACCTGATGGATGCCATGCGCGCACAAGCCGAGCGTTTCGGCGCAGAGCTCATCCGGGACGACGTCACCGCGGTGTCCCTCGAAGGCCCCGTCAAGACGGTCACGGACGGCGAGGGCAACACCTGGTCGGCCCACGCCGTGATCCTGGCGATGGGCTCGGCCTACCGGCAGCTCGGGCTGCCGGACGAAAAGCGTCTGTCCGGACACGGCGTCTCCTGGTGCGCAACCTGCGACGGTTTCTTCTTCCGCGACCAGGACATCGTGGTCGTCGGCGGCGGCGACTCCGCCATCGAGGAAGCCACCTTCCTGACCAGGTTCGCCCGATCCGTGACGATCGTGCACCGACGCGACCAGCTGCGCGCCTCCAAGATCATGGTCGAGCGCGCCATGACCAACGACAAGATCCACTTCGCCTGGAACTCGGCCGTGGACGCCATCCACGGTGAGGACAAGGTGACCGGCGTGACCTTGCGTGACACGGTCAGCGGCGAGACGCGACTGCTGCCCGTCACGGGCGTGTTCGTCGCGATCGGCCATGACCCCCGCAACGAGCTGATCAAGGGTGTCGTCGCCCTCGACTCCCAGGGCTACGTGCTGGTCGGCAGTGGCACCACGGCAACCAACATCCCTGGCGTCTTCGCCTCGGGCGACCTCGTCGACCACACCTACCGCCAAGCGATCACGGCCGCGGGCTCGGGCTGCGCTGCAGCACTGGACGCCGAGCGGTTCCTCGCCGACCTTCATCTCGACGCGGAGCCCGCTCTTGGTATCACCTCTGCGCAGTCTGCCCACACGGCTGTCGTCAGCTAGCCACTCTTGACCAGCACACCGATCGTTTCCAGCTTCAACCCAGGAAAGGAGCCCCCGCCGTGGGAGCTACCAAGGAGACCACCGACGCGACGTTCGACACCGATGTCCTGATGAGCGAGGTGCCGGTCATCGTCGATTTCTGGGCGCCGTGGTGCGGCCCCTGCAAGGCGGTGGCCCCCATCCTCGAGGAGCTGGCCACCGAGCACGCCGGCAAGGTGTCGGTCGTCAAGCTCAACACCGACGAGAACCCTGAGGTCACCTCGCGTTACGGCATCACGGGCATCCCGACGATGAACGTCTACGTCAAGGGCAAGGTAGTCAAGACCCTGGTAGGTGCCCTGCCCAAGCCCAAGCTGATCCGCGAGCTGTCTGAATACCTCGGCTGACTGCGCCCCGCCCGAGCTCGTGACGGGCAACCCTGATCGGGACCGCACGTCACCCCGGCATTGCCGATAGGCTCGGTTCCTGCTGTCAATCGTGACAGCTCCACGCCGGAGGGGCAGGTATGTCGGACCAGCCCGTTGCGCTCTACCGCCTGGGTGACGAGGGGGTCGTGGTGCGTTCCATCCGCGCCCTGTTGCGGGCCACCCGCGACCTGGCCCCAGCGGCACCAGTTGAGGCCGAAGGTCCCGGGGCGGCTGAGGCTGCGGAGTCGCCGCACTCAGAGAGTCAGCTCTCAGACGTCTACGACGAGGAGCTGGCCCGCGCGGTGCGGGCGTTCCAGCAGCGGCGAGGTCTGATCGTCGACGGCATGGTCGGACCACAGACCTACATTGCCCTCGACGGTGCCCGCTGGACTCTGGGCGATCGCATCCTCTCCCACACCCCCGGCCATCTGTTGCAGGGTGACGACGTGGCTCAGCTCCAGGAGCGCCTCCTGGCCCTGGGTTTCAGCCCTGACCGGGTCGATGGCGTGTTTGGTGCCAACACCGAGAAGGCTGTCCGGCGCTTCCAGTGCGGGGTCGGGCTGGCCGTCGACGGCCACGTCGGTCCCGAGACCCTTCGAGCTTTTGCGGCCCTGTCTCGTGCCGTATCCGGTGGGTCCCCGCACACTCTGCGTGAGCAAGAACTGGTCCGGCGCTCCGGACACAGCCTGACAGGGCGGACCGTCGTGCTGGATCCCGGTCACGGCGGAGATGAGACCGGGACCATCGCCCACGGCCTGGCGGAGTCCGAGGTCACGCTCGACCTGGCCCGACGCGTCGAAGGCCGCCTCAGCGCCATCGGTGTGACGGTGCTGTTCACCCGATCCGCGACAACCTGCCCCGACGAGCTCACGCGCGCGGCGATGGCCAACGAGTCCGGCGCCGACATCATGCTGTCCCTGCACTGCGACTCCACGGATCAGTCACGAGCCAGTGGCGTCGCCACGTTCTTCTACGGTCAGGAGCGTTTCGGCGCGTGGTCAGCCGTGGGCGAGCACCTCGCCGACCTGATCCAACGCGAGGTCGTGGCTCGCACCGGATTGGCCGACTGTCGGTCACACCCCCGCGCGTGGTCCGTGCTCCAGCGCACCCGGATGCCCGCCGTGACGATCGAGGCGGGGTATCTCAGCCATGAGGAGGATGCGGCAAGGCTGGCCGACCCAGCGTTCCGGGACACCGTGGCGGAGGCCATTGTCATTGCCCTTCAACGGATGTACCTCGGCGAGGATGACACCTTCGCAACAGGCGTCCTGCGTCTCCATGACCTGCGCGCCTTCCTCGACTCACACCGAGCCGCCCAGGACAAGCCGGCCTGAGGTCGCGCCTGATGCGCCTCGGATGCGTCAGGCGCGACGCCCCTGGCTCAGGCTGGGCGCCCTGACCGAGGCCAACAATCGCTCCACTGCGGCTTCCATGTCTTCTCGCCAGGTCAGGGTGGTGCGCAGGTCCAAGCGCAGGCGGGGGTAGGTCCGGTGATCGCGAACGGTCTTGAAACCCACCGCTGTCAGGAAGCCGTTGGGGATCACGCACCCCCCCTTGGGTGAGTCGGGGTCGCCTCGGTACCCGAAGGCCTCGATTGCCCGCACCCCGCGACGCATCACGTCCTTGGCCGCACTCTGGATGAGCACCCGCCCGAGTCCCTGACCGGCAAAGTCGGGGAGGACCCGTGCGGCCATCAGGATCACGGCATCGGCAGACACGGGTGACGTCGGGAAGGCGGCCGACCTCGGCACCAGATACGGCGGCGCATAGGTCACGTATCCCGCGGGAACCTCGTCGACATAAGCGATCTGGCCGACGCTGCCCCATTCCAACATCGCTGCTGAGAACCAGGACTCCTTGTCCAGACCCGAGTCCCCTCGCGCGATGGATGCGGCAGCCAACGCGGGATCGAGCTCCCAGAAGATGCACGAAACGCACGGTTCCGGCAGGTCCGATACCCGATCCAGGGTCAGCGAGGAGATCTGACGCCCGGCGCCACTCATGACGAGACACCCCCACGAACAGGCTCGACTACCCGGCGACGTTTCATGTGAAACACGTCGCTGTCACGAGTCGAACCACCATCAGCAGGAACCTGCATGGGAGACTCCTACCACGTGCCGCACGGCGCGGCATACCCTTTGGTTGCAGTTACCCCAGCCGACAGCGAGAGGAGGAAGGTCATGACTGACACGGCAGGTCAGCCCGCTTCCGCCATCGAGCGCCCCGAGGACACCATCCGCGAGGCTTCGCACGGCTCGCGACTCGACCCGTGGATGCAGTCCTACGCACAGCGGACCGCGGGCATGACCACCTCGGAGATCCGCGCGTTGTTTGCCGTCGCCTCGCGTCCCGAGGTCGTCTCCCTGGCCGGCGGTATGCCGAACCTCTCGGCGCTTCCCATGGACATGGTCGCCACCACCGTTGCTCAGATGCTCGCGACCCACGGGCTGACGGCGTTGCAGTATGGCTCCGGACAGGGCGACCCGACGCTGCGCGAGCAGATCCTGGAGGTCATGGCGCTGGAGGGGATCTCCGCCCACACCGATGATGTCGTGGTGACCACCGGGTCCCAACAGGCGCTGGACCTGGTCACCCGCATCTTCATCGACCCCGGCGATGTCGTGCTCGCCGAGGCGCCCAGCTATGTCGGTGCCCTGGGGGTCTTCGCGTCCTATCAGGCTTACGTTGCCCACGTGGCCTCCGACAACGACGGCCTCGTGCCGCACGCCCTCGAGGAGCGGATCAACGAGCTGTTGGCCTCCGGCAAGCGCATCAAGTTCCTCTACACCGTCCCGAACTTTCACAACCCTGCTGGCACCACGTTATCCCTGCAACGACGACCGCAGATCCTCCAGATCTGCCAACGTCACGGCATCCTCGTGCTCGAGGACAACCCCTATGGCCTCCTCGGCTTCGAGGGCGACCCGCCTGCCGCCATGCGCTCGATGTCCGATGAAGGGGTGGTCTATCTCGGTACCTTCTCCAAGACTTTCGCACCGGGACTTCGCGTGGGATGGGCGTTGGCTCCCCACGCCGTACGCGAAAAGCTGGTGCTGGCAAGCGAGTCGGCGATCCTGTGCCCATCCACATACGCGCAGATGACCGTGTCGGCCTATCTGGCCACCTGCGACTGGAAAGCCCAGATCAAGGTCTACCGCGAGCTCTACCGAGAGCGGCGCGACGCCATGATCGAGTCGCTGGGTGCCCTCCTGCCCCAAGCGAGCTGGACCCACCCCGAGGGCGGCTTCTACGTCTGGCTAACCCTGCCGGACGGCCTCAACGCCAAGGCCATGTTGCCGCGCGCGATCACCGAACGGGTGGCCTATGTGCCGGGCACTGCCTTCTTCGCCGACGGCACCGGGCATCGCCATGTGAGGCTGTCCTACTGCTATCCCGACCCTGACCGCATCCGCGAGGGTGTGCGCCGGTTTGCCAGCGTGGTGCAGTCCGAGCTCGAGCTGCTCGAGACCTTTGGGCCCTATGACGTGACGGCAGGTCGTACTCCTCCGTCCCGCAGCGTTCAGTCCCCTGCACCTGACCTCTCGTGATGCGCGCCGTGAGATTCTCACTCGGCGTTGCGCTCCCCTGCCCCCCAGCCTGGGCGCCTGTCCGCGCGCCCTTCGTCGTGAGGATGTCACTATGAGACACGTCCTGGTTCTGGCCGGCGGACTCAGCCACGAACGCGATGTGTCACTGCGGTCGGGCCGTCGCGTTGCCGATGCGCTGAGCCGCTCCGGCGTCGAGGTCCACGTCCGCGACGTGGACCAAACGCTGGTCGACGCGATCAAGAGCTCTCCCCCCGAGGTCGTGTGGCCGGTGCTGCATGGCGCCACTGGAGAGGATGGTGCCTTGCGGGATGTGTTGGCATCATTGGGTATTGCGTACGTCGGCTCGCGTCCAGCGTCCTGCCACCTGACGTGGGACAAGCCTGTCGCCAAGGCGCTGCTGGCTGCCGCAGGCATCGCCACCCCTGCCGGAGTAGCACTCTCCCACGCCACGTTCCGTGAGCTGGGCGCCACCGCGCTCCTGAAGTCGGTGGTCGACTCGCTCGGCCTGCCGCTGGCGGTGAAGCCAACGCGTGGGGGGTCCGCCCTGGGCTTGACCATCGTCAGGTCCGCTGCAGATCTCCCCTCAGCGATGATAGCGGCCTATGCATATGGTGATATTGCTTTGATTGAACACTTCATCGCGGGTACCGAGGTGGCGATCTCGATCGTCGAGGACGAACACGGCCAGGCGCGGAGCCTTCCCGCCGTCGAGATTGTGCCGGACGGAGGCGTCTACAGCTACGAGGCGCGTTACACCGCCGGCGCCACGGAGTTCTTCACCCCGGCACGGTTGAGCAGCTCGGCAGCCGAGTCTGCGGCCGCCGCCAGCATCACGGCCTACCGCACGCTCGGCCACCAGCACCTGAGCCGGGTTGACCTGATCATCGACGCCGACGAGCGTCCGTGGTTCCTGGAAGCCAACGTCTCCCCCGGAATGACCGAGACGTCACTCTTCCCGATGGCGATCGAGGCTGCCGGGCTCGAAACGTCGCAGGTCTACGCCGGCATCGTGGAACGCGCGCTGAAGACCAGCTGACGCTTGCCTGTGACGGACCCCAGGCTCACGGGGGGCACCGGCGCAAGCAGGTTAGGCCGGGGCAGGGCCAAACATGGCGACGATCCGGTTGAGGTCCTCGACCGAGGCGAACTCGACCGTCAGCTTGCCCTTGCGCTGACCAAGATTGATCCGCACCCGCGTATCAAAGCGGTCGGACAGCCGCAAAGCCAGGTCATCCATCTGGGGGTGGCGACCACCTGCGCGCGGTTTGCGAGCTCGGGGAGCATCATCACCGCCGAGCGTGACGATCTCTTCGACGTTGCGCACCGAAAGGCCTTCGGCCACGATCCGCTGCGCGAGGCGTTCCATCGAGGCACCGTCGGCAAGTCCGAGCAGTGCGCGGGCGTGGCCGGCACTCAAGACGCCAGCGGCGACGCGCCGCTGCACCAGTGGGGGGAGCTTGAGCAGCCGCAGGGTGTTGGAGATCTGCGGCCGTGACCGACCTATCCGGGTCGCCAGCTCGTCGTGGGTGCAGCCAAAATCGTCCAGCAGCTGCTGGTAGGCGGCTGCTTCCTCCAACGAGTTCAGCTGACTGCGGTGCAAGTTCTCCAGGAGGGCATCCCGCAAGAGGTCGTCGTCGTCGGTGTCCTTGATGATCGTCGGAATGAACGCCAGCCCGGCGGCTTGGGTGGCCCGCCAGCGACGCTCGCCCATGATCAGCTCGAACTGCGGTCGCTCGGCCCCATCAGGGCTCTGACCTGCGGAGCTGTCGAGCTCCTCAGCTGGCATGGGCCGCACGACCACGGGCTGCAGCACCCCGACCTCCCGGATGGAGTTGACCAGCTCGGCCATATCGTCATCGTCGAAGACCTGGCGTGGTTGCCTCGGGTTCGGTCGGATGCTGAGCACCGAGAGCTCCGCATATCGGGCTCCTGGGACCGGCGCCAGGTCGAGCCCCGATTCAGCCTGGTGGCCCACGGACGGCGCGGCGACCGACCCGTTGTCACCGCCGACCCCGCCATCATCCTGCCCGGGGCGCGAGCCGTTGATCCGATCGGAACCGTTCAGAGGTGTTTCACGTGAAACAGTCGTGGTCGACCCGGCCTGGTCCGCCGAGTTGTCCTTGAAGAAGACGTCCATCGGCCGGCTGCGGCCATCACCCGGAGCCGTCGGGATGAGTGCTCCGAGTCCCCGACCCAGTGCACGACGCTTTTCGCTCATAGCCATCGACCTCTCTGAAACACACACGACCGGAGCGAGGTTCCCGCCCGGGATGGACACACGCTAGTGGCTGCTCGGGGAGCTGCTCCCCGCGGCAGGGGCGGATCCGACTGCGCCCTGACCGGCCGCGCCGCGGTCCGCAAGCTCGCCGGCTGCCTCAAGGTAGGACAGCGCCCCACTGCTGGAAGGGTCATACGTCATCACCGTCTGTCCATGGCTCGGCGCCTCTGAGATTCGCACCGAACGAGGCACTGTCGCGCGTAGCACGTGCGCGGGGAAGTGAGTTCGAACTTCCTCGGCGACCTGGGCCGAAAGACGGGTGCGACCGTCGTACATGGTGAGCAGGATGGTCGACACGTGCAGGCCCGGGTTGAGGTGGCTCTTGATCAGCTCGACGTTCTTCAGCAGCTGGGAGAGCCCCTCCAAGGCGTAGTACTCGCACTGGATCGGGATGAAGACCTCGTCCGCTGCGACAAACGCGTTGACGGTGAGCAGTCCCAGACTTGGCGGGCAGTCGATCAGTACATAGTCGTAGCGTTCTTCGCCACGATCGGCCGTGCCGTCAATGTAGGCGGTCAACGCCCGCTGCATCCGCATCTCACGGGCAACCAGCGAAACCAGCTCGATCTCGGCGCCTGCAAGGTCGATGGTCGCCGGGACACACCACAGGTTGGGAACGTCCACGCACTCCTGCACCACGTCGACGATGGCCTTACCGTCCACCAAGACGTCGTAGATGCTGGGGACGTCAGCATGGTGGTCGATTCCCAGAGCGGTGCTGGCGTTCCCCTGAGGATCAATGTCGACGACGAGTACGCGAAGCCCTGCTTGGGCGAGGGCGGCGGCAACGTTCACCGTGGTGGTCGTCTTGCCCACCCCGCCCTTCTGGTTTGCCACCGTCAAGACCCGGGTGTGATCGGGCTTGGGGAAGATCTTGCCGGTCAATGAGATCCGCCGCCGCGCGTCCTCCGCGACCGCCCGGGCCAGGGGCGTCTCCGCGCCGGGCTCCGGCAACGATGCGGCTAGCTGCTCTCGCTCGGACAGTTGCTCGTCGTACTCGTCGTATTCGCTGCTTGCTGTTTCACGTGAAACAAAGACGTCAGTCGGTGGAGTCCCGGGCTGCGTGGCAACGTCCCTCTGTGGTTCGAGTGCACGCTGTGAGGACTTATCCCGACCGGGCCACCCCAGGCCGGCTGACGGCACGCCAACGTCCGCCGCACCATCCGAGGGCCAACCAAGCCCGCTGTGAGCCAATCCAGACGTCGTCACGTGCCACCTCAATCTCTCGTCACAGTCAGAACCCTGACCGTCAACCGGACCTACCGTATCGGCTCCTGCCGACTCATCCCGCGATCAGCTTCGGCGTGGGCCTTTGCTTTTGGACTTCTTTCTCCCGGGCCGCCGGCTGGGGTGATCTCCCAGGACGACGCGAAGCACCGTCGTCTCTGGATCAACGACGCCGCGGCCAAAGGTCTCGATGACCTCCGATACAGCACCCATCCGGCGCAGCAAGGCTCGGTCGGTCTCCAGCTCTTCTGCGGCTCGCGACCCTTTGAGCGCCAACAGGGATCCGCCCGGCGCCAGCAACGGCAGACACCAGCCAGCGAGCTCGCTCAGTCGCGCCACAGCGCGAGCTGTGACCACGGGCGCACTCAAGACCCCCCAGAACTGCTCGGCCCGGCCGCGGTGCACCGTGACGTTGGTCAGCTCCAGCTCATCGACTGCCCTTGACAGCCAGTTTGTCCGCCGCAACATCGGCTCGACCAGGTGAAGGTCCAGATCGGGACGTGCGATGGCAAGTGCGAGGCCGGGCAGTCCCGCCCCTGATCCCACGTCAATCACCTTTTGGCCAACGTCAATTGCCGGGTGGATGACCGCACAGTTGAGGACGTGCCGATCCCACAGCCGGGGAACCTCTCGCGGTCCGATCAGCCCGTGGGAGACGCCCGTGTCTGCCAGGATCGCCGTGAACCGCTCAGCCAGAGCCAACCGGTCGCCAAACACCTGGGCCGCTCCGGCAGGAGCTGGGGGTGCCACTCGTTGCTCAGCCCGCTGCGGATCGTCTGCGATCCCGGACCCGGCCGATGTGGCGTTACTCATGCGGATGTCACGGCACCGGAAGGGACTGTTCGGGACGCGACTCGTCGCAGGGCAGACGTTGGTCGCTGGGCGATTGTGTAGAGGGCACCGGCCCTGTACTCCCGGCCTGTTTCACGTGAAACAGAGAAGTGCGGCTGTTCAGTCACGCCGGCAGGATCACCACGTGACGGTGCGGCTCAACGCCATCGGACTCTGAACCCAGCCCGGCCGCCAGCACCGTGTCATGGACAACCTTGCGCTCGAACGCGGTCATAGGCTCCATCGGCACCGGTTCTCCAGTGGCCTTCACCGTGGCGATGGCCGTTTGGGCAATAGCCACCACAGCCGCCCGGCGCTGGGCCCGATGGCCGGCCACGTCAAGCATGAGTCGGCTCCGTTCACCGGTCGCAGCCTGAACCGCCAGTCTGGTGAGCTCCTGCAGTGCCTCCAGGACCTTGCCGTCAGTGCCCACCAGCCGGCGCGAGACGCGGCCTTCCTCAGAGTCCACGATCGCCACCGCCGCGCGGTCGCCGTCAACGTCCACATCAATGTCGCCGTCCATGTCGGCGATATCAAGGAGCTGCTCCAGGAAGTCGGCCGCGACTTCGCCCTCTCGTTCCAGGAGTGATGGCCTCTTGGTCTTGGTCGGCTCGACCTCACTGGCCACGTCCGTTGCACCGTCTTGGGGCGCCTCTTCGACCGGTGGGCTCACGGCCGGTGTGCTCACAGTCGGCGTGTCCACAGTCGGCGTGTCCACAGTCGGTGTGTCCACTGACGGTGTACTCGCTGCCCAGGATGCATCCTGCTCATCGACTGTCGAAATGTCCTTTTCGGTCATTTTGTCTCCTGTGATGCGGTCTGCCGGACCGGGTCGGTCCGCGAAGGTGTCGGGGTGTTCATGACGTTTGTTTGGGCCTTGCATGGGCACTGACGTTGTCATCCTTGCTGGCCAGAGGCCCAAGGCTCGGTCCGGACGCGGTCCTTGCTACGAGTCGCCGTCCGCAGTTGCCGGCGGTGTCGGGCCCGGCTTGGGGTCATTTGGCCCCGCGGGCTTGCCCCTGTTCTTGCGCTTGGGTTGTTGGCGCTGGCCCGACTTGGGTTTGGTCTCGGCCACCGGAGTGTCCTGGATCTCCTCGGCCTCGCTGTCATGGGTCAGTCCCGGGATGGAGAACTTCTTGTGCTCCTTGCCGCTCTTGATCCGGCGGGCTTCCAAGGCCTTCTCAGCGGGTGAGCCTGGGGCTGGCATCCGGCGAATGGTGTAGAACTGCTGGCCCATCGACCACACGTTCGTGGTCGTCCAGTAGAGCAGGACCCCGATCGGGAAGTTGATCCCGGAGAAGGCAAAGAACACCGGCATCAGGTAGAGCAGGGCCTTCTGCTGCTTGGCGAACGGGTTGTCCAGGGCGTTGGCCGGCATGTTCTTCATCATCAGCTGACGCTGGGTGGTGAACGTTGTGGCCGACATGAGGATGATCAGCAGCACGGTGACGATCTGGGTGTTGAGGGGTTGTGGACTCTCGCCCGCCCCCACGAAGTAGGACGAGAGCGGGGCACCGAAGACCGTGGACCCCTCGGCTGAGCGAGCCAGCTCCTTGGTCATTGGGCCGATCGGGTCCTGGATGCCCTGCCCGATCTTGGTCAGGCCCTGGAGCACCCTGAAGAGGGCGAAGAAGACCGGCGACTGCAGCAGGATCGGCAGACAGGACGAGAATGGGTTGGTGCCCGTGCGCTTGTAGAGACCCATCGTCTCCTGGGTCATCGCCTGCCGGGACTCAGGATCGGACTTGCCCTTGTACTTCTTCTGGATCTTCTGCATCTCGGGCTGGATGAGCTGCATCCGCCGTGAGGCGTGAATCTGCTTGACGAACAACGGGATCAGGACGATCCGGATGACGATGACCAGGCCCACGATGGATAGGGACCAGGTGAACCCGGAGTCCTTCGGAAGACCGACGAACGAGAAGGCTTGGTGGAAGTTGACCATCAGCCAGGCGACAACCCACTCGAGTGGGTAGAGCACGGTATCCAACATCAGGTCCTCTGTTGTGGGTGAACTGTTCGTTCACCGATGGGGCGGCGACCAGCCGGTATGCCGATGGTCACCGAACGTGCTCAGGTCTGGTGGGTGGGACGAGCGGGTGGGTGACGGCCATGAGAGCCGACAGTGGGCGGAACGTGGTCGACGCCGCCAGGGGTCCACGGATGGCAGCGCAGCAGGCGTCGGGCTGCGAGCCACGAACCGCGTGCGAGGCCGAACCTCTCTATGGCGGTCAGCGCATAGGCAGAGCAGGACGGATAGAACCGACACGTCGGCGGCCGCATGGGAGACACGACCAGCTGGTAGGCCTTGATCAGCCAGATCGCGGGGGCAGCGACCATGGCACCTACGGGCGGAAGCGGCATACGAACCTCAGTGTCCTTCCTGTGACGCGACCCGGCGCATGACCGTGGCCAGGAGCTTGTCCAGCTCTTGCGCCACAGTGCTGGTCGGCGTTCCCGGCAGATCAGCGTTCGCTCGGACAACCACGTCGACACCGTCCGGCAGTTGACCCATCCGTGCGCTCATGAGAGCCCGCAGGATCCGCTTGGTACGGTTCCGGACCACCGCGTTGCCCACAGCCTTGGAGACGACAAAACCGACCCGCGGCGGTTGACCCGCGCGCGCGTCGGTCGAGTTGGCATGCACCACCATGAGATGGCTGCCCGAACGAGATCCGCCTGCTCCGCGTGCCCCCCGGAAGACTGCGGCGAAATCGGCGGCGGTTCGCAGCCGATGACGCCCGGGCAGCACGCTTCGAGCCTCAGGCGGACAGTTCGGAGCGACCCTTGTGGCGACGAGCAGCCAGGATGGCGCGGCCGGCGCGGGTCCGCATGCGCAGACGGAAGCCGTGGGTCTTGGCCCGGCGGCGGTTGTTCGGCTGGAACGTGCGCTTGCTCACGAGGTTTCTCCGTTACTGCACAGCCATGCATGGATCTGTGCTGAAGGTGGTGCGGGGTACAAAGTCGGACGATGCCGTCGCGGACAGACAAAACAGGACTGCCGCAGGCATGCGAGAGTGGCCGTCAACACAGGCCCCGTCCAAGGTACGTGAATCGACAGGGCACGGTCAAACCCATCTGGGGTGGCGAGGCCGCTGACAACACGCACGACGAAACCGCCTATGGTGAACCAACGCCGATGGCCCTGTCAGGCGACACGCCGAGCGACACAGCTTTTCTGAATAGCTCAACGAGGAAATCCTTGTCTGGTCGCCCTGATCTAAGGGCGGTAGCCGTGTTGGCGTCGTGATCTTTCGCAATTTCGCGCATTATGCACAATCTGTGGATAACTGTGTGGAGGGAGGGCATACGATGCTCCCCAGTCGCCGACCAGCGCGATGGGATCAGGGCAAGAGGAGTGGGGCTGTACCGATCGTGACTGAACAACCTATTGATTTCGGCCACGTCTGGCACAGCACTCTGACCGTCCTGGATGCCGCCGGGCTGCCCCCGACGCACCGGGCCTTCCTGCGCCAGGCCAAGTTTGTCGGCCTGCTGGACCAGACCGCACTGCTGGCCGTACCGGACGACTTCACCAAGGACATCATCGAGACCAAGGTGCGCGAGCAGGTCCTCGCTGAGCTGTGCCGCCAGCTGCGCACAGATATCCGTCTCGCGGTCACCGTTGACCCGGCCTTGCGCGCGGAGAATGAAGCCGAGTTCGAGGACGCCACTGATCTGGCCAGCCTGACGGAGCTTGAGTCCGAAGACTCCCACGACCTGGACTCCCCGTTCAGCACGTTCCGTAGGGTGCCTCCTGACGCCTACGGCTCCACACAGACTGGTCGCCCACGGATAGCCGACCGTGAGGCCAACGAGGTCGAGGCAGCCCGGCTCAACCCGAAATACACCTTCGACACCTTCGTCATCGGCGCCAGCAACCGCTTCGCCCACGCGGCCGCCGTGGCGGTGGCAGAAGCTCCGGCCAAGGCCTACAACCCGTTGTTCGTCTACGGCCAGTCCGGACTGGGCAAGACCCACCTGCTGCATGCGATTGGCCACTACGCACGCAATCTGTATCCGAACGTGCGCGTGCGGTACGTGAACTCCGAGGAGTTCACCAACGACTTCATCAACAGCATCCGCGACGACAAGGCCTCGTCCTTCCAGAGCCGATATCGCAACGTGGACGTGCTGCTGATCGACGACATCCAGTTCCTGCAGGGCAAGGTGCAGACCCAGGAGGAGTTCTTCCACACCTTCAACGCCCTGCACAACGCCAACAAGCAGGTCGTCATCACCTCCGACCTACCACCCAAGCAGCTGAGTGGTTTCGAGGAGCGGATGCGCAGCCGTTTCGAGTGGGGTCTGCTCACCGACGTCCAGCCCCCCGACCTCGAAACGCGGATCGCCATCCTTCGCAAGAAGGCTATCCAGGAGAAGATGACCACCCCCGATGAGGTGTTGGAGTTCATCGCCAGCAAGATCTCGACGAACATCCGTGAGCTCGAGGGTGCGCTCATCCGGGTCACGGCGTTTGCCAGCCTCAACCGGCAGCCCGTCGACCTCAATCTGGCCGAGATCGTGCTCAAGGACATCTTCCCGTACGACCTGGGGAGCCAGATCACGG
Organism: Dermatophilaceae bacterium; assembly: GCA_035654835.1. Classification (GTDB taxonomy): domain Bacteria; phylum Actinomycetota; class Actinomycetes; order Actinomycetales; family Dermatophilaceae; genus UBA4719. Next base: position 14,988 of record DASRVZ010000196.1, on the reverse strand, counting down.
CCGCCACGATCATGGCGCAGACCGCGGTCTACTTCGGTCTGACCATTGAGGACCTCTGCGGGTCGTCGCGCTCCCGCGTGCTGGTCACGGCCAGACAGATCGCGATGTACCTCTGCCGTGAGCTCACCGACCTGTCGCTACCCAAGATCGGCCAGCAGTTCGGAGGTCGGGACCACACCACCGTGATGCATGCCGACCGCAAGATCCGCAAGCTCCTGTCCGAGCGCCGCGCGATCTACAACCAGGTCACCGAGCTGACCAACCGGATCCGCAACCAGTCCCGCTGACCGCCGTCGCCGCGCTCCGCGGATTGATGTAACCCGGTCCACAGGGGTCGTCCACCGGGGTGCGCCCGGCGGTACCTGTCCGTTACCACCCCCTTTGTCCCAAGGTCTATCCACAGTCTGTGGATAACTCTGGGGAAAGGGAAGGCTTACCTACAAGAACCTGGGTTGGGGACAGGGCGGGGACAACCCGTGGATGACCCCACCTTCTTCAGTGGATAACTCCGGATCTCGGGGCCCGCCCTGTGGACAGTTCGCCGACGTCCACAACAGGCCTGACTTGTCCACATCCATCGTCCACGGGTCATCCACAGGTTCACGCGCCGCGTCACCTGCAACAACGGCAGTTGTCCACACGATCCACAGGCCCTACTACAACGATGAGACCTAGGAAGATGGGTTCGGCCCCGAGTACTTGGGGATACAGCCCTGGGGAGAGGGCACTGCCAACACGTTGGTCGTCATCAAGTTTGCGATTCGGTGTTGGCCGGGGGGCCCCGTGGCATTAGGGTCAGTGCGCACCTCCGTGTGCGGGCTTGTATCACTCGTGTGTGTCGAAGGGCGGGTCACCGATGAAGTTTCGGGTCGAACGCGATGTTCTCGCCGAGGCTGTGACGTGGGTTGCCCGCGGCCTGCCGAATCGTCCGCCAGTCCCCGTGCTGGCCGGCGTGCTGATCGAGGCCAGCGATGAGGGAACTCTGACCTTGTCTGCCTTCGACTACGAGGTCTCGGCCAAGATCACGGTCGCCGCAGAGGTTGCCGAGCCAGGCACGGTTCTGGTTCTCGGCCGGCTCCTGGCTGACATCTCCCGCAACCTGCCGAACCGTCCCGTTGACGTGACCACCGCCGGCAGCAAGGTCCAGGTCACCTGTGGCTCGAGCCGGTTCAGCCTGCTGCTGATGCCAGCTGACGACTACCCCACCCTGCCGGCATCACCCGCCATCAGTGGCACCATCGCCGGCGATGTCCTCACCCAGGCCGTGGCCCAGGTGTCGATCGCCGCTGACCGAGGCGACACCCTGCCCATCCTGACCGGTGTGCGGATCGAGATCGAGGGCGACAAGATCACCCTTCTCGCCACCGATCGCTACCGGCTTGCCATGCGCGAGCTGACCTGGAACCCCGAGGTCAGTGACGCCAGCCATGTCGCCCTGGTGCCGGCCCGGACGCTGTCGGACACAGCCAAGGCGCTCGGCGCCTCAGGTTCGGTCGAGATCCACCTCGGTGGTGCTGCGGATGGTTTGATCGGGTTCGAGGCTGGACAGCGCCGCTCGACCACGCGGCTCCTTGATGGCGAGTACCCCAAGGTCACCTCAATCTTTCCCTCCAGCGCTGATACCGAGTCGGTCATCGAGACGACCGCGTTGGTCGAGGCGGTCAAGCGAGTCGCGTTGGTGGCCGAACGCAACACTCCTGTTCGCCTCCGCTTCAGCGAGGGCCAGGTTGTCATCGAAGCGGGCACCGGCGATGACGCTCAGGCCAGCGAAGCTGTCGAGGCCGTGACGACCGGCCCCGAGATCGAGATTGCCTTCAACCCCCAGTTCTTGTTGGATGGGCTGGGAGCGGTCGGGACGGCCTACAGCCGCCTGTCCTTCACCCAGAGCAGCCGTCCAGCCGTGCTCTCGGGCCAGGCCGAGCTTGGCGGCGAAGCCGACACGTCCTACCGCTACGTCCTGATGCCCGTCCGCTTCGCCAGCTAGGCCACGTTCACCACACGAGTTCACCGCACGAACCTTCACTGCTACAGGAGTCACATCATGCGCATCGGTCTCATCGGCTTGGGCAAGATGGGCGGCAACATGCGCGATCGGATTCGCGCCGCCGGCCACGAGGTCATCGGCTACAGCCGCTCCTCCACCAGCCGTGATGCCAACAGCCTCGAAGAGCTGGTCGCCGCACTGCCGACGCCACGCGTCGTGATCGTCATGGTGCCGGCCGGTGATGCCACTGCCCAGACCATCACTGCGCTGGGGGACCTTCTCTCCCCGGGTGACCTGGTTGTGGATGGTGGCAACAGCAAGTTCACCGACGACATCGTGCACGCGCAGGAGCTCAAGGACAAGGGGATCGGGTTCGTCGACTGTGGCGTCAGCGGCGGCGTGTGGGGCAAGGAGAACGGCTACGGGCTGATGTGTGGCGGTGACGCGCAGCACGTCGAGATGGTCATGCCGATCTTTGACGCCCTCCGTCCTGAGGGCCCTCGCGACGAGGGTTTCGTCCACGCCGGCGAGGTTGGCTCCGGGCACTACGTCAAGATGGTTCACAACGGCATCGAGTACGGCCTCATGCAGGCCTATGCCGAGGGATTCGAGCTGCTGATGGCCAAGGACAGCGTCAGGGACGTTCCGGGCAGCTTCAAGGCTTGGACCCGGGGCACCGTCGTGCGCTCGTGGTTGCTGGACCTCATGGTCAAGGCGCTCGAGGAAGACCACGACCTGGGTCAGATCAGGGGCTATGTCAACGACTCGGGCGAGGGGCGCTGGACCGTGGAAGAAGGCATCGCTCACGCGGTGCCGATGCCGGTCATCACGTCTGCGTTGTTCGCCCGCTTCTCCTCGCGTCAGGATGACTCCCCACAGATGAAGGCCGTGGCCGCGCTGCGCTTCCAGTTTGGCGGACACGCGGTCACCAAGGCCGGCGAGACCGGTGTGCTGACCGATCACTGACCGACGGTGACGCGATCGTGCACCTGAGGCATCTGTCGGTCGTCGACTTCCGCAGCTATGCAGAGGCCGAGCTGCCGCTGACTCCCGGGGTCACCACCATGATCGGGCTCAACGGGCAGGGCAAGACCAATCTGGTTGAGGCCGCCGGCTACATAGCCACCCTTGGCTCGCATCGTGTGGCCAGCGACGCGCCGTTGGTTCGTTTCGGTGCGCAACAAGCCATTGTCCGGGGCGCGGTGATCCGGGAGGGGCGCGAGACGCTGGTCGAGATCGAGATCAACGTCGGACGGGCGAACGGAAGCCGCAACAGGGCACGACTCAATCATTCACCTGTCCCCCAGCCGCGCGAGGTCCTGGGGACCTTGCGAACGGTGATGTTCGCGCCCGAGGACTTGGCCTTGGTCAAGGGCGACCCCTCTGAGCGGCGCCGCTTCCTGGATGAGCTCCTGGTGGCGCGGCAGCCGCGCTGGGCTGGGGTCAGGGCCGACTACGACAAGGTGCTCAAGCAACGCAACGCACTTCTGAAGTCGGCGGCGCCTGTCCTGCGCCGGGGTGCCCGACGAGCCCGTGGTTCGTCCACAGCTTTATCCACACCTCCTGTGGATAAAGCTGTGGACGAGACCGAGGGCGCTTTGCATACTCTGGACGTGTGGAACACCCACCTCGCCCGGGTTGGCGCGCAACTGCTCTATGCCCGGCTGCGTCTCATGCATGACCTGGCGCCCTACCTTGCGGCTGCGTACGACGAAGTCAGTGACGTGACGTCGGATGCGCGCGTCGCCTACAGGTCCTCGTTGCGCGAGGAGATCTCCCTAAAGATCGCCCTGGGGGCAGTGCCTGAGATGGATGAGCTGCACGATGAGCTCCTGGCCTCCCTCGAGGCCGTACGGGTCAACGAGATCGAGCGCGGCATCTCTTTGGTCGGCCCCCATCGGGACGACGTGGTGCTCACCCTCGGCCAGCTGCCGGCCAAGGGATACGCCAGCCATGGCGAGTCCTGGTCATTTGCCCTCGGACTGCGGCTGGCGGCGTACCAGCTGTTACGGCACGACCTCGGCGAGGATCCCGTGTTGATCCTGGACGACGTCTTTGCCGAGCTCGACTCGGGCCGCCGCGAGCGGCTGGCGGGGTTGGTCACGGACTGTGAGCAGGTGTTGATCACGGCAGCCGTGCCCGGCGACGTGCCTGATGTCCTGTCCAGCTCCGGCACGACGTATCGCGTGACCCTGGGTCAGGTCGCCCGTGCCGACTGACGAGCGACCGGGTCGACGGCACCACAGTGAGCACGTTGGCGACGAAGCGGTATCGGACGAAGCGGTATCGGTTGTCGGGACCGGTGCAGCGCCGGACGATGATGTCGCCACGGCTGATGCCGTGACGAGTGACACAACCACCGTGGTCGGCGAGCCGGACGTGGACACAGCCGACGTGGCCGCGGCATCGGCCTTGGCTCGTGCTCGTGAAGCCGCCCGGGCCAAGGGCCTGCGACCTGGCAGCAGGCCGATGCGCAAGCGACGAGCTCCAGGCCAACAAGGCCAAGGCTCAGCAGGCTCAACGGGGTCTGGTCGCGACCCGGCGTTGCTCGGCGACCAGATGGACCGCCTGCTGCTCGATCGTGGATGGAACGTGGACGTCGCTGTTGGTGCGGTGATGGGTCGCTGGGCGGACATCGTCGGATCGAACGTCGCCGAGCACTGCAAGCCGGTGACGTTCAGCGACGGAGTCCTGACCGTTCGCGCTGACTCGACCGCGTGGACCACCCAGATGCGGCTGATGTCGTCGTCGATTCTCGGGCGACTCGAGACCGAGGTTGGCAAGGACGCGGTCACGGAGCTTCGGGTGCAGGGACCGAGTGCGCCGTCATGGAACAGGGGGCCCCGGAAGTCGACCGGCCCCGGTCCTCGCGACACCTACGGCTGACCCTCGCGACACCTGCGATAGGTCCCGACACGTAGGGGGACTAGGGACTACCGGTTTATTTACCGGAAAATGGCGTTGACGGGCCTCCTGAGCAACGTCTTGTCTGTCCCGACGGGTAGACTCAGAGACAATTCGGCGGCCTGCCTGACGAGGTGCCGGGGGACGATCCGTGTCGCACGACACAGGCGCCCCTGGGACAGCGACACGTCTGGTGTGGCCGCTTCCCGTGCCCGACCCCGGACGACGCACCGCGATGCAGGTGCCAGGGTCTCGCGCGAACCACGTGACAACCGCATGAAGCCAAAGGAGCACAGTGTCCGAGGTCAGCCCAGAGAACCTGCCCGACCCTGAGAGTGCACCCGAGGCCACGTCAGCCAAGGCGACCAAATCCACGAGCCCGGCCTACGACGCGAGTGCCATCACCGTCCTCGAAGGGCTGGAAGCGGTCCGCAAGCGCCCCAGCATGTACATCGGCTCCACCGGCGAGCGTGGTCTGCATCACCTGGTCTGGGAGGTCGTCGACAACTCCGTGGACGAGGCGCTCGCCGGCTACGCCGACCACATCGAGGTCACCCTGCTGGCAGACGGTGGGGTCAAGGTCGTGGACAACGGCCGTGGCATCCCGACCGACATCATGGCCGGCGAGGGCAAGCCGGCCGTGGAGGTTGTGCTCACGCAGCTGCACGCCGGCGGCAAGTTCGGTGGCGCCGGTTACACGGTCTCCGGGGGGCTTCATGGAGTCGGCATCTCCGTGGTCAACGCCCTCTCCGACAGGGTCGATGTCGAGGTCCGTCAGCGTGGCCACGTCTTCCGTCAGACGTTCCTGGTGGGTGCGCCCGCGGCCGACCTGTCCAAGGACGAAGCCACTGACGAGACCGGCACCACGGTCACCTTCTGGGCCAGCCCCGACATCTTCGAGACCACGACCTATGAGTACGAGACCCTGCGTGCACGGTTCCAGCAGATGGCGTTCCTGAACAAGGGCCTGACCATCACCCTGAGCGATGAGCGCCCCCGGGCCATCGAGGCGGCCGGGGACGAGGTCGAGCTCGAGGAGCTGGATGAGGTCGAGCTCGAGGACAAACCGCTCAAGCCACGCACGGTCTCCTACCGCTACGAGGATGGCCTGGTCGACTACGTCAAGCACCTTGTCTCCTCCAAGCGCTCCGAGCCGGTGCACCCCGAGGTCATCTCCTTCGAGCTCGAGGACGACACGAAACACATGTCCCTCGAGGTCGCGTTGCAGTGGACCAGCGCGTACTCCGAGTCGGTTCACACCTACGCCAACACCATCAACACCCACGAGGGCGGCACCCACGAAGAGGGGTTCCGGGCGGCGATGACCAAGCTGGTCAATGACTTCGCCCGCAACCAGAAGCTCCTCAAGGACAAGGACGAGAACCTCACCGGTGACGACATCCGCGAAGGCCTGACCGCCGTCATCTCGGTCAAGCTCGCGGAGCCGCAGTTCGAGGGCCAGACCAAGACCAAGCTCGGCAACTCCGAGGTCAAGGGGTTTGTCCAACGCGCCATGACCGACGAGCTCGGCCACTGGTTGAGCGCCCACCCCAACGAGGGGAAGGACATCGTCCGTAAGTCCGTGCAGGCGGCTGCGGCACGGATGGCGGCCCGTAAAGCCCGCGAGGCAACGCGCCGCAAGGGTCTGCTCGAGTCCGGCGGGCTCCCGGGCAAGCTCCGCGACTGCCAGAGCAGCGACCCCACGATCAGCGAGGTCTTCGTCGTCGAGGGTGACTCCGCCGGCGGTTCCGCGGTTCGAGGTCGCAACCCTCACAACCAGGCGATCCTGCCGATCCGCGGCAAGATCCTCAACGTCGAGAAGGCCCGTATCGACAAGGTGCTGGCCAACAACGAGGTCCAGGCCCTGATCTCCGGCTTCGGCACCGGCATCGGCGAGGACTTCGACCTGGCCAAGGCGCGCTATCACAAGATCGTCCTGATGGCCGACGCAGACGTGGACGGCCTACACATCCGGACGCTGTTGCTGACGTTGCTGTTCCGCTTCATGCGACCGCTCATCGAGGCCGGCTACGTCTACCTCGCGCAGCCACCGCTCTTCCGTCTCAAGTGGAGCAACCACCCGCACGAATACGCCTACTCCGACCGCGAACGCGACTCGAGGGTTCAGACCGGGCTGAGTCGGGGATGGCGGCTGCCCAAGGACGCCGGCATCCAGCGTTACAAGGGTCTGGGCGAGATGGACTACCAGGAGCTGTGGGAGACCACGATGGACCCTGACCACCGCATCCTTCTTCAGGTCACCCTGGACGACGCCGCGGCCGCAGACGAGATCTTCGCGATCCTCATGGGCGAGGACGTCGAGAGCCGGCGCGGCTTCATCCAGCGCAACGCCCGCGACGTGAGGTTCCTCGATATCTAGTGAGCGCAGCGAGCCAGCGTGCAGCTGACGATCAAGGGAGCGCAGCGACCGATGAGGAAGCTGCACCAAAGGTGCAAGGACTGGTGAGGGATGAAGACGAACCCAGGCCGCGGGTCTTCCGCCATACAGAACGAAGGAAAAAAGCGTGACTGAGCAGCCGCCGATCATTGAGACAGACCGCATCGAGCCGGTCGACATCAACCTGGAGATGCAGCGCAGCTACATCGACTACGCGATGACGGTCATCGTCAGTCGTGCACTTCCTGACGTGCGCGACGGCATGAAGCCCGTGCACCGCCGGGTCGTCTACGCGATGTATGACGGGGGCTACCGTCCCGACCGCGGCTACAACAAGTGCTCGCGCGTCGTCGGCGAGGTGATGGGTCAGTACCACCCGCATGGCGACGCCTCGATCTATGACGCGTTGGTGCGGCTGGTCCAGGACTGGTCGCTGCGTTACCCGCTGGTCGACGGGCAGGGCAACTTCGGCTCCCCTGGTGACGACCCGGCGGCTGCGCCGCGATACACCGAGTGCCGGATGGCGGCACTGGCGATGGAGATGGTCCGCGACATCGACCAGGACACGGTCGACTTCAAGGACAACTACGACGGCAAGACCCAGGAACCGACGGTGTTGCCGAGCCGGTTCCCAAACCTGCTGGTCAACGGCTCGGCCGGTATTGCGGTCGGCATGGCCACCCAGATCCCCCCGCACAACCTGCGCGAGGTTGCCGCCGGGGTCCAGTGGTACCTCCAGAACCCTGAAGCACCCCGCGAAGATCTGCTCGCCTACCTGATGACCCAGATCCAGGGCCCGGACTTCCCCACCGGGGCGCTCATCCTGGGCCACAAGGGCATCGAGGAGGCCTACCGCACCGGCCGAGGCTCGATCATCATGCGCGCCGTGGTCGAGGTCGAGGAGATCCAGAACCGCATCTGCTTGGTGGTGACCGAGCTGCCCTACCAGGTCAACCCGGACAGCCTCGCGCAAAAGATCGCCGAGCTGGTCAAGGAAGGTCGACTGGCCGGGATCGCCGACATCCGCGACGAGACCTCGGGTCGCACCGGCCAGCGCCTGGTGATCGTGCTCAAGCGCGACGCCGTGGCCAAGGTCGTGCTCAACAACCTCTACAAGCACACCCAGCTGCAGACCACGTTCGGTGCCAACATGCTGGCACTGGTCGACGGGGTGCCGCGAACATTGCCGCTGAGCGCGTTCATCCGGCATTGGGTCGACCACCAGATTGACGTCATCCGGCGACGGACGGCGTTCCGCCTCCGCAAGGCCGAGGAAGAGGCGCACATCCTGCGTGGGCTGCTCAAGGCCCTGGATGCGCTCGATGCGGTCATCGCCTTGATCCGCGCCTCGGCCACGGTCGAGGTTGCCCGCGACGGACTGATCGAGAGGCTTGGGATCGACGAGATCCAGGCGCAGGCGATCCTCAACATGCAGCTACGTCGTCTGGCCGCCCTCGAGCGCCAGAAGCTGATCGACCGCCACGACGAGCTGCAGGCGATGATCGATGAGTTCACCGACATCCTGGCGTCGCCGCAGCGACAGCGCACGATCGTCAGTGAGGAGCTCACCGAGATCGTTGCCAAGTTCGGTGACGACCGCCGCACCAAGATCGTGCCCTTCGACGGTGACATGTCGATGGAGGACCTCATCCCTGAGGACGACGTCGTGGTCACCATCACCCGGGGTGGTTACGCCAAGCGCACCAAGGTCGACCTCTACCGCTCGCAGCATCGCGGCGGCAAAGGAGTCAAGGGCGCATCGCTGCGCAGTGACGACATCGTGGAGCACTTCTTCATCACGACCACCCACCGGTGGCTGTTGTTCTTCACCAACCTCGGACGGGTCTATCGCGCGAAGTCCTATGAGCTGCCCGAAGGTAGTCGTGACGCCAAGGGTCAGCACGTCGCCAACCTCATGGCCTTCCAGCCGGGTGAGCAGATCGCCCAGGTTCTCGCCCTGCAGGACTACGTGACCGACCCCTACCTGGTGCTCGCGACCCGCAATGGGCTGGTGAAGAAGACGCGGCTCTCGGAGTACGACTCCAACCGCTCCGGCGGCCTCATCGCGATCAACCTGCGCGACGGCGACGAGCTGGTCGGGGTCGGCGTGGCCTCGGCCGCCGACGACCTGTTGCTCGTGTCGGTCAAGGGCCAGTCGGTCCGGTTCACCGCGGACGACGACACGCTTCGTCCGATGGGGCGTTCCACCAGTGGTGTGATCGGCATGAAGTTCCGCAACGGCGACCATCTCTTGTCGATGAGTGTGATCGAGGATGGCTCTGACCCCGACGTGTTCGTCGTGTTCGAGAATGGTCTGGCCAAGCGGACCCTGGCCTCGGCCTACACGGCCAAGGGACGCGGCATCCTCGGTGTGAAGGTCGCACAGCTATCCGATAGGGGCGGCGACCTGGTCGGTGCGCTCACGGTGGACGAGGAGGACGAGGTCATGGTCGTGATGGAGAGGGGCAAGATCGTCCGCTCTCGCGTCGATGAGGTGCGTCGAACCGGCCGCAACACGATGGGTGTGCAGTTCGCGACGCCGGACAAGCGCGACTCGATCGTCGCGGTGGCACGCAACGCCGACCGTGGCCTCGATGACGAGACCGATGACGACACAGAGATCCACGACGGTGGTCCGGGGCCCGACGTGGCCCCGATGACAGACGCCGTTTCCCCAACCGTGACCGATGGCCCACCCGAAACCGCCCCCAAGGCGGGTACCGTTGCGTCGGAGCAGGATGAGGTCGACAACGCGGGAGGTAGCGAGTGACTACGGCAGGCCAGAGCAGCACTTCTCTACGCGCTGAGGGCTCACCGCGCACCGCTGAGGCGGCCGGTGACATGTCGAGACAAGAGGCTGCCCGCTCTGCGGCACCTCGCCGGGTCAAGCTCAGCGTCTCGCGGGTCGATCCCTGGTCGGTGATGAAGCTGTCGTTCCTGCTGTCGGTCGCCGTTGGCATCGCCGGCGTCGTCATGGTGGCAGCCCTGTGGATGATCCTGTCCGGCATGGGCGTGTTCGCGGACATCAACCGCACCGTCGAAGAAGTGCTGAACTCCAGCAACGGCTCCACATTCGACCTCATGGACTACATCGGCCTGGATCGCGTGGTCTCACTGTCCATCGTCATCGGTGTCATCGACGTCATCCTGCTGACCGCGATCTCGACGCTGGGTGCATTCCTGTACAACGTCTGTTCGAGCCTCGTCGGCGGCCTGCAGCTCACACTGACGGACGACTAGACAGCGACAGATCCGCTGGGCTCCAGCCCTGGTTACCGGCCGCTGTGGGTGGCGAGCCAGGGCTGTTTTGGAGGGGACCTCACGGGTGGGGTAGCCTCGGGCCTCGCGCGCCTGTGACTTCAAGGAGTTTGGCGCGAGGGAGATGGCGAAGGGGCCTATAGCTCAGACGGTTAGAGCGCTTCCCTGATAAGGAAGAGGTCGGAGGTTCAAGTCCTCCTAGGCCCACTGGCGCCATATGGCCCCTGACATGCGGAAACGCGGTCAGGGGCCTTTGCCTTGCGCTCCGGGCTGCCACTGCCTCCCTCAGGGGTCGTGCGCCACCGAGTTCCCGGCGGATCGAGTCCTAGCCGGCGGAAGGCGTGCGAACAGCGAACCCACCGAACACCTCGTCGAAGTCCGACGCCAACAGCGGACGACCGAAGAGCCATCCCTGGGCCGCGTCGCACCCTTGCTCGCGCAGGAGGGCGGCTTGGCTCGGTCGCTCCACCCCCTCCGCGATGAGGGTCATCCCCAGGGCATGGCCCATGGCGATGATCGAGTTCACAATAGTTGCCGACGACGCGTCAACGTCCATCAACGAGACGAAGGACCGATCGATCTTGAGCACGTCGATGTCGGTCCGCTGGAGATGTGACAGCGACGAGTACCCCGTGCCGAAGTCGTCGATGGACAACTTCACGCCCAGGTCTCGCATGCGGGCGAGGTTGCGGTTGGCGGTCCCTGTCCCGCTGAGCAAGGTGGTCTCGGTGATTTCCAGGGCGAGCTGCTGGGGCGAGATTCCCGTCTGATGAAGGGCCTCGCTGAGCGCGTTGACCACATCGTCGTGCTCAAGGGTGCGCGCGGAAAGATTGACCGCGACCGTCGCTCCCGCGTCGCACCAATCTGCACTTCTTCGGCAGGCCTCTCGTAGCACCCAGCAGTCCACCGCCGAGATAAGAGAGCTGGCCTCGGCGATCGGGATGAACTCGTCGGGTGACAGGAGTCCGAAGCCGGGTCGCTCCCAGCGGACCAGGGCCTCGGCGCCGATCACTCGTTCATCGGCCAGCGACACAACCGGCTGGTAGCGAACCCGAAGCTCGTGATGGGCGATGGCTCGGCCCAAGGCGTTGCGGACAGAGAACGCGGTGTCCACGACCACCTGCATCGACTCGTCGAAGGCCGCGGTTCGGGCCTTGCCGCCGACCTTCGCGTGATACATCGCGAGGTCCGCGTGACGCAGCAGGTCCTCGGCCGTCGCGGTGCCGTCGGCCGTCGTGGCCATGCCGATGCTGGCGCTGACGACCGCGTGGTGCTCCCCGATGGGGAAGGGTGCGCCGAGCTGACTGCCGATTCGGGCGGCGATGGCCGGCGCCCCTGTGCTGTCGGAACCGTTCTGGCACACGACGACGAACTCGTCACCTCCCAGGCGGGCGGCGAAGTCTCCCGGACGCAGGCACACGCGGATTCGTTGGCCGGCCAGCACGAGCAGCTCGTCGCCCACCGCGTATCCCAGACTGTCGTTGACCTGTTTGAAGCCATCCAGGTCGACATACAGGATGGCCAGGCCCCGGCGGACCCGAGCGGAGGCCGAGAGCGACTGGTTGAGGTGTTGGATCAAAGCGGCCCGGTTGGGCAAACCTGTGAGCGAATCCAGCATCACCTGTTGACTCAGCTGTTCACGGAGGCCCCGCATCTCGCCCGAGGACACGTCGATCGACCGCTTGAGTGTGTCGCGCTCGTGGTCCGCCGCGGCGTATGTGGTGCTGAGGACGTCCAGAAGCTCACGCCAAGCGGTCGCAGACGGGCTGAGCTCGCGATCGAGCTCCAGTCTCGTCAGCTGTCCGGCCAGGTTGTGGTGCAGCTTGGCGGTGTCCTTCATGCTGCCCGCTCTCGGAAGACGGTGATCGTCATGGTCGGGTTGTGCAGGTCGTCATTGACGGGACATCCTGAGACCTCAGCGCGGTTGGGGACAAAGGAGAACGACACCGCAACCCAGCGGAGCCGTTGGGTGCGGCTGCGCCGAACAGGAACACGCAGATACGGTTCGATGTTACGCGTGGTTCTACCTCTGCGTAGGTTGAGCGCCAGAAAAGGACGTTCGTGTCGCGGCGGCGACCACTGCGACGGTGAGTCCCAGATCCCGATTCGTGCCCAATCCGGTTCCCGAATAGACTGCCATTCACGCTGGCACGTTCTCGCGCGCTTCCCTGACACGGAAGGAGTCAGAGATTCGCGTCAACGTGGGCCAACATCTCCCAGCGTGTTTGTGACCCGCGACGAGCTGCACGAAGGAGTACCAGTCATGAAGAAGATCCTGTTGTTGATCGCGACGGCCGCCGGCGTCCTGGCCATCCAGAAGAAGCTCAAGGACCAGCAGGCTGAGCAGGACCTTTGGGCCGAGGCGACGGACGAGGTTTAGGCTTGACGAAGCACAACTGAGGACACTCGGGGACATAGCTCAATTGGTAGAGCGCCTGCTTTGCAAGCAGGAGGTCCGGGGTTCGATTCCCCGTGTCTCCACCGAGGTCAGAGGCCCTTCCGCTCGTCGGCAAGGGCCTCTGCCATGCCCGTGCTGCAGGAACGGGCGCAGAGCTACGCAGATTTATGTATTCCCATCCGAATTCGTCAAGGTGAGTGTCAAACTTCGCAGAGGTTACCGAACGCTGCAGGCGTGGCGATTACTGGCGGTGGTGGGCGATGAGGCGTGCACGCGCGAGTTTCGATGCCGCGCTGGTGTGGGTGATGGGCCTGGCTGTGGCGGCCTACTCGGGCGGTCTGTTCCTGCAGGGCGGCGTGTCTCACCCGGTCGTGGACCTCTGGTTGTCGCTGTCGACGTCCTGGTTGCCCGCGGGGGTGTGCTGGTTGGCGGTCGCGCGGGTCGGGTTCCGTCGTTGGGAGGTCCTGCTTGCCGCGCTGGCGATGACGTCATTCGCCGCCGGGGATACCTACTACGCCCCCTTGACCACTGACTGGTCGTCGTCGTTCCCCTCCGTCGGCGACCTGGGATACATGTTGTTCTACCTGCTGATGCTCGCCAAGCTGACCACGCTGGTTCGCCGCGACGCGCGGGGGCAGTCGTCATCGGTGTGGCTGGACTGTGCGGTGGGGTCGCTCGGGGCGGCCGCGGTGCTGGTGGTTGTGCTTGACCCGGTGCTGACCTCGGCCCTGACGGGCTCATGGTCGTTGGCCACCGCGGTGGCGGTCGCCTTTCCACTGCTGGACCTGCTCCTTGTGGCCGCCGTCGCCGGGTTGGTTGTCGTGCGCGGCCTGCGCGGGGGCCGGCGGTGGGTCCTGTTGATTGTGGGACTGATGGTCTTCGCCGCGGCGGACGTGGTCTACGCGCTGGAACGGACCGCGCACATCTTCCTGGTCGGTACGCCGCTGAACGCCGCATGGGCGATCGGAATCGCCCTCATCGCGCTGTATGTCCATAGCACCTCGCGCCCTGACGAGCCGGCGGACTGGGAGGCGAGCCGTGCGACCGGCGCGGCGGCTCTCGTGATGTCGGGGGTGGCCACCGCCGCAGGGCTGGGGGTGCTGGTCCTCAGCAGCCAAACCCATTTGTCGAGACTGGCCGTGGTGCTTGCGGCGGTGACGCTGCTGGCGGCAGCGGCTCGCACCCAAGTCGCCTTTCGCCAGCTCCTGCGGATGGCGGACCTACGCCGCCAGGCCATCACCGACCATCTGACCGGTCTGCCGAACCGGCGGGCGCTGTACGCCCAGGCGGACGCTCGGATGGTGGACCCTGGGCGTCAGCGCATGGCATTGCTCTTGTTGGACCTCGACAGGTTCAAGGAGGTCAACGACAGCCTGGGCCACCAGGCGGGGGACCAGCTGTTGATCCAGGTGGGCGCCCGCCTGGGCGAGAGACTGCGGGCCGGGGACCTGCTGGTGCGTCTGGGCGGCGACGAGTTCGCGGTGCTGCTCGACCACGCGGGCGCCGACCAGGCCGCCGCGGTCGCGGTCAAGCTCTGCGCGGCGCTGGCCGAGCCCTTCGCCCTGGAGGACGTCGCGGTCCACAGCTCGGTGAGCATCGGAGTCGCCCTGTTCCCTAACGACGGCCCTGACCTCAACACCCTGTTGCGCAAGGCCGACGTCGCCATGTACAAGGCCAAAGCCTCCGGCGACGGCCATCACACCTACGGCGGCGCCGACGACACCGACTTCACCACCCGGCTGCGCACGATCGACGAGCTGCGAACCGCCCTGACCAGCGACCAGCTCGTCCTGCACTACCAGCCCAAGATCGACCTGCTCACCGACGAGGTCCACGACGTAGAGGCACTGGTGCGCTGGGACCACCCCACCCGCGGCCTGCTCCGCCCCGACGCGTTCCTGGACCTGGTCGAAGAAGCCGGTCTGATGCGAGCCCTGACCCGGGTCGTACTCCAGATCGCCCTGGACCAGGCCGCCGTCTGGGACACCCAAGGTCGAAGCCTCACGGTCGCGGTCAACCTCTCGGCCAGCTCGATGATCGACACCG
>DASRVZ010000195.1:0-32460 GCA_035654835.1 Dermatophilaceae bacterium | reverse complement strand
CGCTTCGCCCTGCCCCCTTGACAACACCCCCCTACATATCAGTCGGGGAGGTACTCGGGTGCATCCGCGATGGCGTCACGGATGACGGCATAGGTCAGGCTCGGGGAGTAGCCCTTGCGCGCCAGCATGCCGGCCAGGCGTCGGGTCTGGACCTCGATGCCCAGCCCGTGCATCGCCCGCAACTTCTTGTCCACCAGCGCGCGTGCTCGAGCACGCTCATCCGCCTCGCTGATCGAGGCGAGCGACTGCTGGGCGAGCTCATCGTTGATGCCGTTGGTGCGTAGCTCACGGGCCAGCGCACCCTTGGCGAGACCGCGTCCGGCCTGTTGGGAACGCACGAGCATCAGGGCATAGGCCTCGTCGTCGACCAGGCCGACCTCGCTCATCCGGTCAAGAACAGCCGCCGCCACGTCGGCGGGACAGTCGCGCTGGGCCAACTTCTGCTCAAGCTGAGCGCGGCTGCGCGGCGCCACCGCGAGCTGACGCAGCACGATCTGCCGAGCCACGTCGTGCGGGTCCGGCTCCTGTTTCCGCTTCTGCTTCTGCTTCTGCTTCTGCTTCTGCTTCGTAGGATCGGGAGCTGGATCATCACTGTTCGTGGACGAGGCGAGCGCATCGGCCAGGGCGGCCGCGGCGCGGGCAGCCTTGTCCTGCGTCACTGGCGTCATGTCGGTCAGAAGTCGACTGGCATCTCTTTGACGGGCGCACCCACACTCGGCGCGCCCTGCGCGGGCCCAGCCATACCGGGGCCGCCCTTGGACGGCCTGCCCTTGGTCGACACTGCGACGACCGGGTCAGCCGGCTTGTCGACCTGCGGGCCGACGCCGAGCTTTTCCTTGATCTTCTTCTCGATCTCGTCAGCCAGATCGGGGTTGTCCCGCAGGAACGACCGGGCGTTCTCCTTGCCCTGCCCCAGCTGGTCGCCTTCGTAGGTGTACCAGGCACCGGCCTTGCGCACGAAGCCATGCTCGACGCCCATGTCGATCAGGCCACCCTCACGGGAGATGCCCTGGCCGTAGATGATGTCGAACTCGGCCTGCTTGAACGGCGGCGCGAGCTTGTTCTTGACGACCTTGACGCGGGTGCGGTTACCCACCGCGTCGGTGCCATCCTTGAGCGTCTCGATCCGACGGACGTCCAGGCGGACCGACGCATAGAACTTCAACGCCTTGCCACCGGTCGTGGTCTCGGGACTGTTGTGCACCATGACACCGTCGACGAAGTAGTTATGCGTGCCGGCCACCTCGATGTCGAACCGATGCATTGACTTCGTCGGTGGCTTGATCGTGACCTCCAGCACCCGGGCCGGCACGAGCACCTGGCTCGGCTCGACGAACTGCGGCTTCACGATGAACTGTCCACGCAGACGCGGGAGAAGCTTGTAGTCCATGGACGGGTGGACGTAGGGCGCTACCAGCTCCAGGAACCTGCTGCTGCCGGCGGTCGTCATCGTCAGCGTGGCCTTCTTTGCAGCGCCACGGATCGAGAGCTTGCAGTCAACACCGTGGACGTCGCGCAGAAAGTCGGCGAGTCGCACCCGGCTCGCCTCGCTCATTGCCTCGACGCAGAACTCGACCCGGCCACTTCCGCCAGTTGTGCGCACTTGCACGCCCTTGGAACGCTCAGTGAACGAGCCATCGTCCATGAACCAAACGGCCAAGGCGAGCGGGGTCAACGACTTGAGGTAGTCGTCGGTCAGGTGCTTCTTTCCGTCACCCCAGTAGACGACCTCGCGAAGCTCGCCGAGCTCGGGCAACGGCGACAGGTCGACGAAGACGGCACCCTTGGCGTTGACCGTCGGGGACTGACCGATGTTGCCGAACAGCGATGCCTTCCAGTCGAGGTAGTCGGCCTGCTTCGAGCCATGCCCCATCCGGAAGCGGACACCGTGGCGATCATGCAGGTTGGGCGCCAGGTGGGCGTCGCCCATAAGGCCGCCCAGCACGACCTGCCACTGCTGGCCGCTGAGCAGAGCCGTCTCGTTGGCGAGCACGCGGTCGCCCACGATGAGCTCACCGGCCTCCCGCCATCCCCCCGGGGTGCGGATCTGGTGATTGTCCGTCGCGGCGAACTGCGAGCGACCATTGCCACCGGACTTTTCCACGGTGAACTGAAGGAAGTGATCTGCCACCCCGTTGTCGAACCAGTTGGTGACCGGACGATTGACGATCTGGTTGAGCTCGACGTCGTAGGTGCGGACCTCGACCGGCAGCTTCTGGTTGACGATCTTGCCGATCTTCTCCGTCGAGCCGTCGGCCAGCGTGACCCGCGTGTTGTACGAAAAACAGCCGAACATGACTCCGATTTTTTCGCGGAGCTGGTTGATGAAGATCGCGGTCGTGCCGGTATTGCTGATGGTGCCGGTCAGCTTGCGCAGGGCCTGGGACATCAGTCGCGCCTGCAGGCCCACATGGCTGTCACCCATCTCCCCCTCGATCTCGGCGCGAGGAACCAGCGCCGCGACAGAGTCGATCACGATGATGTCGATCGCGCCTGAACGAATCAGCATGTCGGCGATCTCGAGCGCCTGCTCGCCGGTGTCGGGCTGACTCACCAGCAGGGCGTCCGTGTCGACGCCGAGCTTCTGTGCGTAGTCGGGGTCGAGCGCGTGCTCGGCATCGATGAAGGCCGCGATACCGCCGGCCTTCTGGGCGCTGGCCACCGCGTGCAGCGCGACCGTGGTCTTGCCGGAGCTCTCTGGACCATAGATCTCAACAACACGACCTCGTGGCAGCCCGCCGATGCCCAGCGCGATGTCCAAGGCGATGGACCCCGTGGGAATGACGTCGATGGGCACGCGGGCCTCGTCGCCGAGCCGCATGACCGCACCCTTGCCGTGTGCCTTCTCGATCTGCGCCATCACTGCTGCCAGCGACTTCGCGCGATCTGCTTCAGCCATGTCCTTCACCTGTCATCTCTGTATAGGAGTCCGCCGTCTACCTGCGACCGACACCTATGCGGGGTGCAATGCGTGTCGAGTCAGACGCTAGGAGCAACCACCGACATCCACATCCGTCAGACGTGAGCCTGTGGATCGTGGGGCGCCGGGAGCAACCCATGGGGACAACATATCCGAACAGATGTTCGATCGTGCATCAATGCCGGCAGGACACGCCGACGAACGCTCGGCGCACCTCCCTCGGGGACTGTCGAGGGCGGGTGGCTCGGAGGTGGTCGATACTGCGGACATGGATATCCGGTTTGTCGCAGGCTTCGCAGTCATCACCACCGACCCGGCGCGTGACAGGAGCCTGTTTGTCGACACGCTGGGGCTGCCGCTGAAGCCGCCGGTCAGCGTGGAGGGCTCGGAGTACCTGTACTCCGAGGGCATTGTGGGGGCCAAGCACTTCGGCGTCTGGCCACTGACGGAAGCCGCTGAGACGTGCTTCGGCCAGTCGAACTGGCCCGACACGCACCCGGTCCCGCAGGCGACCATCGAGTTCGAGGTGGAGGACGTCGAAAGCGCTGCGCGCGAGCTCCAGGAGGGTGGCTACCGCCTGGTCCATCCCGCCCGGACAGAGCCCTGGGGGCTGGTCGTCGCTCGGTTCCAGGCCGCCGACGGGATGCTCCTGGGCCTGTGCTTCACCCCATGGATGCACGACGTCTGACCAGTTGCGCCAGCCATGGTCAGTCCCTCCGATGAGGCGCGCCAAGTTTGCCTCACCAAGTCGTGAGGGGGCGTCCCTCAGGACAGGAGCAGCTTCTCGATGCGGCGTGCGGCCCCGAAAAGCCCGAGCAGGCCCAGCGCCGCCAGGTAGGCCACGTGGATCAGCAGCCCGGGTCCGACCTCGCCCAGCATCAGACCTCGCTCGAGCGCAACACCGTGATAAAGCGGGGTCGCCTGGACGATCCACTGCACCGCTCCCGGGTAGATCGCCAGTGGGAAGAACGTTGCGGAAAACAGGAACATCGGCTGGATCGCCAGGGTGACGTAGTCGAAGTCCACCCAAGAACGCATGAACGTCGTCGCGAACATGCCGACCGCCGAGAACGCAAACCCGATGAACGTCGCCGCCGGCAGCGCTAGCAGCGCCCACCACGAGTGCACTGCACCGACGAGCCACGCGACCACCAGGAACGCCGCCGCATAGAGACCGCCGCGCATCAGGGACCAGCTGATCTCGCCCACTGCCACGTCCCGCGGCCCCATCGGGGTGGCCAGCACCGAGTCATAGAGCCTGGCGAACTTGAGCTTGAAGAACACGTTGAAGGTCGAGTCGAACACCGCGCCGTTCATTGCCGATGCGGCCAGCAGGGCGGGTGCCACGAAATGCGCATACGGCACCGACTGGCCACCATCCGTGTTCACCACCCTGACAAGAGCACCGAGCCCGATCCCCAGCGAGAACAGGTAGAACACCGGTTCGGCAAACCCCGTGACAAGGGCGATCCAGCCGTGCCGGAAGCTGATGATGTTGCGTTCGACCAGGATCCGCGCCATCCCAGCGCCCGCGGGCATGGGCATCGCCCGCGCGAGGCGAGAGGCGAGCCCCTTGGTGGGCGAGGAGGGCGCTTGGGTCGCGGCCGTCATACGACCAGCCTCTTGGTGAAGGAGCGACGAGCGAGTAGCGCACCGATGACGATCGCGACCACCAGGTATGCCGTGTGGCCGAGAACGCCTGCAACGTCAGGTGATCCGAGGGCGAGCGAACGGTTGGCATCGACGCCGTGCCACAACGGCATGACCCATGCGATCGGTCGGATGACGGCTGGTAGCTGGTCGATCGGGAAGAACACACCCGAGAACAGGAACAGCGGCGTCATGATGAAACGAAACAGGATGTTGAAACCGCCGTCGCTCTCCTGCTTGGCCGAGAACGCGAAAACGGGAACGGCGAAAGCCATCCCGGTCAGGACCGTGATCGGCAGGCAGAGCAGCACCCACCACGAGCCGAACGACCCGAACAACGCGGCCACCCCGATGAAGATGGCCGTGGCGCCGGTGATCTGCATCGCGACATAAGTCAGATGGCCGAGCAGGATGTCGTCGATGCCGACGGGCGTGGCGAGCATCGCGTGGTACTTCATGTTCCAGCGGATCGCTCCCATCACCGGGTAGCTCGACTCCCCCATCGCCACCCACATCGCCTGTGCCGCAAGGATTCCCGGCACGACGAAGTTCAGATAAGGGACTCCGCCAACGCCCCCCGCGGACTTATCGACGAGGCCGCCCAGACCAAGACCCATCGACAACAGGAAGAGCACGGGCGAGAGGAACCGACCGAAGATGCTCCCCCTCCAGGTGCGTTTGTATGCCGTGAGCCAAGATCCGAAGACCCGACGCCAGGGAGCGGGGGTTGCCTGCCGTGGCTGTGTTGTCGATCGCGGCGTCGGCGTGCTGAGCGATGTGCTCATCAGTCGACCAGCGTTCGTCCGGTCAGGTGCAGGAACACGTCCTCCAGGGTCGAGCGCCGGACGAGGGAGGACAACGGCTGGACACCCCGCTGGTGCACCGCGGCGGCAGCGGCATCGCCGTCCTCGGTATAGACCAGCAGCCGGTCGGGCAGCACCTCGATGCGCTCGCCGATCCCCGCGATGGCATCGCCATGATGGGCGTGGTCGTCGGTGTCGAAACGCAGCTCGAGGACCTCACGCGTGGAGTACTCGGTGATCAGCGAGCGCGGCGACCCCTCGGCCACGATCTTGCCGTGGTCCATGACGACAAGTCGGTCGCACAACTGCTCGGCCTCGTCCATGTAGTGCGTAGTCAGGACCAGGGTCACACCGGAGCGCTTGAGCCGAAACAGCCTGTCCCACAAGACATGTCGTGCCTGGGGATCGAGACCTGTGGTGGGCTCGTCCAGGAGCAGGATCTCGGGACGGCTGATCAAGGAGCGGGCGATCGTCAGCCTCCGCTTCATGCCACCGGAGAGCGGCTCGACCTTGGACTTTGCCCGATCGGTGAGCTGAGCGAAGTCGAGCAGCTCCGTTGTGCGAGAACGGACTTCGCTACGGGAGAGTCCGAAGTAGCGACCATAGATCCAAAGGTTCTCCTGGACCGTCAGCTCTTCATCAAGGGTGTCCTTCTGGGGGACAACGCCCAACCGCGCCCGGATCTGCGGTCCATGGGTGGCCGGGTCCTGCCCGAACACTCGCAGCTCGCCGCCACTCACCGGGGAGACGCAGCCGACCATCTTCATGGTCGAGGACTTGCCGGCGCCGTTGGGCCCGAGGAATCCGAACGACTCGCCCCGCTCCACCGCAAAGTCGATGCCGTCGACGGCGGTGAAGTCACCGAAGTTCTTGGTCAGGCCAGTTGCGTAGAGCATGAGATTGGGGTCCGGATCAGTCACGCTGCACGATATCGCGACCGATGGACCGGGGCTCAACCCCTTTTCCTGAGGTCCCGCATCTCCTTCGTGTGGTCCCTCAGCTCCTTGCCGAGCCTGCGTTCCAACGGCACGTCCATGTCGGCACACAGAGCCAGCCAGGCCTCACGCGGCTTGACTCCTGACTCGATCGCCTCCAAGGGGGTGCGGTTGCCGAGCGCTCCCAGGACGTGGTCGCGCGCCAGGGAACGCGCGTAGGCAGCACCGAACTCGTCGTCCATCAGCCGCCAGAAGTCGCTCATCCGCATTCGGCGAGTCTTGCACGGCCAGCCGCTGGCCCGTCATGGCGCAGGTCCGTCAATGGTCGCGCACCAGCGTTCGCGCGCCATCAGTGACGGAGGTGCTCCATGAGGCATGACCGCACGGTTGATGCCTCGAGCGGGGGTCGTGTCGCTACTCCTGCTGACGGCTTGCCGGCGACGCTCCTGAGATTCTGGGCCATGAGAACGAGCCGGCTCGAGGCGTTCAGCGACGGCGTCCTCGCCATCATCATCACCATCATGGTTCCGGAGCTGAAGGTCCCTCACGAGCCGACTCTGCAAGCGCTCGGCGGCTCAGTCACGGGGTTCCTGACCTACCTGCTCAGCTTCGTCTACATCGGCATCTACTGGAACAACCACCATCACATGTTCCAGGTTGTCGAGCGGGTGAACGGGACCGTCCTGTGGCGGAACCTCCACCTGCTGTTCTGGCTCTCGCTCCTTCCGTTCACGACCGCGTGGATGGACGAGAGCACCTTCTCCCGAACGCCCGTCATCGTCTACGGGGTCAACCTGCTTCTTGCTGCGGTGGCGTACTGCGTCATGCAACAGGTCATCTTCCACGCCGAAGGCGGCGCCGGACTGCGTCAGGCTCTCGGCCGTGACCTCAAGGGCAAGGCCTCGCCGATCATCTACGTGTGCGGCATCGCCCTGGCCTTCGTCAGCCCCTGGCTGGCCATGATCCTCTTCATCACCGTGGCCATCATCTGGCTCGTGCCCGACCGCCGCGTGGAGCGCTATCTCGCGACGCGGCAGTGAGTTCTTGCCGTGCTGCCCGGGGAACCCTGCACGGCCAACCGACCTCAGATCCAGCTGAGGTGCTGCCGCAGGTACAGGAACCCCACGAACGCGAACACATCGAGCAGGAAGTGGGCGACGACCAGCGGCAGGACGCGACGGGTGCGCTGGAACCACCAGGCGAAGATCAGCCCCATCACGAGGTTGCCGACGAAGCCGCCGAGCCCTTGATACAAGTGATAGCTCCCCCGCAGCAACGCGCTCGCCCCCAGCGCTCGACCGTTCGACCATCCCATCTGACGCAGCCGGGTCAGCAGGTACCCGACAACGACGATCTCCTCCAGCGCGCCATTCTGGGCAGCCTGGAGCAGGAGGAGAGGGACGCGATACCAGGTGTCCGGGACGTCCACGACTGCAAGGTTGGCGCTGACGCCGAGGTTGTGGGCAGCCCAGACCAAGATGAGTCCCGGTATGCCGATCAGCGCGGCAAAGCCCGCACCCAGCAACAGCTCTCGGCGCACGGGGCGACGATGGAGGCCGATCCCGAACCCAGCAGTCGCGGGGTCGCGCGAGAGCAGCACCAGGACCAGCAGCACCGGCATGAGCCCCGCAACGAGGCCCGTGACGTCATAGGCGATGTCAAGCCCCATGTGAGAGGTCTTCGCACCCGAAGCGACCGTTGCCGTGGTCGCCGCGATGCCACCCTTGACGGTCAGCTCGGCCCTCAGATAGCTCAGCAGCGCGTAGACGCCCGACAGCCCCAAGGAGACGCCGAGCACGGCAAGGACCTCGGGACCGCGGCGCAGCGCTGGCGCGTTCGGCGTCTCGGTTGAGGGGATCACGCCGTCAGTCTGCCGGAACCGTTCGGCGCCCGCGGACGTCTCATCGACATGAACCGCAACCGAGGGGCCACCGTCGTCGCGATCGCGACGGTCGCGGTGCTCGCGGTGCTCACAGTGATCGCGGTGGTCATCGGTGTGTCCCGTCGGTCGAACGACGGGGGTGCGTCCGGGCCGCCGTCGCTCGGGGGTCGCGAGACCTTCGCCTTCGACGCGGCCTACGTCGATGCCGACCCGAAGGTGCTTGTCGTCCAGTACGGCGACTCAGGGAGCTGTCCGAGCGAGGCAGTGCGCCACGACGTCGTTGAGCAGCCCGGCCGGGTCGTCGTCACGCTCACCCGCACGCCGATGCCGACCGACCGGGCCTGCACCGCGGACTACCAGATCAAGCTGGTGCGTATCGCGCTCACGGGCCCGTTGGGCAGCCGCGAAGTCGTCGACGGGTCCCGCTCGGTGCCGGTGCCCATCACGACCAACACCCCGCCCTTCGGCTGAGCTTGTCGTTGACGCGTTCCGCCCCAAGGGCCTGTAGCGCTCCTCGTTGGCCTGGGCCAGGAAAGCGACCACCAACCGATGACGACATCGCAACACTCCAAACCACGGGTGTTGCGCTGACTCCTTGAACCCAAGGCCCCGGAACCGGCCTCAACTGAGCAAAGCGGTCTGAAGTGAGCAAAGGTGGCAGGCTGGCCTGGTCATGACGAACGGCGACGTCCTCGCGCGCTTCACCCCCGCGACCAGAGACTGGTTCAGCGGCAGTTTTGCCGCGCCCACCCCGGCACAGGTCGGGGCCTGGGACGCCATCAGCTCCGGCGACCACACCCTCGTCGTGGCCCCCACCGGCTCGGGCAAGACGCTCTCGGCGTTCCTCTGGGCTCTTGACCGTCTGGCCTCCACCCCCCTGCCGGCCGAGCCGCTGCGCCGGTGCCGCGTCCTCTACATCTCGCCGATGAAGGCTCTCGCCGTGGACGTCGAACGCAACCTGCGCTCGCCCCTGATCGGCATCGGCCACGCCGCCACCCGGCTCGGACTTGCCAAGCCCGAGGTCAGCGTCGCGATCCGATCCGGGGACACCTCCGCGGCCGACCGCAGGCTGTTCGCCCGCCGACCCGCCGACGTTCTCATCACCACCCCCGAGTCGCTCTTCCTGATCCTGACCTCGAAGGCACGTGAGGCTCTCATCGGCGTCGAGACCATCATCCTGGACGAGATCCACGCCATCGCCGGCACCAAGCGCGGCGCTCATCTGGCACTGAGTCTCGAACGGCTGGATGCCTTGCTGGACAAGCCTGCTCAGCGAGTGGGCCTCTCCGCGACCGTGCGGCCGGTCGACGCCGTCTCACGCTTCCTCGCCGGGGGTCGGCCGGTGACCGTCGTCCAGCCGCCGTCGAGCAAGGAGTGGGACCTCCAGGTGGTGGTCCCCATTCCCGACATGTCCTCGTTGGGTGAGGTGACCGCGGACGTTGGCGGTGCGGCTGCCGGCCCTGAGCGCCGGGCCTCGATCTGGCCACACGTCGAGGAGCGCATCGTCGACCTGATCGCGCAGCATCGCTCGACCCTGGTGTTTGCCAACTCCCGCCGCCTGGCGGAGCGCCTGACCGCTCGGCTCAACGAGATCTGGGAGGAGCGCCTCGAGCTCGAATCTCTTGCCACTGATGGTGATCCGGACTCGACGATCGCAGTCACGTCGCCCACTCGCCGTGCCGACACTGCCCGGACGCCCGCCGAGATGATGGCTCAGGCCGGCACCTCCAGGGGCGCTCCAGGGGTTCTGGCCCGCGCACACCACGGCTCTGTCAGCAAGGAGCAGCGCGCCCTGATCGAGGAGGATCTCAAGGCCGGTCGCCTGCCCGCTGTGGTGGCCACCAGCTCGCTCGAGCTCGGCATCGACATGGGGGCCATCGATCTGGTCATCCAGGTGGAGTCTCCGCCGAGCGTGGCCAGCGGGCTGCAGCGCGTCGGGCGGGCCGGTCACCAGGTGGGCGCGGTGTCCCGCGGAGTGCTCTTCCCCAAGTTCCGCGGCGACCTCGTCCAGACCGCTGTCGTGGTGGACCGGATGCGCGCCGGTGCGATCGAGTCGCTGCGAGTGCCAGCCAACCCGGTCGACGTTCTGGCCCAGCACATCGTCGCCATGTGCGCGATGGACGACTGGTCGGTCGATGAGCTGGAAACGCTGGTACGAAAGGCCGCTCCCTTTGCCGCGCTCCCCCGGTCGATCCTGGAGTCAGTGCTCGACATGCTGTCCGGCCGTTACCCGAGCGACGAGTTCGCCGAGCTGAGACCGCGACTCGTCTGGGACCGGGTCACGGGCACGCTCACCGGTCGGCCCGGAGCGCAGCGGCTCGCCGTCACCAGTGGGGGCACCATCCCGGACAGGGGCCTGTATGCCGTGTTCCTCGCCTCGGGCGAGGGCACCGGGCGCCGCGTCGGCGAGCTCGACGAGGAGATGGTCTACGAGTCGCGTATCGGCGATGTGTTCACGCTCGGCACCTCGACCTGGCGGATCGAGGACATTACCCACGACAAGGTTCTCGTCACTCCGGCGCCCGGCCAGCCCGGCAAGCTGCCGTTCTGGAAGGGCGACTCCCTGGGCCGGCCGGTCGAGCTGGGGCGCGCCGTGGGCGAGCTCGTCCGCGAGATCGGCAGGCTCGGTCCCGACAAGGCGCGAGCCCGGGTGACTGCAACGGGACTCGACGCCTGGGCCACGGACAACCTGCTCACCTACATCGACGAACAGCGCGAGGCCACCGGGCATGTCCCCGATGACCGCAACATCGTGGTCGAGCGGTTCCGTGACGAGCTGGGCGACTGGCGCGTGGCGGTTCACTCCCCCTTCGGCGCACAGGTGCATGCGCCGTGGGCGTTGTGCGTCGCGGCCAGGATGCGCGAGCGGTTCGGCGTCGACGTGCAGGCCATGCACGGCGATGACGGCATCGTGTTCCGGCTGCCGGACACCGAGTTCGACGACGCCAACTTCGACGACGCCACCGGGTCAGCCGGCACGTCGGCGATCGGGACCAGATCGACCGGCATCGGGCTCGAGCTGATGTCCCTGATCGCGCTCGACGCGGATGACGTTGACGACCTCGTCACTGCCGAGATCGGCGGATCTGCGTTGTTTGCAGCGCGTTTTCGCGAGTGCGCCGCACGTGCGCTGTTGCTGCCCCGCCGTCGTCCCGATCGCCGTCAGGCACTCTGGCAACAACGTCAGCGGTCGGCCCAGCTGCTCGCCGTGGCAGCTCAGTACGCGTCGTTCCCGATCATCCTGGAGACGGTGCGCGAGTGCGTCCAGGACGTGTTCGACGTGCCGGGGCTGACCGCGTTGATGCGCGACATCGGGTCTCGCAAGGTGCGCCTGGTCGAGGTCGAGACCCCGATGCCGTCACCGTTCGCCCGCAGCCTGATGTTCGGCTACGTCGCGCAGTTCCTCTACGAGGGTGACTCACCCCTGGCCGAGCGACGTGCCGCCGCACTGTCGCTCGACCCGACGCTGCTGGCCGAGCTGCTCGGTCGTGGTGAGGGCGCCGCCCTGCGCGACCTGCTCGACCCTGAGGCGCTGGCGCGGACGGAGTCCGAGCTGCAGCGCCTGGTTGAGGGACGGCGTTGCCGCGGCATGGAGGATGTGGCAGACCTGCTGCGGGTGCTGGGTGCTCAACCACTTCGAGCCATCCTCGAGCGCTGCGTCGAGGGGTCGACAGCCAAGGACGTGTCAGCCTGGCTGGTCGACCTCGAGAGCGACCGGCGGCTGATCCGGGTGCGCATCGGCGGCGAGGAGCGCTGGGCCGCCATCGAGGACGCAGGACGGTTGCGTGACGCGTTGGGCGTGGCCTTGCCGGTGGGCGTGCCCCAGGCCTTCCTCGAGCCGGTACCAGATCCGCTGGGCGATCTGGTCGCCCGCTACGCCCGGACGCACGGCCCCTTCACCGCCCGGGACGTCGCCGCGTGGCTCGGCCTCGGGATGGCAGTCGTGGCCGACGTTCTGCGCCGGCTCGTGGCCTCTGGCCGGGTCGTGGAGGGCGAGCTGCGCCCGATCGAGTCAGGTGGCGGCATCCACGGCACCGACTTCTGCGACGCCGAGGTTCTGCGCACCCTTCGTCGGCGCTCGCTGGCGGCACTTCGGGCCGAGGTCGAGCCCGTTCCGGCCGTCGATCTGGCCCGCTTCCTGCCCTCCTGGCAAGGAGTCGGCACCGGTTTGCGTGGCACAGAGGGCGTGCTGCGTGCCGTCGAGCAGCTGGCCGGAGCGGTCCTGCCGGCCAGCGCGTTGGAGACGCTCGTGCTGCCCAGCCGCGTGGCGGCATACAGCCCGGCCTTGCTGGACGAGCTCACCGCAAGAGGGGACGTGATCTGGCGCGGGCATTCTTCCCTGCCCGGCGACGACGGCTGGGTCTCGCTGCACCTGGCCGAGACCGCCAACCTGACCTTGGCGGCTCCGTCCGAGGAGCTCGACCTCACCGACCTGCACCACAAGGTGCTTGATGCCCTCGCAGGCGGCGGCGCCTTCTTCTTCCGCACACTCTCGGACGCCGTGGCCAGCACGGACGACCAAGCGCTGACGGGGGTCCTGTGGGACCTGATCTGGGCCGGACGCATCAGCAACGACACCCTTGCCCCACTGCGGGCGCTGCTCTCGGGCGGGCGCACCGCACACAAACCCCGACGCACCGCGCCGCGTTCGACCCGCTACCCCGGCGGAGGCGGCAGCCTCGGCGCGCTCTCGGGTCGACGACTCTCGACCGGACGGGCGTCCATGCCCTCGCGCACCGGGCCCCCGACGGCCGCCGGGCGATGGTCCCTGCTGCCGACGATCGAGACCGATGCCACCGTCCGTTCCTACGCCGCGACTGAGGTGCTGCTCGATCGCTACGGCATCGTGACCCGTGGTTCCGTTGTCGCAGAAGGGGTTTCGGGAGGATTCGCCGGCGTCTATCGGGTACTGGCTGCCGCTGAGGAGTCCGGACGGGTGCGCCGCGGCTACTTCGTCGAAGGCCTGGGCGCCGCGCAGTTCGCCAGCGCCGGTGCCGTTGACCGGCTTCGGTCCCAGAGCCGACCGCTGCCCGAAGGACCCTCGTTTGGCGCTGGACACCGCGACGGCGCACCGTCAGCGGTCGTTCTGGCCGCCTCGGACCCAGCCAACGCCTACGGTGCCGCCCTTGGCTGGCCCGCCCGAGCAACGTCGGCCGACAGCTCCGGCGACGGCACCGCAGCTCCGGAGTCGGGCACCAAGGCAGGGACGAAGTCAGGGGCGAAGTCCGGGCACAAGCCTGGCCGCAAGGCGGGCGCCCTGGTCGTCCTTGTGGACGGTTCGCTGACGCTGTACGTCGAGCGCGGCGGCAAGACGTTGCTGTCCTGGACCCACGACCCTGCCTTGCTGCAGTCTGCCGCCGATGCGCTGGCTCTCGCTGTTCGGGAGGGGGCTTTGGGCAAGCTGACCGTCGAAAAGGCTGACGGCGACCCGGTCCTGGGCTCCAGCAATCCCTTGGCAGCTGCACTCGCCGGCGCCGGCTTCCACGCAACCCCACGTGGGCTGCGCCTGCGACGTTGAGGGCTTCGTCGGCGTTGAGGGCTTCGTCGACGTTGAGGGCTCCGTCATCGCGGCGACCCGACCCGCTCACGCGTTGCGCGCAGGCTGGCGACCACGGCGATCGTGATGCTCGCGGCGATGAAGGTGAGGGTGTAGGCGATCGGGACGGTGTAGACGTCGAGAAGCAGCATCTTGACTCCGACGAACACCAGGATCGAGGCCAGGCCGGCCTTGAGGTGGACAAAGCGGTGCATCAGGTCAGCGAGCAGGAAGAACATGGCACGCAGACCCAGGATGGCGAACGCGTTGCTGCTGAAGACCAGGAACGGTTCCCGGGTTACGGCAAAGATGGCGGGGATGGAGTCGACGGCGAACACGATGTCGCTCGTCTCCACAAGAACCAGCACCGTGAACAGCGGCGTGGCAACCCAGCGGCCGGACAGCCTCACCCAGAACCGCTGACCGTGGTACTCGTCCGTCAGTGGCACGAACCGGCGCACCAGCTTCAGCACGGGGTTCCTGTCCGGGTCGCCATCCTCGTTGCGGTGAAGGAACATGCGCCACCCGGTGACGACCAGGAGGCCTCCGAACACGTAGAGCACCCAGTGGAACTGATCGAGCAGCGCCGCGCCACCGGCGATGAAGATGGCGCGGAACACGAGGGCACCGAGCACCCCAAAGAAGAGAACCCGGTGCAAGTACTCGCGCGGCACCGCGAAGGAAGTGAAGATCAGCGCGAAGACGAACACGTTGTCGACGGCCAGGCTCTTCTCGATCAGATAGCCGGCGAAGTACTCCCCCCCTGCCTGGGTTCCATAGAGCCACCACACGACCAGGCCGAAGCTCAAGCCCAGGCTGACCCACACCACGCTCCAGAGAGCAGCCTCTCGGACCCCCACCACGTGGGCACGACGATGGGCCACGAGATCCAGGGCCAGCATTGCCAGAATCACCGCGAGAAGGGCGGCCCAACCCCAAAAGGGAACATTCACCAGACACACCTCCGGTCGTCAACCGTCCTTGAACCGGAGGTCTCTCCCAGCCACGGCGGTGGCCCGCCTCACCGGGCCGCAACCAAGGCGTGCGACCGTCATGACGATGAGAACGTCTCGGGGTACTCCCCTCATGTACGAAACAGTATTCAGGAAATCCACATCGTCTGTCAAGGACGCCAGCTGCCTGACGACGGATCGATCAACGCACGAAAACCGGCACTGGGATTCGCGTATTCTGAGTGCGTGATAACTCGCGACTGGACGTTCCTGTCGAACCATGGGCATGTGCTGGTCTGTCTGGCTGATGAACCCGGCATTCGGCTACGGGATGTCGCGGAACGGGTGGGCATCACCGAGCGGTCGGTGCAGCACATCGTGCGTGATCTTGAAGATGCCGGATACGTCGTCACGGAGCGGGTGGGCCGGCGTAACCGCTACAAGGTGGTTCGGTCGGGCCGGTTTCGTCATCCGTTGGAGGGGGGCCTGCGGGTCGGGAAGTTCACCGACCTCGTGCTCGGAGAAGGAACTGGCTCGGATGCCGAACTGACCTGAAGCCAGGGCGCGGAGGCCTACCTGAAGTCAGGCTGCGGAGGCGCGGACCAGGTTTGGGCGCGCGACGGGCAGCGACACGGGCGAACCAGCCGCCTCGGACTCGGCGACCCGGTCTGAGACGTGGCTGAGCATCTGGGACATCGGAAGATCCAGGGCCCCGCAGATTGACGCGAGCAGCTCGGAGGAGGCTTCCTTCTCGCCACGCTCGACCTCACTGAGATAGCCCAGCGAGACGGCGGCCGAAGCTGAGACCTCGCGCAAGGTGCGCCCCTGAGACTGGCGGTGCTCACGGAGAACGTCTCCGAGTTCACGACGAAGCAAGATCATGACGCCTCCTTACTGCAGCTCGATCGATAATACGTCTGGGACAACGGTACCCCCCGGGCCCGACTGCCCGCCTCCCGGTTTGCCGAGTTGGTCGCCACGCTGGGTCAACCGTCGACATGCGGGGGTTCTTCCCGGGTCTGGGCGGTGAGCTCCTCGGCCAGCAACATCAAGGCCGCCCGCACAGTCTGGGCCCGGATGCCGGCACGATCCCCCGACAGGGCCAGCGCCCTGACCCTCGAGGACCCGGGTCCGGCCAACGCGACATAAACCGTGCCCACCGGCTTGCCGTCAGCCGGATCGGGTCCGGCCACACCGGTGGTCGCCAGGGCGTATGTCGCGCCTGTCAGCGACCGCGCGCCGGCAGCCATCTGCTCAGCCACGCGTGGGTCCACGGCTCCCGCCTGCGCCAGCAGCACTTCGTCGACCCCAAGCACCTGGGCCTTGAGGTCGGACGCGTAGGCGACGACACCCCCACGCACGACCACGGATGCACCGGCAGCCTCGGTCAGCGCCGAGCAGACCAGGCCTCCGGTCAACGACTCGGCAACCGCCACCGTCTGCCCCGCAGCGGTCAGGCGGGCCACCAGATCGGCAGCCAGGGTGGGTTCCATGCTTCAGGCCTTGGGCCCTGGGGTACGTCGTGCGGCCGCCTCGAGCTTGGCCGCCTCGACCTTGGCCGCCTCACGCTCCTCGGTCTTGAGGTGGGCCGCCGCACGACGCGCGCGCTTGGCCTTCGCCCGGGGACTGGTGTTGCGAAGGGTATGCGCCCGTAGCACGTAGTCGGCACCCGTCCCGACCGTCACGATGACCGCCAGCGACATGACCGCGACGGCGATGACCTGCCAGAAACCGCTCAGCGGGAAGGCGTCGAGCGGCAGAACGTAGAGCATGATCGCGGTTGCCTGAAGTGCCGTCTTGACCTTGCCGCCGCGACTGGCCGGCATCACGCCGTGCCGGATGACCACGAACCGCAAGGCCGTGACGCCGACCTCTCGAACGAGGACCAGGATGGTGACCCACCATGGCAGCAGATCGATGATCGAGAGCCCGATGAGCGCCATACCCATCAGTGCCTTGTCGGCGATCGGGTCGCTCACCTTGCCGAAGTCGGTGACGATCCCCCGTGAACGGGCCAGATAGCCGTCGACGCGATCGGTCGCCGTCGCGACGACGAACACCCCGAAAGCGAACAAGCGGTAGTTGGTCAGATGACCGTCGTCGTACAGGAGGAGCCACGCGAAGAGGGGAACGAGCGCCATGCGCGAGATCGTGAGCGCGTTGGCGATGTTCCACGCGCTCGCCTGAGCCTGACGAGCCTGAGGGTCTTTCCCCTTGTGGATCACGATGGCTCCGCGATGAGGTCGATGCCGAGGGTGTCGACAACGCGGGCGGCAATGATCTCGCCCACCGCAGGTGCCTCGGTGCCTGGACGCATCCGAAGGATCGTCGCGCCGTCGACGTCCGGCCCCTGATGCGCCGCCCGTCCGGTCAGGTCGTCGGTGTCCTCGTCGACCTCCTCGACCAGGACCTCCACGAGCTCCCCGACCCGCTCCTCGGTGCGCTGGATGTTGAGCTCCTCCACCAGCGTCGTGAAGTGCGCGAGGCGCTCGGCGATGACATGGCTCTCGAACTTGCCCTCGTAGGTCTCAGCCTCGGTGCCGTCCTCGTCGGAGTAGCCGAACACGCCAACCACATCCAGACGCGCGTCCGTCAGGAAGGACTCGAGCTCGGCGAGGTCATCCTCGGTCTCTCCCGGGAACCCGACGATCACGTTGGACCGGATGCCGGCCAGCGGCGCGCGAGCGCGGACCTGGTCGATCAGCTCGAGGAAGGCCTCGCGGGAACCGAACCGGCGCATCTTGCGCAACAACGGTTCCGACGCGTGCTGGAAGGAGATGTCGAAATACGGCACGACACCCTGCGTCGAGGCCATGACGTCGAGCAGGTCCATCCGGATCTCGGCCGGCTGCAGGTAGGACACCCGAACGCGTTCGATGCCATCGACTGCAACAAGCTGGGGCAGCATCCTCTCCAGGAGACGCAGATCCCCGAGGTCCTTGCCGTAGGACGTGGAGTTCTCGCTGACCAGAAGGATCTCCTTGACGTCGTGCTCGCCGAGCCACTGCGCCTCAGCCAGGACGTCCGATGGTTGCCTCGAGACAAACGCCCCGCGGAACATCGGGATGGCACAGAAGGCGCAGCGCCGGTCACAGCCACTGGCAATCTTCAGGGGAGCCCACGGACGGCCGTCAAGACGGGCGCGGACGACGCGGGGGCCGCTGGCCGGGCCGGGTCGGTCGATCGTGCCGCCGTGACCGGGCAGGGCCGCCCCAGCGGTGGAGGCTTGTCGGGATGCCGGCGAGAGCGGCAGCAGGCGGCGGCGGTCGGACGGCACATGCGATGCGGGCCGGTTGCCGGCCAGGATCGACGTGAGGTGGCTGGACATGTCCTTGTAGGAGTCGAAGCCGAGCACGGCGTCAGCCTCGGGCAGCTCGGCGGCCAGCTGCTCGCCATACCGCTCGGCCAGGCAACCGACCGCGACGACCTTCTGCGTGCGTCCCGCGCCCTTGAGGTCGGAGGCCTCGAGCAGGGCGTCGATGGAGTCCTTCTTGGCCTGCGCGACGAAACCACAGGTGTTGATCACGGCGACGTCGGCCTTGGCCGCATCATTGACGAGCAGCCAGCCCTCGGCGGCCAGCCGGCCTGCGAGCTCCTCGGAGTCGACCTCGTTGCGGGCGCAGCCCAAGGTGACCAACGCGACGCTCCTTTGGCTGTTGTCAGCCGTGGAGGTCACGGGGGTCGTTGATGTCATGTCCCCATGATAAGTGGGCTGCGGTTGAATGACCGCATGCCCGGCCACGCCCCGGAGACCCCCACCCCTGCCACTGTCGCCCGCGTCACGGAGCTGCTGCGCAGGCATCCGTTGATCGACGGGCACAACGATCTGCCGTTGGAGCTGCGCCGGCAGTCGGGCTACGACTTCGACCGGCTGGACCTCTCGCAACGCCTGGCCACCACGCAGACCGACCTGCCCCGGCTGCGCGCCGGTTGCGTCGGCGCCCAGTTCTGGTCGGTGTGGGTGCCGTCGACGCTCCCCGACGGCGCTGCGGTGATCCAGACCCTGGAACAGGTCGACGCCGTGCACAAGATGGTCGGGCGGTATGCCGACCAGCTGGGTTTCGCGCGCACCGCGGACGAGCTGGAGGCCGTCTTCGCGTCCGGACGCGTCGCCTCACTGATCGGCGCCGAGGGCGGGCACTCGATCGGTTGCTCCCTGGCCGTTCTGCGCATGCTCTACGTGCTCGGCGTCCGGTACATGACGCTGACCCACAACGACAACGTCCCGTGGGCTGACTCGGCCACCGACGAGCCGGTCACCGGCGGGCTCTCGGCCTTTGGCGTCGAGGTGGTGCGCGAGATGAACCGCATCGGCATGCTCGTTGACCTGTCGCACGTCTCCGCAGACACCATGCGCGACGCCCTGCGGGTCAGCGAGGTGCCGGTGATGTTCTCGCACTCATCCGCACGCGCCGTCTGTGACACGACCCGCAACGTCCCCGACGACGTGCTCGAGACCCTGCGCGACAAGGACGGCGTCTGCATGGTGACGTTCGTGCCCGAGTTCGTCTCCCCCGACGCCGCCCAGTGGCGCAAGGGGGCAGCGGTGGCAGCGCTCGAGGCCGGGGTCAAGATCAATGACCACATCGCGTTCGGCGAGTTCGCAGCGACGTACCGCCAGCAGCATGCCAAGCCCACCGCCACGATCGACCAGGTCGTCGCTCACATCGAGCACGTGCGCGACGTCGCCGGCGTCAACCATGTCGGCATCGGCGGCGACTACGACGGCACCGAGGATCTGCCGATCGGCCTCGAGGATGTCAGCGGCTATCCGCGGTTGTTCGCCGCGCTGGCCGTCCGCGGCTGGTCCGACATCGACCTGGCCAAGCTGGCCGGCGGCAATCTGCTACGCGTCATGCGCGCTGCCGAGGCGGGAGCCCGCGCGCTGCAGGCAACGCGCGGACCAAGCCTGGCGACATACGAGCAGCCCGACAGGACGTAGGAGACCCTCGAAGGAACGTCAGGCCATGGCGCCGCCCCTCTGTCCGCGCAACAAAGTGCGGACGAAGGGGCGGTGCCGACGGAGTCAGGGTCGGTGGCTGGTGCCGGCTGTGCCCGCACCCGGCAGGGGGCTGGCCTTGTCGGCCTTGTCGGCCTTGTCGGGCTTGGTGGCCGTGTTGGCCGTGTTGGTCCCGTTCTCGCCTGGCTTGACGACCGTGGCGCAGTACGCGGTGACGTCGTTCGCGCCGGCCGCGGTGGCCGCGGTGGCCAGGTTCCGGAACGCGATGGACTTCTCTGCCGCGTTGCCACTGTCCTTCGCGTGCGACCACGCGGTGCACAGGCCGAAGGCCGCTGGGCCGGTGGCGTCGGGGCCGACCGGGGTCGCCTTGGTGGTCTCTGCGGTCTCTGTGGTCTCTGTGGTCTCTGTGGTCTTGACGTCCTTGGCGGACTTGTCTGGGTGGGCGGCAGGGACGACCCCGACTGTGTGGTGGGCAAAGTCCTGTGCCGCGTCGGGCAGGACCCCGGCGGCCGCTGCGACCGCGACGCCGCCGAAACCGACGACTCCAGCGGCCAGGGCTGCGCCGAGCTTGGCGCCAAGTAGTGTGCTGAGCATCGCTGGTCTCCTCCGTCGTTGGTGTGCCGGGTCGGACGTGGCGAAGGTCTGGCGGTACGCATCCAACGCCCGGGCCTGGCCGGACCTTTCGACCGGATCCACCGGCGCTGCCCGCAGGGCCGTGAGGAGCTCGTTGACTCCGTGCAGCTCTGCGTCCGCGTTCTCCGGCAGTGGTTGTCCGGACAGCATTGCCTCCAGGTGATCGTCCCCTTGGTAGGGACGGCCAACCGAGAGGGACCTCAAGAAGTTCGCCATATCACCCTCCGAAGCGTCCGGGGGGCTCATAGCGTTACACCCTGCCTGGCCAGAATCTGCGCGAGGCGTCGCAGCCCCCGATGGGCGGTCACCCGAACCGCGCCGGGACTGCGGCCGACCAGCCGTGCCACGGCCTCGACGTCCAGGCCGGCGATCACCCGTAGGGCGATGACCTCGGCCTGCAACGGCGACAGCTGGGTGACCAGCATCAACGCCGCTTGGGTGTCCATGCTTTCCAGCACCACCTGTGCCGGGTCGGGTGGGACCAGCCTCCCCGGGTCGGCCAGCTCGGCCACGTGGGACGCAAGGGCGGTCCGCCGCCGGGTGCGTCTGCGCCCCTCGTCGATCCCCCGGCGTCTCGCGGTGGTGAACACCCAGGCGCGCCACGCCATCTCATCGCCGCGGAAGCGGGCCAGCCCCCTCACCACGGTCACCCACGTCTCGGCGGCGACATCCTCATCGTCCACCTCGTGTGTGACGACGCGTAGGTACTTGACCAAGGCGGGGTTGACGTCAAGCCACAAGGACGCGAAAGCGGCCTCGTCGCCGCGCTGTGCACGGGCGAGGACGCTGGCGAACTCCTCGCCGATCACACCGGAAGATATCAGTCAGGAAGCCCTGCGCCGGAGCTGATCAGCAGGGTGGTCGGCCGTTCGGTGGAATTGTCAGCCGTTAGGCCGAGGCCCCGTTCAGAGGTCGTCGCGCTGACCGTTTCGGGTGAGCGACCAAGCGTCCTCGCCGCCGTCGTCCTCGCCGCCCTCGTCCTCGTCGTCAGCCTCTTCGCCGCCGCCGGGGGCGAGCGACTCGCGGGTCGGCCCGCCCAAGGGCACCCTGGTGGCCGACATGGCGACCGGATCGGTGGTCGGCCGTGGTGTCGACATGGTGTTCGGCACGGTGGCGCCGTCGTCCAGATGGCCGGGAAGGTCGGCTGCCGGCGCGACCGCACCGTCATAGACCGGATCGACGTCCGGAACGTCGTCGCCGCGCATGAGGGCAAGCGTGGTCGGCAGGTCGTCCAGCCTGACCAGGACGTCGCGCGCCTTCGAGCCCTCGGAGGGACCCACGACGCCCCTGGACTCCAGCAGGTCCATCATTCGGCCGGCCTTGGCGAATCCGATGCGGAGCTTGCGCTGCAGCATCGAGGTCGAGCCGAACTGCGTCGTGATCACGAGCTCGGTGGCCTGCAACAGGATGTCCAGGTCATCGCCGATGTCGTCCTCGACCACCTTCTTGGCCGCGACCACCATCACGTCCTCGCGATAGTCCGGTTTGAGCTGGCCCCGGACATGCTTGACGACCGCCTGGATCTCGGACTCGGTGACCCATGCGCCCTGCACGCGCATCGGCTTGGAGGTTCCCATCGGCAGGAAGAGCGCGTCACCCTGCCCGACCAGCTTCTCGGCGCCGGGCATGTCCATCACGACCCGAGAGTCGGTGACCGACGAGGTGGCGAACGCCATACGGGAGGGCACGTTGGCCTTGATCAGACCGGTGACGACGTCGACCGAGGGTCGCTGCGTGGCCAGGACGAGGTGTATGCCGGCCGCCCGCGCCAGCTGGGTGATCCGCACGATCGACTCCTCGACGTCGCGCGGCGCAACGATCATCAGGTCGGCGAGCTCGTCGACGATGATCAGCAGGTACGGATAGGGCTGGATGACCCGCTTGGACCCCGGCAGCGGTTTGATCGTGCCGGACTTGACCGCTTTGTTGAAGTCGTCGACGTGCTTGAAGCCGAACGCGGCCAGGTCGTCGTACCGGGTCTCCATCTCGCGAACCACCCACTGCAGCGCCTCGGCGGCCTTCTTCGGGCTGGTGATGATCGGCGTGATGAGGTGTGGGATCCCCTCGTAGCCGGTCAGCTCGACCCGCTTGGGGTCGACCAGGATCATCCGCACCTCGTCCGGCGTCGAACGCATCAGGATCGAGGTGATCATCGAGTTGACGAAGCTGGACTTGCCGGAGCCGGTCGCGCCGGCCACCAGCAGGTGCGGCATCTTGGCGAGGTTGGCGATGACATAGCCACCCTCGACGTCCTTGCCGACGCCGACGACCATCGGGTGCGAGTTGCCCCGCGCCGCCTGGCTGCGCAGCACGTCGCCGAGGCCGACCTTCTCGCGGTCGGCGTTGGGGATCTCGATGCCGATCGCCGACTTGCCGGGGATCGGGCTCAGGATGCGGACGTCAGCCGACGCAACGGCATAGGCGATGTTCCTGGAGAGGGCGGTGACGCGTTCGACCTTGATGCCGGGCCCAAGCTCGACCTCGTAGCGCGTGACCGTCGGGCCGCGGCTGAAACCGGTGACCTGCGCGTCGACGTCGAACTGGTCGAGCACCTCGGTCAGCGCGTCGACCACGGCGTCGTTGGCGGCACTGCGCTTCTTGTGCGGGCTTCCGGGCGCGAGCAGCAAGCTGTCGGGCAGCGAGTAGGTGATGTCGCCGGCAAGGGAAAGCTGCTCGACCCGCCGCGGTATCAAGGTGGTCGGGGGTGCCTCCAGGGGGACCTTTCTGTCGGCCGCACTTCCCCCGGGTTGAGCAAGGCCGGCCGCGCCGGATCCGGGAGCAAGGACGCCGGGTGCGGTGGGACGCTTCTCGCCCGGTCGGAATGCCGCGTCCGCCTTGGCCTTCGCCACGATGGCGGCTTGTCTGAACGCCTCGTCGCCGTCGAACGGTCCCTCGCCGATAGGCCCGGGGCGGCGGCGCGTCCGGCCCTTGCCGACCAGGGTGGCCTCATCGTCAGTGGTCTCGGTGGCTCGCGGACGACGCAACACCCAGTCGCGTAGGTCGCGCAGGCGCGTGGGGATCATGTGGACCGGCGTGGCCGACATGACCAGGACTCCGAAGACTCCCAGCAGGAGCAGCAGG
This sequence comes from Dermatophilaceae bacterium, assembly GCA_035654835.1. GTDB lineage: Bacteria > Actinomycetota > Actinomycetes > Actinomycetales > Dermatophilaceae > UBA4719. The sequence continues at coordinate 9,107 of DASRVZ010000195.1, read as the reverse complement.
GGGACGGTGCCCCACGTCCTGATGGCAGCGACGAGTGGGCTCGAGGCCAGGAAGCCGATGATGCCACCGGCGTCACGCATTGCGAGAGCACCGTCGGGAGGGCTGGGCAGGCCGGCGGAGATGTGGACAAGACCGGCCGCGGCGAACGTCAATGCCGTCGTGCCGATCGTGATGCGGTTCGTCGAGGCCGAGTCGCCCGGCGCACGCAACAGCCGGATACCGAGCAGCAGCAGGGCAATCGGGACGGCATAGGCCACGCGGCCAAACGTCCCGGCAACGACGGCATGGATGACATCGCCGGCCATGCCCTTGAGCCCCCACCACTCACGGGCCGCGACCACGACGGTGAGGCCGAGCAGGAAGAAGCCGATGCCATCACGACGGTGCTCCGGCTCGAGCTCGCTGGCACTGCGCCCGATCCGCCGGACGGTGCCGCCGGCAACATGGGCCATGCCCATCCAGGTGCCACGAACCGCTCTCACCGGCCACGGCCGGTCCCCGCGCCGGGCCTTGGCCCTCGACCGTGACGGCCTTGCCGCAGGTCTGCGTGGTGTCGGCCGACCGTTGCGTCCGTTGGCCGGGCTTGATGAGCCGGCGCGTCCCGTGGACTTCGGGCGCGCGGCTGGGGAAGACGTACGACTCGACACAGTTCGCAGGTTACGCGAAAGACACTCCGGTATCACGCGTCACACGCGTTCCGGGGAGCACCAATCACCCGCCTAGTGACGTGGTGGCGACAGCCTGGCCCAGATGGCGCGATGGTCTGTGTGGGCGATGGTTACCGTGCCCGCGTCCACCACCTGCAGTCCACGCATCAGCACGTGGTCGAGCTGGATGAACGGCGGGACCCGGCTCCCCACCGGCCACGTCCGGACCCATCCCTGACCCGCGCCGCGATGCGCATCGGTCATCGTTTCGGCGACTCGGCGAAAGCCCGGATGACTCAGTGAAGAGTTGAAGTCCCCCGCCATCACCAGTGGCTGCCCAGCAGGTTGCCGTTCGCGCCACGCCCACAGGTCAGCCAAGCCGGACCACCACCTCGCTCCCGACGGAATGGGCGGCGGCGAGTGAACTGCGCGCAGCACCACATCGCCGTCCGGCCGGTGAACCGAGACGACCGGCTCGTTGAACGAGTTCGGAGACACGTCATCGATGCCTGGGTCCACCAACGTCAACGGGATTCGACTGCGGATGATCGTGCCCCCTGCGTCCTGCCGCGACACCCCGACCGACTCGGGCAGGACTGAGTCCAGACCTGCACGCGTGAGCCGCTCGGCGAAAGCGGGGGTGACTTCGAGAAGTACCAGCACATCCACCCGATGCTCGCGCACAGCGGTCACCAAGCTCGGCGCGTCCGCTCGACCGAATTCCAGGTTCGCACTCATGACCACGAGGTCATCCCGACCCGACGTCGCCGTGTGACCCAGCACGGATGGCACTGCAAGCGTGGCGCACACAGAGAACAACGCCCCGGCCACCGCGGCCACGCGCCAACGTCTGGCAACCACTGCGACCACTAGTAGACCGGTGACACCGACAGCCACGACCGGCACCATCGACTGCAGAACGGCAACCATGGCGATGCTGCTGTCGACCCACCGCAGTCCGATGAGCGGCACGGCGACCAACACGCCCGCCCAGAGCAGAGTGGTCAGCAGCTTCCCCCAGAAGTCCCTCACCCGCGGCATCCTGTCACGCGCCCTCGAGCACCCGCCCTACCCAGCGGTCCGAACACCGCTGCGGCACCGAATCCGTCGCCAAAACGTCGGATTCGGTGCCGCCCGCGTGTTCGGTCGAGAAGGTCCCGTGCCGTGTTAGGCGTCGATAACGATCGGGATGATCATCGGGCGTCGGCGCAACCGGCCACCGACCCACGTGCCGACCGTCCGGCGAATGACCTGTTGCAGCTGGAAGGAGTCGGTGACCCCCTTGCTCGCGGCGTCCGCCAGTGCCTGCTCAAGCTTTGGCAGCACCTGGTCGAAGACGTCCTGGTCCTCGGCAAAGCCACGCGCCTGGATCTCGGGGCCGGCGGCGATCTTTCCGGTTGCCGCGTCGCGCACCACGATGATCGTGATGAAGCCCTCGTCGCGCAGGATGCGACGGTCCTTCAGCAGCGCCTCGGTGGTCTCGCCAACACTTGAGCCATCGACATAGACGTATCCGCAGGGCACTGCACCAACGACGTTCGCCTCGCCCTTGATGAGGTCGACGACCACACCGTCCTCCGCCAGAAGGACCCGTTGGCGCGGGACGCCCGTCTTGACGGCCAGCTCGGCGTTGGCCACCAGGTGACGCCACTCGCCATGCACCGGCATGACGTTCTTCGGCTTGACGATGTTGTAGCAGTAGAGCAGCTCACCGGCGCTGGCGTGACCAGAGACGTGAACATGAGCGTTGCCCTTGTGGACGACGTCGGCGCCCAGGCGCATCAGTCCGTTGATGATGCGATAGACGGCGTTCTCGTTGCCGGGGATCAGCGACGACGCGAGCAGGATGGTGTCGCCCACGCCGACCTCGATCTTGTGGTCCCGGTTGGCCATCCGTGACAGCGCGGCCATCGGCTCACCCTGCGATCCGGTGCAGATCAGGACGATCTTGTTGTCCGGATAGTCGGTGAGCTTCTTGAGGTCGACCAGGGTGTCCGCGGGCACCTTGAGGTAGCCGAGCTCCTCGGCGATGCCCATGTTGCGCAGCATCGAGCGACCGACCATGGCGACCTTGCGGCCGCTGTCGTGGGCCGCGTCGAGCACCTGCTGGACGCGGTGGACGTGTGAGGAGAAGCAGGCGACGATGACCCGGCGGCTGGCGTTGCGGAACACGGTCTCGATAGCAGGGGTGATCTCGCGCTCGGAGGTCGTGAAACCGGGCACCTCGGCGTTGGTCGAGTCGGTCATGAACAGGTCCACGCCCTCCTCGCCGAACCGGGCGAACGCCCGCAGGTCGGTGATGCGACCGTCGAGGGGCAGCTGGTCCATCTTGAAGTCGCCGGTGTGCAGGATCGTGCCGCCGGGCGTGCGGATGAAGACCGCGAGCGCGTCCGGGATCGAGTGGTTGACCGCCGCGAACTCGCAGTCGAAGACACCCAGCTTCTCGCGCCGCCCCTCGGCCACGGTGAGCGTGTAGGGCTTGATCTTGTGTTCCTTGAGCTTGGCCTCGATCATCGCCAGGGTCAGCGTCGAGCCGATCAACGGGATGTCGGCCTTGAGGCGCAGAAGGTACGGGATAGCGCCGATGTGGTCCTCGTGACCGTGGGTGAGCACGATCGCCTCGACGTCGTCGAGCCGGTCCTGGATGTACTCGAAGTCCGGCAGGATCAGGTCGATGCCGGGGTGGTGGTCCTCGGGGAAGAGCACACCGCAGTCGACGATCAGCAACCGTCCCGCGTGTTCGATGACCGTCATGTTGCGTCCGACCTCGCCCAGACCGCCGAGCGCGATGACGCGGACGGAGTCCTTCGCCATCTTGGGCGGGGAGGTTAGCTCGGGATGGGGATGACTCAATTCAGTCCTGACTTCTGGAGACCCTCTCGCAGTTGGGCGAGCTGGTCGGTGGTGGCTGTGACCAACGGCAGACGCACGGTGTCCGAGGAGATGACTCCCCGATCGTGCAGTACGGCCTTGACGGTGATCGCGCCTTGGGTGATGTGCATGACGGCATTGACCGCGGGGATCAGCTGCCGGTGGATCTCGATGGCCCGCGCGAGGTTGCCCTGGCCGACAGCGGCGACCATCTCGGCATACTGACGGCCGGCCACGTGCCCCACGACGCTGACCATGCCCACCGCGCCCTGGGTGAGGTGCGCAAGGTTGAGGGCGTCGTCGCCGGAGAACCACAGGAGATCGGTCTGTGACATGACCTCGCTGGCGGCGAAGAGGTCGCCCTTGGCGTCCTTGACGGCGACGATGCGAGGGTGGTCGGCCATCCGCAGCAAGGTCTGGGTGTGGATCGGTGTGCCGGTCCGGCCCGGGATGTCGTAGACCATCACCGGCAGGTCGGTCGCGTCAGCCACCGCGGTGAAGTGCGCGAGGACGCCGTCTTGTGGCGGCTTGTTGTAGTACGGCGTCACGACCAGCAGTCCGTTCGCGCCCGCCTTGGCCGCGGCCCGGGCGCTCTCGATCGAGTGCGCGGTGTTGTTGCTGCCAGCGCCGGCGATGATGTGGGCACGGTGTCCGACCGCCTCGACGACAGCCCGGACGAGGTCGATCTTCTCCGCGTCCGTCGTGGTGGGCGACTCGCCGGTCGTGCCGTTGACGACCAGTCCGTCGTGTCCGAGGTCCATCAGATGCACAGCCAGCTCTTGGGCTCCGGCCAGATCCAGGGACCCATCGGGGTTCATCGGGCTGATCATGGCCGTGAAGACTCGGCCAAAGAGGGGCGTTCTGGACATGGGGCCACGATATCGCCCTCACTGTCATGTCCAAGAACAATCCTCGCGATTCCTCGCGGTGCTACGTTTCAGTCGTGCGCCAGTATCTGGACCTTCTCAGCCACGTCCTCGAGAACGGGACCCCCAAAGGCGACCGAACCGGCACTGGCACCCTGAGCGTCTTCGGGTATCAGATGCGCTTCGACCTGGCGCAGGGTTTCCCGGTCCCGACCACCAAGAAGCTGCACATGAAATCGGTCGTCGGCGAGCTGATCTGGTTCCTGCGCGGTGACACCAATGTCCGGTGGTTGCAAGAGCATGGCGTGACGATCTGGGACGAGTGGGCCGACGAGCACGGTGAGCTCGGACCGGTCTATGGGCATCAGTGGCGCTCGTGGCCGACGCCCGACGGCCGGTCCGTGGACCAGATCGCCACGGTGATCGAGTCGATCCGCACCAACCCCGACTCACGCCGGCACATCGTCAGCGCCTGGAACGTCGCCGACATCGAAAGCATGGCCCTGCCGCCGTGCCACACGATGTTCCAGTTCTACGTCGCCGACGGCCGACTCTCCTGCCAGCTGTACCAACGCTCGGCGGACATCTTCCTCGGTGTGCCGTTCAACATCGCCTCCTACGCGTTGCTGACGAGGATGGTCGCGCAGGTCTGCGAGCTCGAGCCGGGCGACTTCGTCCACACCCTCGGTGACGCGCACCTCTACCTCAACCATCTCGACCAGGCCCGGTTGCAGCTGACGCGAGAGCCCCGAGCCCTCCCCCAGCTGCGGCTCAACCCTGATCGCAAGGACATCGACGACTTCGTCGAGTCCGACGTGGAGCTGATCGGCTACGACCCGCACCCCGGCATCAAGGCACCGATCGCCGTATGACCATCATCTTGCTTGCCGCTGTGGGCGCCAATCACGTGATCGGGCGTGAGGGCGAGATGCCCTGGCACCTGCCAGAGGATCTCGCACACTTCAAGGCCACCACGATGGGTCACACCCTGGTGATGGGACGCAAGACGTATGACTCGATCGGTCGCGCGCTGCCGGGGCGCCGCACGATCGTGATGACCAGCCAGATTGGTTGGCACGCCCCCAGTGTTGAGGTCGCGCACTCGCTGGCCGAAGCACTGGCGCTCGCCGGACCGACCGAGGTGTACATCGTCGGCGGAGGCGATGTCTATCAGCAGGCCATGCCGTTCGCGGACAGGCTGATGTTGACCGAGGTCGACCAGTCGCCCGAGGGTGACGTCGTCTTCCCCACGATCGACCTCGCGCATTGGCGCGAAACCTCGCGCCAGGCGCATGAAGGCTTCGCCTTCGTCACCTACGAACGCAAACGCTGAGCCGGCTTCTCCGTCGCGAGGTGCCACGTCAGCTCGGATGGCAGGATGGCCGCGTGCCCCAAGACCACAGCCACCCGCACTCCGTCGCCCACGACCACGGGCACACACCCGCGACCGGCCAGGTCGCTGACGCCAGCGCCAGGATCGCGCGCCCGAGCGACGCGCCCGCGGTCGGGATGGTCCAGGCAGCCGTATGGCGCGCTGCGTACGCCGACGTCCTGCCGCACGATGTCGTCGAGCAGTTCGACGGCACCAGCTTTGCGCGCGTGTGGCGCGACTCGCTGAACACTCCGCCGAGCCCTCGCCACGTGTTGGTGGTGGGCTGCGCCGGTGAGCAGGTCGTTGGTTTCGCGGCCGTGGGTCCGAGCGCGGACGCCGATGCCACCGAGACCTCCGGCGAGGTGCTGGCCTTTGGTGTGCACCCGGACGCCCGACGCAGCGGTCACGGCTCACGGCTGCTCAACGCCGCAGTGGATACGTTGCGGGGCAAGGGTTTTGACACGATAAGCACGTGGATCCTTGTCACTGACGAGGCCACTCGGGCGTTCCTGTCCGCCGCCGGGCTCTCGCCCGACAGCGCCTTCAGGGATCGGGTCGTCGACGCCGATGGGACGGTCGCCCGCGAGGTGCGGCTGACTGCCCACCTGGCGCAGGACTGACCTCACGTTCCGATGGACGAACCGCTCCTGGATGGCCAGCGCCGCAAAGAAGTGTTGCGCCAGTGCCTGTCGGTCGGCGTCGCGACCGGCACCTATGGCATCAGCTTCGGCGCCCTCTCGGTGGCGGCCGGACTCAATCTGTGGCAGACGATCGCGCTGTCGGCCCTGCTCTTCTCGGGCGCCTCGCAGTTCGCGGTCGTGGGCATCGTCGCCGCCGGCGGCTCGGGCGCCGCGGCGGTGGCAACCTCGACCCTGCTCGGGATGCGCAACGGCCTCTACGGCCTGCAGATGTCACGACTACTCGGGGTGCACGGCCTGCGCCGGGTGGCTGCCGCCCAGCTGACCATCGACGAGTCGACGGCAGTGGGGGTCGTCCAGCCCGAACGGTCAGCGCAGCGTCTTGGATTCTGGGGCACCGGACTCGCGGTGTACGTGATGTGGAACCTGATGACCATCGTCGGTGCCGTCGTGGGCAACGCGCTCGGAGACCCCAAACGGTTCGGTCTCGACGCCGCCGCACCGGCCGCGTTCTGCGCCCTGCTCTGGCCACGACTGAAGCGAGGTGACGCCCGCGCGGTGGCCGCCGTCTCGGCCGTCATCGCGCTGGTGGTGGCCCCTCACGCGCCGGCCGGCATACCGGTCCTGGTTGCTGCGCTCGCTGCCATCGTGGCTGGCCTGCTTCCCCAGCGCACGGGCGGGGCGCCCGCATGACGCTCTGGACCACAGTCCTTCTGGCCAGCGGACTCGCGTTCGCGCTCAAGCTTCTCGGCTACGTGGTGCCGCACCACGTTCTCGATCGCCCGGTCGTCTCCAGGGTGACCGCGATGTTGCCGGTTGCCCTGCTGTCGGCCCTGGTGGCGGTGCAGACGTTCAGCGTCCAGGGAGGCGTGCTCACCCTGGACGCACGCGCAGCCGGGGTCGGTGTCGCGGTGGTGGCTCTCCGGTTCCGAGCGCCGTTCCTTCTCGTCGTGGTGCTGGCGGCAGCGACAGCCGGGATCCTCAGGGCTCTCGGCTGGGGCTGATCAAGCCAGTCCGAGGTAGTTCTCGAGCCCGACGGTGAGTCCCGGGTGGTCGGCCACGCGACGAACACCCTCGAGGACGCCAGGCATGAAGCTGACCCGGTCGAACGAGTCGTGTCGAATGGTCAGCATCTCGCCCGCCGCACCGAACATGACCTCCTGATGGGCCACGAGGCCACGCAACCGCACCGCATGCACCGGTATGCCGTCCACCCGCGCGCCGCGGGCTCCGCCGGGATCCGAGGTGGTGGCGTCGGGGACGTCGCCGAGATCGGCATCGGTGCGGGCGCGGGCGATCAGCGAGGCGGTGCGGGCTGCCGTGCCCGACGGCGCGTCGACCTTGTCAGGGTGGTGCAGCTCGATGATCTCGACGGACTCGTAGAACCGCGCTGCCTGCTGGGCGAAGGACATCATCAGGATCGCGCCGATGGCGAAGTTGGGCGCAATCAGCACCCCGACCCCGGGGCTGCCAATCAGCTGCGAGCGCACGGCCTCGAGCGTGTCCTCGGTCCAGCCGGTCGTGCCGACCACGACATGCGTCCCACGTTCGATGCAGTGGGCAACATTGTGGGCCGAGGCGTCAGGCACCGAGAACTCGACGACGACGTCTGCGCCACCGAGGTCCCCGAGGTCGTCACCCTGGTCGAACCGACCAACAAGGGCGAGGTCCGGAGCGGCGTCGACCGCGCGGCATACCTCCGAGCCCATGCGTCCGGCAGCGCCGATGACAGAGACCTTGATGACTGAGTTCTTGATCGCGTCACTCACCCGCTCAGCCTAGTGAGATCCGACCCGACCGCGACTAGCATCATCGACAACCACCCCGACCATCCCGAGTACTGGTCGTCGATCGAGGGAGCGCTCGATGCTGCCGACGCCGACAGGCGCTGCGGTCCGGCTGATTCCGCCCGTCGTCTACTTCGTGCCGTTCGCAGTGATGTGGGGGCTGCACTGGTGGCGGCCCTGGACGATCGCGGGCGGCGGCGCTCTGACCGTGCTCGGGCTGGCGCTGATTCTCATCGGCGTTGCCCTGACGCTCTGGTCGGTCGCCACGTTGATGCGCTCGGGCACGACCTTCATCCCGTGGGAGCAGGTCACGGCGATCGTCTCGACCGGGCCGTTTCGGTTCAGCCGCAACCCGATCTACCTCGCCGACGCGATCGCGTATCTCGGTGGCACGCTGGTTCTTCACAGCTGGTGGCCGTTGCTGGTGCTGCCGGGGATCCTCCTGGTGATCCGCCGCAAGGTGATGGACGCCGAAGAGCGTTACCTGACAGACCGATTCGGTGACCCCTACCGCGAATACCAGCTCCGCGTCCGCCGTTGGCTCTGACCCGCCCACCGGCCTCGTCGCCCAAGCCGTTGGCTGGTTTGTTCCACCGTTGCGGCCGAGCGGACAGGCAACGGTGAAACAAACCAGCCAACGAACGAACCTCGCGGCATGTTCAGCCGGCACGCCCGGAGCCCGGCGCACCCTTGCAGGTGCACCGGGCTCCGGTGTCGTTCAAGCAGACTCAGGCGTCAGACGGCTCCGTCGAAGCCTCGTCAGCCATGATCTCGTCGCCAGCCGGTGCAACATCGGCAGGTGCAGCGTCCTCGGCCATGACCGCACCGAGTGAGAGCTTGCCGCGGGGGTCGATCTCCTTGAGCTCGACCTGAATCTTCTGGCCGATCTTCAGGACGTCGTCCACCGAGTCGATCCGCTTGCCACC
>DASRVZ010000194.1:0-18074 GCA_035654835.1 Dermatophilaceae bacterium | reverse complement strand
CCAGATCGTGCAGACCTTCCAGCCCCAGCTCACCCCGCTACAACAGCAGGTCCTGGCCCTCCTACACATCCCAGCAAGCATCTACAGCTGATCCCCAAAGTGGGGGGCCATATCGACATCGAGAAGTGCGGAACGTCAGCTGGAGCGCTATCTGCGCGGCATACTTCTGCGCTGCGGTCATGCCCCAGGTCAGGTGGCTCGCGATGCGGAACACACGGAGACGGTGGCCCGTGTTCGCAGCGAGTACGAGACGCTCGTTGCGGCACTCCCGCCGGCGAGACGTGTCGGGGCGGATGTGCTGGCGCTCCGGTGGATGCTCGAGGAGTTGCGCGTCAGCCTGTTCGCCCAGACTCTGGGCACGGCTCACCCGGTGTCCGAGAAGCGGATCTACAAGGCCATGGACACCGTGGAGGACCAGACCTGAGCCGCGCCCGGTCGCCGTCATCGAACCGGATTTGAGGCGCCGAAACCCGTCGGGGAACAAGCTGATTCAGCTCTAGGGGGTTGTCAGACCGCCGTGGGACACTCTGCTATGGGTCGAGAGGAGCTGGCGCAAATGGCTGACCAAGCTGGTTGGTACCGGGCGGGCTGGCACGTCGACGGCACCGCGTCCGACATCGGGGCGATGCCCGTGGTCGTGCACGGAGGTGAGAGCGTCCTGGCCGAGCCGCGCGCCAGCTGATGGCTCCGCGTCTGGTCCCCGAGCACCCCAAGTTCGAGACTGCTACCGAGCGCGAGGTCTGGGAGGTCCTCCGGACAACGCTCGCGCCGGATGACGTGCTGATGGCCAACCTTCGGCTCAGTGATGAGGTGAAGGACCATGAAGCTGACATCGTCGCGATCATCGGCGGGGCTGGAGTCGTGGTCATCGAGGTCAAGGGCGGCAGCGTCGGGGTGGTCGACGGTCGGTGGCGCCAGTCGGGCAACGACACGCGCACGTTTGACCCCGTCGACCAGGCGCGCACGACGAAGTACGCCATCCGCAAGTACGTCGAGGCCGACCCCAGGTGGCGCAACTCCTCGCGCCGGCGCATCCGGTGGGCCCACTCGGTCGCGCTGCCCAACACCGACCTCCATGACGACTTCTCCATGCCCGACTGCCCCCGGTGGGCAGTCCACGGCCTCGGCGACATCGCCAATCTCGCCAGCCGACTGCACGACGTCGTCGTCATGCAGGAGACCAGGAACGTTCCACCGACCCCCGACGACGTGGACCTGATCGTGGAGATCCTCAACGGCAGGCATCTGCCGGCACTGGACATCTCCGCCGAGGCGCGAGCCCGGGCGGCCGAGGTTGACCGCCTCACCCAGGAGCAGGCGACGTTGCTGCGGGTGACCCGGCTGCTCAACAGGGTGGAGGTCCGTGGTGGCGCCGGAAGCGGCAAGACGGTGTTGGCGCTGACCCAGGCGAGGCAGCTTTCACGCGGCCACGGCGGGCACAAGCCGCAGCGGGTCGCCGTGATCTGCTACTCGCTCGGTCTGGCGGCGTACTTCAACCGCGTCGTTGAGAGCTGGGGCCGCAAACATCGCCCTGCCTTCGTGGGCACGTTCCATGCGTTGGGTCGCAGCTGGGGGGCGCCGGACGGCAGTCGTGACAACTCCGACTTCTGGGAGCTCGAGCTGCCGGCGATCATGAAGGAGCTCGCGGCTGGGCTCGCCGACGGGCAGAAGTTCGACTCCATCATCGTCGACGAGGCCCAGGACTTCGCCGACTCGTGGTGGGCGCCGATCATGGGGGCGTTGAAAGACCAGGAGACCGGGGGTCTGTTCGCGTACTCCGACGAGAACCAGCGGATCTTCCAACGCTTCGGTGGGCCTCCCGTGCCTATGGTTCCGTTGGTCCTCGACCACAACCTCCGCAACACCAAGCAGATCGGCGATGCCTTCAACCCGCTGGCACCCATGCGCATGCAGCTCCGAGGGGGTAACGGCCCGGAGGTTGAGTTCGCGCGCAGCTCAGCCGCGGATGCTTTGGACACGGCCGACGAACAGGTCGACCGGCTGCTGGCGCTGGGGTGGAAGTCGGACGAGGTGATGCTCCTGACCACCGGCAAGCGCCACCCGGTTCAGATCGAGCGTGGCTCAGAGTCCGATCCCGCGGGCTACTGGCGTTCCTTCTGGGACGATGGCGACGTGTTCTACGGGCATGTGCTCGGATGCAAGGGACTTGAACGTCGTGCGGTCGTGCTGTGCGTCAACGAGGACAAAGCCGTTGACCGATCGCGTGAGCGGCTCTACGTCGGTCTCTCGCGAGCCACCGATCAGCTCGTTGTTGTGGGCGACCCGGATGTCGTCGCGCAGATGGGCGGCGCTGAGGTAGCCCGGCGCCTCGGTATCAGCTGATCCCGGCCACGCAGATGGTGCCGAGCCGGCGGAACGCCGGTAGCACGCGCGGCGGTGTCGCAGAAGGTCTCGATACGAGCGAGGAGCTCGCCATGGTCCCGTCCGGGATGCCGGACGCCTGGGAACGCAGGTTCATTCCCGGCGGTGTTCACGTGGGGCAGTCTGCTTTCCGCTGAGCCAGCGCGACGGCGATCTCGCCGGCGAGCGCGGCGTTGTTCAGCACCAGGTCGATGTTCGCCTGCAGGCTCACTCCGTCGGTGTGCTCGTGGAAGAAGGCGAGCAGAAAGGGCGTGACGTCCTTGCCGGTGATCTTGTTGTCCTGCAACGACTTCAATGCAGCTACGAGTGTCGTCTCGTGCAGGTCGCGCGCCATCTCCTTGCCGTTCGGGATCGGGTTGGCCACCACCAGGGCCTGCTCGAGCCCCAACGCGTTTCGCGCAACCATCGTGGCCGCGATCTCGGCGGCGGACTGCGCCACCCATGGCACGGCATACCCGCTGTCCTGGATGTAGAAGCCGGGGAACTTCTCGCTGCGGTAGCCAACAAGACCGACCGAGAGGGTCTCGAGCCGCTCGAGGGTGGCTGAGACGTCCAGGATGGACTTCACACCTGCGCACACCAGCACCACGGGCGTGTGGGCGAGCGCAGTCAGGTCCGCCGACTCGTCAAAGCTCTGGCCCGCGCCGCGGTGGACCCCACCGAGGCCGCCGGTGGCGAACACCTGGATGCCCGCCCGATGCGCCAGGTATGCCGTGGACGCGACCGTGGTCGCCCCCAGCGCCCCGCTCACGAGCACACTCGCAAGGTCGCGAATGCTCGACTTGACCACGGATCCATCGGTCGCGATCTGATCGAGGGCGCTGTCGTCCAGGCCGATTCGGACCTGGCCGCCCATAATCGCAATGGTTGCCGGGACGGCGCCGGACTCACGAACGGCGGCCTCGATCTCGCGGGCCACCCGGGCGCTGGACTCGCTGGGCAGTCCGTGGCTGATGATGGTGGACTCGAGGGCTACGACACCACGGCCCTCGCGCAGGGCGGTGCTGACCTCTTCGGCAATGATCACGACGAGCACTCTACGTATTCCTCCAGGAGGCGGCTGATGTCAGTGATGGTGTGCGTGGCCGGAGACGTCATGCTCGACGTGCTCGTGCTGACCCAGGGGCCTCTGAGGGTCGATGACGACACGCCTGCGGCCATCACGTTGGGCGCCGGCGGGCAGGCCGCCAATGTTGCCGCCTGGGTCTGTGCCCTGCGCGGTGGCGCCAGGCTCTATGGCCCGCGCACCCGCGACGCGGTTGGCCTGGTGATCGATGGGCAGCTGATGGCCCGGGGCGTCAGCCTGTATGCCGAACCACAGGACGCGCGCTGTGGGGCAGTCGTCTCGCTGGTGACTTCCGGCACCCGCAGCCTGGCCTCGGACCCCGGCGATCTGGAGTGGATCGATGACGGGCTGAGCGACCCCTTGTGGCTGTCCGGCGCCGACTGGTTGCACCTCTCGGGCTATCTCCTGCTGCGCGCCCCCGATCCAGCGGTCGTGGTCCGTGCGTCCGAAGCGGCGCGACGTGCCGGCGTTCGGGTGGCTGTCGACCTGGCTTCTGCCTCCATGATCGAGACGTACGGCCCACGCGAGTTCTGGGCGTTGGTCGAGAAGCTCGGTCCATCGGTGGTGTTCGGCAACGAGGGTGAGTGGGACGTCGTGGGGGTCTCGCCCGGGTCGCTCCCGGCCGAGGCTGTCGTCAAACGTGGGGCACGCGGGTCGAGCTTCGTCGTCGGCGGTGTGCAGACGTCTCTTGACGTTGTCCCCGGTCCGGTGGTTGACGTCACTGGCGCAGGTGACGCCCTGGCGGCCGGCTACTTCGTTGGAGGCCCTGAGATGGCCATGCTGGCTGCAGCACGATGCGTCGCCCAGATCGGCGCGCAGCCACTGGTGTGACCGAGGCCCTGGTGACCAGAGAGCGGAATCCCCGAGGTGGGGAGGGTGTTGAGATCGTTGAGGTAGACGTTGGGGTAGACAATGAGGGATCCCTGACGCACGAGAAGCATGACGCACGAGAACAACTGCCAGAAAGAGGCGACCTGCGGTGCAAGACCCTTCCGAGCTCTACGCGATCGAGACAGACACCCCGCTGGGTGACCTGCGCGCATCGGTGCTGCTGGTCTCGCTGGGCGGGTTCGTCGATGCCGGCCAGACACAGCGGCTGATGACGGAGCACATCTTGGCCACCCTGCCGAACACCGTGGTGGCTTCCTTCGATGTCGACCAGCTGGTCGACTACCGCGGTCGTCGCCCGGCCATGACCTTCGACCGCGACCGCTGGACCAGCTACGCCGACCCCAGCCTCCTGCTGTATCGCGTCACCGACGCCGACGGCGAGCCGTTCCTGGTCCTGTCCGGTCCCGAGCCGGACTACCAGTGGGAGCGGGTTGCCCAGGCGATCCACCAGCTCATCGGCACGCTCGGTGTGACGCTCACGGTGAGCATCCACGGCATACCGATGGCGGTGCCTCACACCCGGCCCATCGGCCGCACGGCCCACGCGACCAGCCCGAGGCTGATCGGTGAGCACGACCCCCTGTTCGGTGCCCTGCAGGTGCCGGGCAACCTCAGCTCGCTGCTCGAGCTGCGGCTGGGCGAGTCCGGTCATGACGCGCTCGGGTTCGCGATCCACGTGCCCCACTACCTGGCCCAGGCTCAGTTCGCCGACGCTGCCGTCGTGGGGCTCGAGTCCTTCGTGGCCGTCACGGGACTCAACATCCCCGCTGAGGACCTCGTCGCCGCGGCCGGTCTCAACCGGAGCGAGATCACGCAGGAGATCGCCGGCTCAGACGAGGTCACGCAGGTCGTGGAGGCTCTGGAACGCCAGTACGACACCTACATCGAGGGTCGCGGGAGGCCCAGCCTGATGTCCACGGACATCCGGGACCTTCCGACCGCTGACGAGATCGGTGCAGAGTTCGAGAAGTTCCTGCGCGCGCAGACCGACGAGGGTTAGGGCTGGCCGGTTGCTGCCGGCAGGCTGACCCGAGTCAGGCTGCCACGCATCAGGCTTTTGCGTCGGACCAGCGGGCAATGACGCTGGTATCGGAGACGAACCTGACGTCGCTCGAGCCGGTCCAGCGCCGTGAGCTGGCGGTCAGTGCGGCATCAACCGCGGCGGCCGCCTCGTCGGCTGCTGCGATCGGGACATGGACCAGCAGCTCGTCATGGAGGCACAAGACGATCTGTGCTCCAAGGTGTCTGGTCGTGAGTCGCACGGTCGCTGCCCAGGCCTTGAACAGCTCGGCAGCCGCACCCTGAATGACGGCGTTGCGAGCGAATCGCCCGCGGCCCGCGATGATCGCGGGCAACGTTCCGGGCGCTGGGTCAACAGGGTTCTCCCACATGGGAATTCGCCGACCCCCATAGGTCCGGATCGCGCGCGAAGCCGCCCCGGCGTCATACGCTCGCTGTAGGTAGGCCATGGCTGTGGGGTAGGCCCGCTCGAGGTCTTTGAGGGCTTCGCCGGCTGCGCCGCTGGTCTGGCCGTACATCGCGGCGAGGACGGCGATCTTGGCCACGGGGCGCTCGACCTTGAGGGCGGCACCGACCGGCGCGTAGAGGTCGTCGGCCTGGGTTGCTCGGGCGAAGCTCATGTCCCCGGAAACCGCGGCCAGGACCCTCGGTTCGATCTGTCCCAGGTCCGAACGCACGAACACATACCCCGGCTGCGCCCTGATCGCCGGACGCAGCGGTGTCGGCAGGTTGTGCAGGCCGTTCTGCGCTGTCATCCGGCCGGCAGCGCCATCACAGGCGGTCCAGGCACCACGTAGGCGGTCGTCCGGGCCGATGTTGGCATCCAGCCAGTAGTAGCCGTAGGTGGTGGCGATCCGCTCCGCCTTGCGCCAGGTCAGCAATGCCTCCACCAAAGGGTGGGTCTGGCGAAACGGTTCCAGCCGCCAGGCGCGGGTGTCGGGAACCACCACGCCGACAGCAGCGAGTAGGTCCCTGACCTGCAACGGGTTGCGCAGATCGGTGGACTCGCGCCCGGGCGTGTGACGGAGAACCTCGGCGTCACGCGCGAGACGGATCTCGTGGGCGTGCGCCTCGTCCCGGGGCCGCGGACCAGCGGATTCCTCGATCAGTCGCTCGAGGGTCGGGCGGTCAAGCGGGAGTCCTGTCACGGCCAGCTCGACGCACAGCAGTGCGACAGCAGACTCGGACTGACCAGTGCTGACAGCACGCGCTGAGAGCTCGGACAGGGCGGCGATCTGCCGAGTCGCGGTGTCGACGGCGACGTCCGCCCAGGCCAGGACACGCTGCGGCGAGGTCTGCCATGCGCCGGCAACAGCCTCGGGGCGCAGGTACCCGTCTGACCGGACTGGGCTCTCGGGGTCACCCTGATCGGCGGGATCGTGCTCGGCGGCGAAGTCGAACAGGTCTCCGCCCGACGTGCGAGGCAGATCCGAGGTGGCCAACCGGCACGCCGTGGCCCAGGCGACGGCGGGGTCCGCATCGCGACCCCCGGCCAGGAGCCGATGGGTCTCAGCGATGTCCCAGCATCGGTCGAGATGGATGTTGCGTGACACCAGCGGGAACGCGTCAGCCTGGGCAGACCAGAACACCCACCGCGGGTGTCGTTCGGACTCCAGCCGCGATACTGCCTTGACGATCTCGTCGTGTCTTCCGACCGTGCCCAGGCCTTCGCCGGAGATCGCAGCCATCTCACCCACGAAGCAGACAGCGACAAGGTCGGGGTGAGACTGTCGCGAGGGCATGTGCCTATCCAACAGCAATGCGTGACGGTCGGGAGTCGGTCAGTGCAGTGAGCCGGCCTCGCGTGCGATCCGACCCGACCGGTAACGCAGGAAAGCCAGGATCGCGAAGAGCGTTACCGAGCAAAGTCCCAGGAACAGTGGGGCGACGATGCCGAAGACGGCCAGTCGCCCCACTGCTGCGAGATCGACCCGTGGGCCGAGGAAGAGCGGAACGTCGACACCGGCTGCGGGGGTCTGGCAGGAGATGGCGTAGCGGCCCGGCGGGAAGTCCGTCGGCGTCGAGGCGATGGCTACGAAGGTGCCGCGGCTGTTGCTCAGGGTGGTGTGGCCGGAGCTGGGACGCAGTGGCGTCTGTCCGTCGGGTCGGTTTGCCGTGCAACGCAGGTCGCGCAGGTCATCTGGCCCAAGGACGCCGTCTTCGACATACAGGGTGAATCCGTCTTTGGTCACCGAGATCGACGAACCCGGTTGGTAGTCATGGAAGTCCGCGCGCACGAAGTTGACGAACGAGGCGACGGCGATGCCCCCGAGAACCAGTCCCGCGAGCAGCAGCAGGCTCGGAAGGATGAACCAAGCGCGCGACGGACCAGCCTTGCCCGAGATCCCCATGACCTGACGATAGTCCGGCGCGGTTGAGCGCACCGGTTGTGCACAGGTCAGGCGGCGGACCTGACCCGGACCTGCCGTTTGATCCGGCTCAACATCGCCACCATGCCTCGCAGTCGCAGCGGCGAGACCGCCTCGGCCAGCCCGAAGCGGTATGGCGCGTCGTCGGGCACCGCGAGCACCTCGGCGACGCTGAGCCCGTCCAGGCCCTCGTACAGGATCCCTGCGAAACCACGAGTCGTCGGCGCCTCAGGAGGCGCCTGGAAGAACAGGTGCACGGTGGCGTCCTGCGACGGCGCTGCATCCTGAGCGGGTTCGACCTCGACCACCAGGAACAGGGGCGACTGACACTCGTCGACCCGCTCGAGCAGCTCACTGTGCCCCACGTAGCGCGCGGGCAGCTCTGGAAGATCGTCGCTGAAGTCGAGCAGCAGGGTGAGCCGGTCACGAGCCGACATGGCCAGGAAGTCCTGGGCGATCGCCTCCAGCGCCGCCGGCAGGGGGACGCTCACCGGGCCGTCGGTCACCGGGCCCTGGGTCATCTGGCCATCATTCACGAGGCGCCGCGCTCGATGGGCACCTGCACAGCGTTGCCCCACTCGGTCCAGGAGCCGTCGTAGTTGCGGACCTTGGTGAAGCCGAGCAGGTGGGTCAGCACGAACCACGTGTGCGAGGAGCGCTCACCGATGCGGCAGTAGGCCACCACGTCATCGGTGGGCGCCAGTCCTTGTTCGGTCAGGTAGATGGCCTCGAGCTCGGCACGGCTCCTGAACGTCCCGTCGTCGGCGGCAGCGCGGGCCCACGGCACCGACCTGGCGCCAGGGATGTGGCCCCCGCGCATCGCACCCTCTTGCGGGTAGTCGGGCATGTGCAGCAGCTCGCCGGAGAACTCGCCGGGGGAGCGGACGTCGACCAACGGCTGGCCGAGGTGGGCCAGGACATCGTCCTTGAAGGCGCGGATCGGCGAGTCGCTGCGCGCCACAACGGGGTAGTCCACTGCGGTCGGCGTTGGCACCTCGCGGGTCATCTCACGCCCTTCGGCAACCCATTTGGCCCGGCCGCCATCGAGAAGGCGTACGTCCGTGTGTCCGAAGAGGGTGAAGACCCAGAGTGCGTAGGCAGCCCACCAGTTGCTCTTGTCGCCGTAGATGACCACGGTGGTGTCCCGGCCGATTCCGCGCTCGCCGAGCACCTGGGCGAAGCGTTTGCCGTTGACGTAGTCGCGCATCACCGCGTCGTTGAGGTCGAGGTGCCAGTCGATCTTGACCGCCCCGGGGATGTGGCCGGTGTCGTAGAGAAGCACGTCCTCGTCGGACTCGAGCAGCACCACATCGCGAGTGCCGACCCCTCCGTCGTCCAGCTGTCCAGCAAGCCAGTCGGTCGAGACCAGACGTTGAGGGTGCGCGTAGTCCGCGAACCTGCTGTTGTCCTCGGGAGCCACAGCCATGATGGGCACCTTTCCTTGGTTTCACGCGCTATTCGTCAGTTTCACGCGCTTTCGTCGTCAACCACGCCCTTCGCATCATGATTCCCCGATGGCCGGTCGTGTCGGAGATTGGCAGAACTGAGCCGTTCGTGATCGGCTTGCGCCGTGAACGATGAAGAGGTGCTTGCGGCGTTCGACGAGCAGATACGTCGGCACGCGGGGCCTCCCGGTCAGGGCGAAGATGTTGAGCGCGAGGACCACGTCGTGCGGATCATCGGCGACGGGTGGGGTGGGGTGACCTGGTCAGATCTCGACCCATTCACCGCTGACGCGGTCATCGCCGCGCAGGTCGATCGGTTCGCGCAGCTGGCTCGCCCCTGGGAGTGGAAGCACTACAGCTACGACCAGCCCGTGGATCTGCCGGAGCGGCTGGTTGCGGCGGGACTCACAGCCGAACCGGCCGAGACCCTGCTGGTCGCGGAGATCGCTGACCTCGACGTGGCTGTGCCGCCGCCGGTGGGCGTGCAGCTGAAGCCGGTCGTCGACGAGCGGGGGATCGAGGCGTTCGTGCGGTTGCACGCGGAGGTCTTCGGTGGCGACCACTCTGCGATCGGCAGGACGCTGTTGGCTTCGCTCTCCCAAGAGCTCCCTTCCCACCTTGCCGTGATCGCCTGGTTCGAGGGAACGGCCGTGGGCGCCGGGCGGGTGGAGCTCCAGCCAGGGACCGAGTTTGCCAGCATCTGGGGTGGCGGCACCCTGCCTGAGTGGCGGGGTCGCGGCGTGTTCCGCTCAGTGGTGGCCTACCGGGCCGCCCTGGCCTCGGCTCGAGGGTTCCGCTATCTGCAGGTCGACGCGTCACCGGACAGTCGACCGATACTTCGGCGTCTCGGTTTCGTCGAGCTCGCGACAACAACACCCTTCGTGCACACCGGCTTTCAGGTCCACTCGCGCGGCCGGACCCGAGCTACCACTGATCCGACGTGAGCTACCACTGATACAGGGCCTCGACCAGCTCGATCGGGTCGGCCTCGTCCGCCGTCTTGTCGGTCCGGTGCCGAACCACGCGAGCAAAGCGCAGCGCCAGCCCTGCCGGATATCGGGGAGAGCCCTGCACACCGTCGAAAGCGATCTCCACCACCACCTCGGGCCGTAGCGCGATGACATAGCCGTCGGTGGGTCCGACCGCGTGCCGGGGCAGCTCGACGCTCTGCCAGCGCAGCATCTCGTCGGTGAGTCCCTTGAACGTCTTGCCGAGCATGACGAAACCACCCTCAGGGCCGAATCGCCCATGCGGGTCCCGAGCGCCGAGGTGGATGTTGCTCAACCAACCACTGCGTCGACCGTGGCCTCGCTCGACGGCCAGAATGACCAGGTCGAGGGTGTGGACCGGCTTGACCTTGACCCAGCCGACCCCGCGGCGCCCCATGTCGTATGCCGCGTCGTCGGCCTTGACCATGACTCCTTCGTGCCCTCGTGCGACCGCGTCGACGGCGAAGGCTGTTGCCGCATCGACCTGCTCGGGATCGGTGACGTCGGCCACGTGGTGTCGGGGTGTCAGCTGGGCCGGGGGTACAGCACTCTCGAGCGCAGCGCGACGAACGCGACTCGGCTCGTCGATGAGATCGGCCCCATCCAGGTGCAGGACGTCAAACAGGTATGCCGTCAGCGGAGTCCGCGCGCGAGCCACCTCGGGCTCGACGCGACTGGCAGTACGAGAACCCGTCTCCTGAAAGGGCTTTGGTCGCCCGTTCGAGTGCAGCGCGATCAGCTCGCCGTCGAAGATCGCACGTGCCGCCGGCAGCGATCGGATCAGGTCGACGACCTCGGGCACACGATCGGTGATGTCGTCCAGCGACCGGGTCAGGACGCGAATGTCGTTGCCCTGCTTATGAATCTGGGCGCGAATCCCATCCAGCTTCCACTCGACACCAGCTGGTCCGGTCTTCGCCAGGGCCTCGCCAACGGTCTTGGCCGAGCTGGCCAGCATCGGGCCGACGCCCCGGCCAACCGTCAGGTGAAACTGATCGAGCACCCCTGGACCTTCCAGGAGGAGGGCTTGCGCGACACTC
This sequence comes from Dermatophilaceae bacterium, assembly GCA_035654835.1. Taxonomy (GTDB): domain Bacteria; phylum Actinomycetota; class Actinomycetes; order Actinomycetales; family Dermatophilaceae; genus UBA4719. Next base: position 6,872 of record DASRVZ010000194.1, on the reverse strand, counting down.
GCGAGATCCCCTTGGCTTGCCACGGCGCGGCGTACGTCGACGAGTGAGACACCGCCGGCCTCGGCAACCGCGGTCATGACCACGGACTCAAGGGCCCCCTGTCGCAGGCCCCCTCGCAACAGCCCCACGACGAACGTTCGTTCCTCGGCCGTCAGCTTTCGGACCAGGTCCAGGAAGAGGTCCGCACGCAGACGCGATGAGCCGGCACCAGCCATCTCGTTTGCTTCCTGCATGACCGCGTCGAGCCCCGACAGCGTCACGACGCCGGTGTCAGGCGGAGAAGGCAGCTCGGACCACGATGACCGCCCGGACGGTGACAGCTCAATGCCTGTGCGACGCTGACGCAGCGTCCCCGACAGATAGCGTGTCGCCAGCCCGATCTCGTCAGCGGGGGTCATGCCATCGGCAGCCTCCAGTGCGCAACGGTGCAGCACGTCGGCGAGCAACGACACCTTGGAGTTGCGTGAGCCCGTCCGGGACACCTGGTTCGAGGCGCGCACGACATCAGCCAGCAGCATGATCCAATGTTGGCAGGCAGGTCCGATAGTCAACAGGAGGACGCTTGTGGGGATCTTCGGCGTGGACAGTCAGGACGGCCGGGACGCGCGCGCCGTCACGGACGTGGCAGAGTTCGAGAGCGCCGCTGCCGGCGTCACGGGAGTGTTCGAACGTCTGATGGATGTCGGGATCGATGGAAAGGGTCGGTTCGACTCGGCACAGAAGGTCGCGGACGAAGCGATGGTTGCGTCCTCCGACGCTGAGCGGGCCATCGACGCCATCGTCCGGTCACACCTCAGGCTGGCCGCTGCGGGTGGCTTCGTCACCAGCCTGGGTGGTTTCGTCACTATGCCGATCGCGTTGCCCGCCAACGTCTTGGAGTTCTATCTGGTCGCGACGCGGATGGTCGCCGGCATCGCCTCGACCCGCGGATATGACATCTTCCAGCCCGAGGTGCGTTCTGCGGTCCTGCTCGCTCTCGTCGGCGCCGACTCGGACGACCTGCTCAAGAAGGCCGGCTATGCCAGCACCGGTCGGCTTGCCGGTCTGGCGGTTGAACGGCTACCGGGTCCGGTGCTGTTGGCCGTCAACAAGGGGGTCGCGTTCCGCCTCTTGAACCAGGTCGGCAAGAAGTCGCTCACCCGGTTCGGCAAGGCCGTGCCCCTGGCCGGCGGCGTCATCGGCGCCGGGGTGGATACCTACTTGCTCAACCGGATCGCCGACCACGCGCGCCTCGAGTTTCCGCCAGTGGGTCGCCCGATCCGCTGACTGTGCACATGGGTGCGCTGAGTAGCCCCACCATCCACAGACGCGCGACGCTGTAAGTCGTCACGGCCCGGTGGGCTCCAGAGTCGACCCATGACGACAACGATCCACCTGACCGGGCCCGCCGACGTGCTGGCTGTGCTGCCCTACCAGCTTGGCTTCCACCCCCGTGACTGTCTCGTAGCGGTGAGCCTGCACGGCACCCGCATGGGGCTGGTCCAGCGCATCGACCTCCCGCAGCCGGAGCACGTTCGCGACGCCGTCGCCGCGATGATCGGGCCACTGCGGCAGGACAACCCCGTAGGCGTGCTGCTCATCGGGTTCGAAGAGCGTGAGGGTGAAAGTCGCGCGATGCTCGATGAGATGAGAGATGTCTGCGAGGCCAACGATGTCTGGGTCAACGACCGCATGGTCGTGCGGGGCGGGCGTTGGTGGGATGTGGACTGCCACCAACGCTGCTGCCCGCCCGAGGGCATGCTGCTGCCCGCCCCGAGCGAGGTTCCGGCGGTCGCGGAGTTCGTCGGGCGGGGGATCTGCCCCCTGCCGAACCGCACGGCGCTGGCCGATCGCGTCGAGATCAGCAGCCCGTTGCTGAGCCGGGCGGTGTCGGCATTGGCGGGCGAGTGGCTGGAGCTGCGAGGTGAGGCGACCGTCGCAGGCGAAGCTGAGCTGGAGGAATGTCGGGCGAACGAGCTGGCAGTCTGGTCGCGGGTTCTTTGCGACGAGGACGACGCGGTACCGATCCGTGACCTCCCACCTCAAGATCTGGCCATCCTCGTGGTGTCTTTGACCGATGTGGACCTGCGTGACGGGCTGATCGCGTGGCTCTGCCCGGGAACGCTGCCCATCGAGCTCATCGACCCGGCGCTGCTCCTCCTGATGACCCGTTCTCTCCTGGAGCCGGTGTGGCGAAGCGGAGACCTTGGGGACGGCGAGCAGGTCATGGCCCTGCAGCGGGTCGAGCAACGGCTGTGCGAGCTGTCCGCCGCCCTGCCTGACGAGTGGGCGGTGTCGGCGCTGACCGTGCTCGCGTCCTTCACCTGGTGGCGCGGGGACGGCGCACTGACCCGCATCGCGCTCGATCGCGCGCTCAGGGTCGACCCGCGCTACCGCTTGGCCCAGCTGCTCGAGAGGATGGTGGATCTGGCTATCCGGCCCGAGCGGGAAACCGCGTGAGATCCGCATGGCCACCGCTGCTGTTTCACAGGGTGGACGCGGGCTTCCCGATCCGCGGCCGGGATTCGTATAGTTGACTTCAGGTCACGAGTCCCAGCAACAAGCCCCGGCTTGCTGGGCGGCAACCCTCCTCCGCGGTGGGGTGCCCCGGGTGATGACCCGGCCGGCTCGGACCAGGGCAGGCAAGCGCGGGCTTTGCCAACCACGGCGGGCCCAGATCTTTCGGGAGCCGGATCGTGACCGTTACCTCAGACCATCGCCGACTGCGAACCGTGAGTCCGTCGACCCAGCCCGAGGACGAGTCTGCGGGTTGGTCTTCTGGCGCCTGGCGCGAGGGGTCGTCGCCAGGATCGCGGCACTTCATGGACATCGGCAGCCTCCGGCTCGAGACCGGAGAGTCGCTCCCACAGGTGCGCGTCGCCTACGAGACGTGGGGGACCCTCAACGCCGCAAGGGACAACGCGATTCTGGTGGAGCACGCCCTGACGGGTGACAGCCACGTCAGCGGCCCAGCCGGTGCTGGTCATCCGACTCCGGGATGGTGGGACGGGCTGATCGGCCCCGGCCGACCCTTGGACAGCGATCACTGGTTCGTCGTGGCCAGCAACGTCCTGGGTGGATGCCAGGGCACGACTGGTCCGTCCTCCCAGGCGCCCGACGGACGTCCGTGGGGGAGCAGGTTCCCCTTCGTCACCATTCGTGATCAGGTCGCCGCGGAGGCTGCTCTCACCGACCAGCTCGGGATCTCGTCCTGGGCGGCGGTCCTTGGCGGATCGATGGGCGGCATGCGCGCGCTGGAGTGGGCGGTGACCTACCCCGAACGCGTCCGCCGGTGCATCGTGCTGGCCTGCTCTGCTTATGCCTCGGCTGAGCAGATCGCCTGGTGCCAGCCGCAGCTTCTGGCCATTCGCCAGGACGTGAGCTTCTTCGGCGGTGACTATTACCACCAGCCGCAGGGTCCTGAGCTCGGGCTTGGGCTAGCTCGACGAATCGCCCAGGTGACCTACCGCAGTGAGCCCGAGCTCGACAGCCGCTTCGGTCGTCGGGCCGAAGGTGAGGAGCAGCCCCTTGGCGGGGGCGGTCGCTACGCAGTCGAAAGCTACCTCGACCACCATGCCGACAAGCTGGCGAACCGGTTTGACGCGAACTCCTACGTAGTGCTCACCGAGTCGATGAGCTCCCACGATGTCGGTCGCGCTCGCGGCGGCGTACTGACCGCGCTGGAACGTGTGACGGCAGATCTGGTCGTCGTGGCGGTTGACTCCGACCGGCTCTATCCGCCCCGTTTGTCCCACGAGATCGGGCAGACCAGCGCGAGCTCAGGACCCGTTCACGTCATCTCCTCGGACCACGGTCACGATGGTTTCCTCATTGAGATCGGTCAGGTCGGCGAGATCATTCGCGAAACGATGATCCGAAACGTCGGGCGCTGACGACTGCGGCCCGGACATCCGATAGCGTCGTCACGTGTGGCAGTGTCGCCGCGCCGTGGTGAACAAGGAGGTTCCAAGTGGCCGTTGTCGTGGGTTACGTGCCGACCAAGGAAGGCCGGGCCGCATTGCGCCGGGCGTCCGAGGAGTGTCTGTTGCGTCGCACCAAGTTGATCGTGATCAACTCCAACCGGGGCGGCAAGGAGTTCGACATGGACGAAGCCCGACGGTTCGAGGCTGAGCTGACGGCTATCCAGGCCCACCTCGACGAGGTTGGTGTCGAACACGAGGTCCGTCAGCTCGTCCGTGGCAACGAACCGGCCGAGGACCTGATCGAGGTGGCCGAGGAAGTGAAAGCAGACTTCATCGTGATCGGCCTTCGCCGACGCACCCCGGTCGGCAAGCTGATCCTGGGGTCAAATGCCCAGCGAATCCTGCTCGACGCTTCCTGCCCCGTTCTCGCAGTCAAAGCCGGCCCAGCGGACTGAGCCGGAGGGGGAGTCGAGCAGCGGTCGTGGCGGGAGAAATTGCCGCGCCGAGCACCCGAGTTCGAGGCGGTTGCGGCGCGAGCATGTCGTCGGACGTTTACAATGGTCATGCGCACAACCGGAAAGCCCATGCCGGACCGGTAACCGCGAACTCCTCCGCCCCCTAACTGGTCACCGTTGACGCTCCAACGCCGGCCGTTGACCCACGCGTGGTAACAGCCTCGCGACGAAAGGTAGTCGGTGTCGACTGTGTCGAAAGCCTCCGCCCCATCTGAAGCCCAGCGTCCGAAGGCACCCATCAAGGTGCCCGCCGAGTTCGCCCACGCCGCCCTTCAGAAGCTGGTGCGGATCGGGACCACCCACGGTTCGGTGGACAGCGAGCAACTTCGGGTCGCGTTGGTGCAGGCCGAGATCAGCCCTAAGCGAATGAAAGTCGTGTTGCGTTCGTTGGAACAACAGGGAATCCACGTGACGTTGGATTCGGTGACGGCCCACCGCGCCGTTGCGGCCACGAAGACTCGTGTGGCGGCGAATACCCCTGCGGCGAAGAAAGCTGCGGCTAAGAAATCTGTGGCAAAGAAGACGGAGACCCATATGCCGACTGCCAAGACCGCTGCCGCGAAGGCCCCTGCCGCGAAGCGCGCTGCCGCCAAGGCCGAGCCGGCGAAGATCGCTGCTGCGAAGGCTCCTGCATCGAAGCGCGCTGCCGCCAAGGCCGAGCCGGCGAAGACCTCCGCTGCGAAGGGTGCTGTCGCGAAGGCGGCGCAGGCCAAGGCCGTGCCGGCGAAGACCTCGGCTGCGAAGACCCCAACCCTGAAGAGCGCTGCTGCCAAGGCTGCTGCGCCGGCAAAGACTGCTGTCGCGAAGGGCTCAGCCGCGAAGAGCCACGCAGCCAAGGTTGCTGCCAAGGTGGCTGAGGCTGTCGAGGTGGAGGTGCCCACGGTGCCGGCGACCAAGGCAGCCACCAAGAAGGCAGCGGCCAAGAAGGCAGCGGCCAAGAAGGTCGGCGACAGAGACGCCGATGCTCTGGCTGCCAGCGGGGCGGAGGAGACTGAGGAGACCAAGGCGAAGGTCGTTGAGGAAGAAAGCGAAACTGCCGGCTACGTCATCCGGGATGACGACGAGGACGACGCGCCCGCCCAGCAGGTCGTGACTGCGGGCGCCACTGCTGACCCGGTCAAGGACTACCTCAAGCAGATTGGCAAGGTCGCACTGCTCAACGCCGAGCAGGAGGTCGAGCTGGCCAAGCGCATCGAGGCTGGTTTGTTCGCCGAAGAGAAGCTCAACGCCGGCGGCAAGATGGACATGAAGCTCAAGCGCGAGCTGTGGTGGATCTCCCAGGATGGCAAGAACGCCAAGAACCACCTGCTCGAGGCAAACCTCCGGCTCGTTGTCTCCTTGGCGAAGCGCTATACCGGCCGCGGCATGCTCTTCCTTGACCTGATCCAGGAGGGCAACCTCGGGCTGATCCGCGCGGTCGAGAAGTTCGACTACACCAAGGGCTTCAAGTTCTCGACCTATGCCACGTGGTGGATCCGACAGGCGATCACCCGTGCGATGGCAGACCAGGCGCGCACCATCAGGATCCCGGTGCACATGGTTGAGGTCATCAACAAGCTGGCCCGCGTCCAGCGTCAGATGCTGCAGGATCTAGGCCGCGAGCCCACCCCGGACGAGCTTGCCAAAGAGCTCGACATGACGCCGGAGAAGGTTGTCGAGGTCCAGAAGTACGGCCGCGAGCCGATCTCCTTGCACACGCCTCTCGGCGAGGACGGTGACAGTGAGTTCGGTGACCTCATCGAGGACTCCGAGGCTGTCGTACCGGCTGACGCCGTGTCATTCACGCTGTTGCAGGAGCAGCTTCACTCCGTCTTGGACACGCTCTCTGAGCGCGAGGCCGGCGTGGTCTCGATGCGTTTCGGTCTGACCGACGGTCAGCCCAAGACCCTCGACGAGATCGGCAAGGTCTATGGCGTGACCCGCGAGCGGATCCGTCAGATCGAGTCAAAGACGATGAGCAAGTTGCGTCATCCGTCGCGTTCACAGGTCTTGCGCGACTACCTGGACTGAGCCTCGACTCCTATTTGGCGATCCTTCGAACGTCGGTTGTTGGGCATCCAAGACGCCTTCGGTGGCAGCTGCCGCAGAGGGGCAGGCGGCTGGGCCCCAGTCCCACCCCACACAAGGAGAGCTGAGTCCTCGTCAGGCACGTGCTTCCTGGGCGAGTAGGGCTCCGGAGAGGATCTCGGCGGTTGCCCCGAGGTCTGGCACCGTGCCGTCGAAACGTTGGGAGTTGGCCTGGTGCAGCAGCACGGCCACGAAGGTACCGGCTGCCGCTGTCCTTCGCTCACAGTCCAGCTTTCGCGGGCTGGCCGCATCGAGGACCGCTTCGGTGAGCTCCATCAGTACGGAGTACAGGGCGCGAAGGTGGTCGCGCACATCAGGGTGGGTGCTGGCTTCGCGGAACAGGATCGCGCTGAGCACCTGGCAGCGACGACCTGTGAGGCCGATCCTG
>DASRVZ010000193.1:0-55248 GCA_035654835.1 Dermatophilaceae bacterium | reverse complement strand
ACCATCTCCTACGACCCGAACGTGCGCCCCGCACTGATGGTTGACCCGCATGAGGTCCGCTCCAAGATCGAACAGATCATCGGTCTCAGCGACGTGGTCAAGGCCAGTGACGAGGACATCGCCTGGCTGTACGAGGGAGCGCCGATCTCGGACGTGCTGCGGCTGTGGGGCCAGCTGGGTCCCGCGCTGACGGTGGTAACCCGCGGTCTCGCCGGCGCCTTGGTCGCGCTCAGCGTTACCGGCGAGCTGACCAGCGTTGACGCCCCCGCGGTCGAGGTGGTCGACACCGTCGGTGCCGGAGACTCCTTCATGGCGGGCCTGCTCTCCGGGCTGCTGGATGCCGAGCTTCTGGGTGGCGTCGAGGGTCGCGAACGCCTGCGGTCCGCCTCACTGGCCGATGTGTTGCCGGCCGTTGAGCGCGCACTGGCCTGCGCGGCGATCACGGTGTCCCGCGCTGGCGCCAACCCACCTCGTCAGGCCGAGCTCAAAGAACGTGACGCAGGCCACCTCTAGCAAGGTCCTAGGCTGGGAACCTCTTCCATAGCGTGGACTGAAACGGCTACACGCTGGCCTGACAGATTCTTGTGTTCAAAGGAGCGACCGTGCCCGAGTTCGAATACGAAGACCTGCTTCCGTTGGGAGCCGACAACACGGCATACCGGCTGTTGACCACCGATGGCGTCAGGACGGTCGAAGGGCCGGACGGACGATCGTTCCTCGAGGTGGCCCCGGAGGCGCTTCGTCTGTTGACCGAGACGGCGATGCACGACATCGCGCACTACCTGCGCCCCGCGCACCTGACGCAGCTCCGGAGCATCATCGACGACCCCGAGGCCAGCAGCAACGACAAGTTCGTCGCGCTCGACCTGCTCAAGAACGCCAACATCGCGGCCGGTGACGTCCTGCCGATGTGTCAGGACACCGGCACCGCGATCGTCATGGGCAAGCGCGGTCAACGCGTCCTCACCACGGGCGACCAGGGCTCGGACGAGTCGTCAATCGCGCGCGGCGTGTATGACGCATACACCCGGCTCAACTTTCGGTACTCCCAGATGGCGCCGATCACCACATGGGACGAGAAGAACACCGGATCCAACCTGCCAGCCCAGATCGAGCTCTATGCTGACACCGCCGCCGGCCATGAGACGACGTACAAGTTCCTGTTCATGGCCAAAGGTGGCGGCTCGGCGAACAAGTCCTACCTCTACCAGGAGACCAAAGCCGTCCTGAACCCAGCGGCCATGCTGGCGTTCCTCGACGAGAAGCTGCGCTCCCTTGGCACCGCCGCGTGCCCGCCCTACCACCTGGCTATTGTGATCGGCGGCACCAGCGCCGAATTCGCTTTGAAGACAGCGAAATACGCCAGTGCCAAATACCTCGACGAGCTGCCCCGCGAAGGATCAGCGGCCACGGCTCGAGGATTCAGGGACGTCGAGCTCGAGGAGCAGGTTCTCGAGCTGACCCGCAACTTCGGCATCGGCGCGCAGTTCGGTGGCAAGTACTTCTGCCATGACGTCCGCGTGATCCGGCTCCCCCGCCATGGCGCGTCGTTGCCGATCGCGATCGCCGTCTCCTGCTCGGCCGACCGGCAGGCCCTGGGCAAGATCACGCCGGAGGGCGTGTTCATCGAGATGCTCGAGACGGACCCTGCGCGGTTCCTGCCCGAGACCACCGATGCGCACCTCGAGTCGGACACCTCCGTCGTCGCGGACAGCGTGGTGGAGATCGATCTCACTCGACCGATGGACGAGATCCGCGCGGAGCTGACGAAACACCCTGTGATGACACGTCTTTCGCTGAACGGCACCCTTGTCGTTGCCCGCGACCTGGCCCACGCCAAGATCAAGGAGCTGCTCGACGCCGGTCAGCCGATGCCGCAGTACCTCAAGGACCACCCCGTCTACTACGCCGGTCCGGCCAAGACTCCCAAGGGCTACGCAAGTGGCTCCTTCGGCCCCACGACTGCGGGGCGCATGGACTCCTACGTCGAGCAGTTCCAGGCCGCTGGCGGCTCGATGGTCATGCTTGCCAAGGGCAACCGCTCGCCCCAGGTCTCGGCCGCGTGCGCGACCTACGGCGGGTTCTATCTCGGCTCCATAGGTGGCCCCGCCGCCCGGCTCGCCCAGGACTGCATCACCTCCGTCGAGGTCCTTGAGTACCCGGAGCTCGGTATGGAGGCGATCTGGAAGATCGAGGTCAAGGACTTCCCCGCCTTCATCGTCGTGGACGACAAGGGCAACGACTTCTACGCCGACGCGAGCAAGCCCGTCGCGATGAGCATCGCCAAGCGCCCGGGGCTATGAGCGAGATCGGGGAGGGAAGGCTCTCGCAGCCGTTGACCCCGGCTGAAGCCTGGGCCGAGCTGGCCCGGGGCAATGAGCGGTTCGTCGCCGGCGAGTACCGGCACCCCAACCAAGACGCCGCCCGACGTGACAGCCTCATCGAGGGTCAGGCGCCGTTCGCCGTCTTCTTCGGCTGCGCGGACTCACGCGTCGCTGCCGAGATCATCTTCGACCGCGGTCTCGGCGACCTCTTTGTGGTCCGGACCGCAGGCCACGTCATCGACCCCGGTGTCCTTGGCTCCATCGAGTTCGGTGTCGCCATCCTGGACATCTCCCTCGTCGTCATCCTCGGGCATGACTCGTGTGGCGCGGTCGCCGCGACGGTGGAGGCGGTCCGCAACGGCGTGCTGCCGGGCGGGTACATACGCGACATCGTCGAGCGGGTCACCCCCAGCGTCCTGGCCGCGCATCAAGCCGGTATGACGACGGCCGACGAGATCGAGGCGGAGCACGTGCGGCATACGCTGCGCCTGCTGACCGAGCGCTCCAGCCTGATCGCCGACCGTGTCGCAAGCGGTCGTCTCGCGGTCGTGGGCGCCGTGTACCACCTCGCGGACGGACGCGCACACATCGTGGACTCGGTTGGCCTCGACCTCACTTCGTAGCGCTGAACACTGTCGACAGAAAGAGCCGGAGCCAAGGAGACGACGTCTCCTTGGCTCCGGCCATCATGCCTCTGGTGAGATTACAGAGCGGGAGGCGTGATGGTGTTCATCTGGAGGGTGACTGCGGTCTGTGCCAACAGCCTTCCGTTGAGCGAGGCCTTGGTGTTCATGGCGATCATCGTCTTGCCGAGGATCGTGCCCTCCATGTGCGCGTTTGTCCCGATGGAGACGGCACCCGCGGACGCCCAGAACACGTTCTTGGCCTGTGCGCCACCTGTCAGGATCACATTCTTGGCGTTGGCCTCTTTGAGGGTTCCGGCCACCTGGAGGATGAACACGTCGTCCGGGCCACCCGCGAGGGTGACGTCCTTGGAGATGGACAGGTCCGTGGTCCACTTGTAGAGGCCGGGCGTCAGGGTCAGCCCGCCGATTTCACCGGCGCCCAGGTTGAGTGCATCAGGCAACGTCCGGCCGGCCGCGTCGTTGTACGCCGTCTCCATGTCGCCGACAGCTGCCGTCAGACGCGTGGCGTCCGTCACCCGGCATTCACCAAGAGGACCAGCATCAGTGACCGTGTAGATGATCCCGTTCACTTCTGCGCACGTCAGGAGAAGAGCAGCGCCGGTGATGGGGCTGGTCCCCACGTTTCCGTCGATAGTCGTCTTGAAGACGTCGGTGATTCCGGTCTTCGACAGAACGGTGAAGTTGCTGGCTGATCCGAGGTTCACCGGCGTCTCAGGGGCGGCGGCTGCGGCGCTCGAGGTGCCGGCCGCCAGCAAGGAGAGGATCGCGATGGGAACGACAGACAGAGTTCTTAGCCTCAAAATTCTCCTAATGGTTTTTCAACAAGGTGAAGATAATCGGGATTGTTCTGAGGCCGGTCGGCGCCAGACGGGAGAAACCTCGCCGGTTCGCCTGACTAGATCGTCCCAGACTCGCAGGGGTCCCGTATATGACCTATGTCACTTTATCTACACATTTGTTGCATTTGTCCGCTTTGAGGCCCTAGAGGGCCAGGTTTCTTGCCACGACGTCAGCCAACCGCTCAGCGACGGCCTGCGCGTGTGCGGCATCGGCAGCCTCGACCATGACCCGCACCAGGGGCTCGGTGCCGGACTTGCGCAGCAGCACCCGGCCAACGCCGTCAAGCTCTGCCTGGGCTGCACGAACCTCGGTCTGCACCGCTTCGTTGCCTTCGACCCGGCTCTTGTCAACGTCCCTCACGTTGATCAGCACCTGGGGCAGTCGCTTCATGACCGCGGCCAGGTTCTCCAGCGAGCGACCGGTTTGAGCGAGGCGCGAGACGAGCAAGAGCCCGGTCATCGTGCCGTCACCCGTGGTTCCGTGGTCGAGGAAGATGACATGCCCGGACTGCTCGCCACCCAGGGAGTACCCACCGGCCTTCATCTCCTCCAGGACGTAGCGGTCACCCACTGCAGTCTGCCTGACCGCAACCCCCTCGCGCTCGAGCGCCAGAAGCATGCCCAGATTGCTCATCACGGTGGCGACGAGCGTGTCCCCGGCGAGCTCACCCCGCTCACGCATCCCCAGAGCCAGAATCGCCATGATCTGATCCCCGTCCACGTCCGCACCCGTGGCATCCACGGCAAGGCAACGATCAGCGTCGCCATCCAGGGCTATGCCACAGTCCGCTCCAGCCTCGACCACCGCCTGCTGCAGCTTCGCCAGGTGCGTGGAGCCGTAACCATCGTTGATGTTGAGACCATCGGGCTCACAGCCGATGACTGTCACCTTGGCACCGGCCTGGCGGAAGGCCTCCGGGGCAACCTCGCTGGCGGCGCCGTGCGCGGCGTCTAAGACCACGTGCAGGCCGTCGAGACGATGTGGGAGAGCGGACAGCACATGGGCGATGTATCGAGCCGGGCCGTCCTCGAACTTGCGCACCCTCCCGACAGCGGATCCGGTGGGCCGGTCCCATGGCTCTTTCAGCCGCGCTTCGATCGCGTCCTCGAGCTCGTCTGCCAGCTTGTGACCGCCCCGCGCGAAGAACTTGATGCCGTTGTCAGGCATCGCGTTGTGAGATGCCGACAGCATGACGCCCAGGTCGGCCCCGCTGTCGGCGATGAGGAACGCGATAGCCGGAGTGGGCAGCACCCCCGCGTCAAGGACGTCCACCCCTGCGGACGCCAGCCCAGCGATGGTCGCCGCGGCCAGGAACTCCCCCGAGGCGCGCGGGTCCCGACCCACGATCGCCTGAGGTCGATGGCCCTTGAAAGCACCGACTTCACACAGCACATGGGCCGCCGCCACCGACAGGTCAAGGGCGAGCTCGGCGGTCAGGTCCTTGTTGGCAAGTCCGCGAACGCCATCGGTGCCAAAGAGTCGAGCAGCCATAGCCGTGAGCCTTTCAGTGAGTTCAACGTCGGCCGGTGCGAGCCCGGCATGCTGATGGGCGACGCGAAGGCCATCTACGGGGCCAAGTCCCCAGTGCCCACGGACACAGCAGTAGCGGCCTCGAAGCGCGGACACAGCCGGATTCGAAGCCGCCACCGGCGGTTGATGCAGGATCAGCGCTTGCTGTACTGAGGAGCCTTGCGGGCCTTCTTCAGACCGGCCTTCTTGCGCTCGGGGACGCGAGCGTCACGGGTCAGGAAGCCTGCCTTCTTCAGTGCGGGACGGTTGAGGTCCTCGTCAACACCGTTCAGTGAACGGGCAACGCCCAGACGCACCGCGCCAGCCTGGCCGGAGGGGCCACCGCCATGCACGCGAACCAGCACGTCGTAGGACCCATCGAGCTCGAGCACCTTGAAGGGCTCGTTCACGATCTGCTGGTGCACCTTGTTGGGGAAGTACTCGTCCAGCGTGCGGTTGTTGATCTTCCACTGACCGCTGCCGGGGATGATGCGCACACGGGCGATGGCCTGCTTGCGACGTCCGGTCGCGGCACCGGGGCCAGAGGCCGCCGGCTTGCGGGCCTCGACCACGGGGGTCTCGGACTCGCTGGTGTACTCGGTCAGCTCTTGCTCTTCGCCTTCGACAACATCTGTTGCGTCTGCAACGTCTGTCTCGACGGCGGAAGTGGTGTCAGCCACGGTTCTCCTCGTTCGCTCTGTCTGTACTGATGATTCAGCGTGAATTCAGCTTGATGGCTCAGCCTCGGCCTGATGACTCAGCCTGGCGGGCCGTGGGGTGTTACTGCGCGACCTGCGTGATCTCGAACGGCACTGGCTTCTGCGCCTGGTGCGGGTGCTGGGCCCCTGCGTAGACCTTCAGCTTGCTCATCTGCTGGCGGGCGAGAGAGGTGTGCGGAAGCATGCCGCGGACGGCCTTCTCGACAGCCTTGGCGGGCTGCTTGGCGAGAAGCTCCTGGTATGAGGTGGCCCTGAGCCCACCCGGGAAGCCTGAGTGGTGGTAGGCCTTCTTCTGCACAAGCTTGCTGCCGGTCAGGGCAACCTTGTCGGCGTTGATGATGACCACGAAGTCGCCGCCGTCAACATGGGGGGCAAAGGTGGCCTTGTGCTTGCCGCGCAGGAGGATTGCGGTCTGGCTGGCCAGACGACCGAGCACCACGTCAGTGGCGTCGATGACGTGCCACCGGCACTCGACCTCGTGTGGCTTGGGGGTGTACGTACGCACGGATAAGCCTTCGTTCTCTCGTGGCTGCGAAACTATGGGTAGCGATGCAGTGAATGTGGTGGTGCGACTGTGGTGGTGCACGTCATCAAGCGATCTGAGCCCCGACGGTCCGGGGTCTGCGACGACGTGGCCGCAGTGCGCACAACGAGATATAACGATACCGGCGCGCCGACCCACCACAAAATCAGCTCCATCAAGCCTGACCTGAGCACAAGACCGGCCGTTCTCAACGATCTGCACACCACTTGTGCAAAGGATGTATGCATGATTAGTGTGCATACATGAGCGATCTCAAGGCCGCAACCGTCCACCTCGACCGCGCGGCTCTGGCGGTGCTCGCCCATCCGTTGCGCTCCCGCCTGCTCGCCGAGCTGCGGGTCAGTGGCCCGGCAACGGCCACGACGTTGGCGGCGGTGCTGCATACCAACACCGGCGCCACGAGCTATCACTTGCGCAGGCTTGCAGAGGCGGACCTGGTGGTCGACTCCGGTCACGGGCGTGGACGACAGCGGCTCTGGACTGCCAACGCGGAGATTCGACCTCGCGATGAGGACCCCGGCGACGATGCCGACGCCGAAGCCGCACTGACCTGGCTCGCCCGCGACTATCTGCGCCACTTCGCCGACCGGGCCGAGGAATGGCTGGACACCCAGGACGCCTGGCCGGCTGACTGGCGCGCCCAGGTCGGCCTGTCGGACCATCTCGTCCAGGTCACCGCCGGACAGCTGAACGCGCTGCGTGAGGATCTGGCGGAGGTCCTGGAACGCTACCGCCGTGTCGGCGCCGGCAATCCGAGCGCCAAAAGAGTTTCGGTCTATGTCTGTCCTCTACCGGTCGACCGCGCACCCGAGTAGGAACCGGGGTCAGTCATCCCTCGCGTCAGCGCTGGACGAAGACCGCCACCGTCCTTGCCGGGTGCTCGTGCGCTAGAAGTCTTTCGCACGTTCCTGCAACTTCTTGCATCAAGTGAACACAGGCGCAACCGGGGCGGCTGGGGCATGCTGGTGCTGGCGATCCCGCACGCCGAGGCTGCGCTGGTCATCGATCGATCGACTGGAGGTGCTCGTGGACTTCACCGTGCTGGCGGTCATCGTGCTGGCGGGTCTGGTCGGGCCCCTCCTGGCGATGCCTCGGCGTTGGCAGGTCCCGGTGGTCGTCGGTGAGCTGTTCATGGGGGTCGTGCTGGGCAGGACGGGGTTCGGCTACCTGGACGCATCGGACGACAAGTTCTCGTTTCTGGCCGAGGTGGGGTTCGGGCTCGTCATGTTCGTCGCCGGCACCCACGTGCCCGTGCGGGACGGCGAGCTGCGGCGAAGCCTGGGACGCGGCACCCTCCGCGCTGTGCTGGTTGGAGCAGGATCGGCCGTGCTGGGAGTGCTGCTCGCCGCCGCCTTCGGGACAGGCCACGCCGCGCTGTATGCCGTGCTGATGGCTTCGTCGTCGGCCGCCCTGATCCTGCCCATCATCAACTCTCTCGAGCTCGGCGGCGAGCAGGTGCTGCAGCTGCTGCCGCAGGTGGCGGTCGCAGACGCGGTCTGCATCGTCGCCGTACCGCTGGTCATTGACCCCGCTCACGTCGGACGCGCTGCGTCGGGGGCAGTGGCCGTCATCCTGACCGGTGCCGTGGTCTTCGTCGTGCTGTTCGCACTGGAGCGCAAGGGTCTTCGCCGTCGACTACACAAGGTGTCCGAGGAACGTCACTTCGCTCTTGAGCTGCGGATAAGCCTGATGATCCTGTTCTCGCTCGCCGCTGTTGCCACCCGGTCACACGTGTCGATCATGTTGGCAGGTTTTGTCTTCGGTCTCGCGTTGGCCGCAGTCGGACAGCCACGACGTCTTGCCCGACAGCTGTTCGCGGTGACCGAGGGCTTCTTCGGCCCCCTGTTCTTCGTCTGGCTCGGCGCCTCGCTGGACCTGCTGGCGCTCGGCGACCGACCGGCACTGATCCTTCTCGGACTTCTGCTCGGAGTCGGCGCGGTCCTCAGCCACTCGCTGACCAGGCTCACCGGACAGCCACTCAGCCTTGGCTCGATGGCGGCAGCACAGGTCGGTGTCCCGGTCGCCGCAGCGACCCTCGGCACGAGCCTGAACGTCCTCCAGCCGGGCGAACCGGCAGCGTTGGTCCTGGGAGCGCTGGTCACCATCGCCGTGGCAGCCATCGCCGGCGGGGCGGCGGTCAGGCAAGGACACGTCGGACCACTCGGCGACACGGCGCGGACTCAGCGAACGCGCCGGACCCGCCCTTCGTCCCAGACGGGCTCGTCCGACTCATAGACCGAGCCGTCCCGGCCGAAGACCAGATAGCGGTCGAAGCCTCTGGCGAACCACCTGTCGTGAGTGACCGCGACGACCGTGCCGTCGAACGCCTCGAGGCCCTCCTCGAGTGCCTCCGCCGAATGCAGGTCGAGGTTGTCGGTCGGCTCGTCGAGCAGCAGCATCGTGGCGCCGCTCAGCTCGAGCAGGAGGATCTGGAACCGGGCCTGCTGCCCGCCGGACAGCGAGTCGAAGGTCTGCTCCGAAGCCCGCGCGAGCTCGTAGCGGTCCAGAGCCCGGGCCGCCTCCTCGCGAGGTCTTCCCGCTCGATGCTCGTCACCGCGGTGAAGGATCTCCAACAGGGTGCGTCCCAACAGCGCGGGGTGCTGGTGGGTCTGGGCGAACCAGCCCGGACGCACGCGCGAGCCGAGCCGAGCTGTGCCGGTGTGCGCGACGGTCGCCGCCTGGACGTCACCGACGGGTCGATGCTCGGGCGCCGGGTCGCTGCCACCGGCCGCGAGCAGCCGCAGGAAGTGCGACTTGCCCGACCCGTTGCTGCCCAGGACGGCGACTCGCTCGCCGTACCAGATCTCGAGGTTGAACGGCCTCATCAGACCGGTGAGCTCGAGACCCTCGACAACGACGGCACGCTTGGCCGTCCGTCCGCCCATGAGCCGCATCCGAACGTTCTGCTCGTACGGCACCAGCTCGGGCGGACCGGCTTCCACGAACCGGCGAAGCCGTGTCTCAGCGGCCTGGAGCTTGGGGGCCATGTCGGAGTTGTACGACGCTTTCTGGCGGTACATGATCACCAGCGCCTTGAGCTTCGCGTGCTCCTCATCCCAGCGCTTGCGCAGCTCCTCGAGCTTGCTGTTGCGATCGATCCGGGCCTGATGGTAGGTCGAGAAATGTCCCGGGTGCACCCAGATCGTCGAGCCCGCCGGGCCCGGCTCGAGCGTGGCGATCCGGGTGGCCACTCGATCGAGCAGCTCCCTGTCATGGCTGACGAACAGCACCGTCTTGGGAGAGGCGATGAGCTGGTCCTCGAGCCACCGTTTGGCCGGGACATCAAGGTAGTTGTCGGGCTCGTCGAGCAGGAGCACGTCATCGGGGCCGCGCAGAAGCGCCTCGAGAACGAGCCTCTTCTGCTCACCACCCGAGAGCGTGCCCACGGAGCGCCACTGTGCCTGCTCGAACGGGATGCCGATCGCCGCGACCGTGCAGACGTCCCACAGGGTCTCGTGCTCGTAGCCACCGACGTCAGCCCAGTCCACCAGCGCCTGTGCGTACGTCATCTGGGCTGCTTCGTCGTCGACCTCCATCATCACCGTCTCCGCTCGGTCAACCGCTGCGGCAGCGTCGCGGACGGACACTGGCGCGACACTGACCAGGAGGTCGCGGACAGTCGAGCTGTCCCGGACCGATCCGATGAACTGCCGCATGATGCCCAGCCCGCCACTACGCGTGACAGCCCCCTCGGCGGGAGCCAGATCCCCACTGACGATGCGCGCGAGGGTCGTCTTGCCGGCGCCGTTGGGGCCGATGAGGGCCACCTTCGCCCCCTCGCCCACCCGAAGACTCACTCCGTCCAGGAGCGGACGTCCATCGGGCAGGACGTAGCTGACTGCATTGACATCGACGTGGCCCACAACGGACCACTCTGACGCATGACACACCCATGCGTCACCTTGTTAAAGGTCGAAGCCCGGAGGAGCCTCAGTCCAGCAACGTCCGAGTCCACACCCCGCTGGAACGAGGTCGGACCTCGCTACGGCCTGCAGGTCGTGGGCCCTCCGCTGGCCGAGGACGCCTGATCAGGCGCCAGCGGCGATCCGTCTGACACGCGACTCCTTGTGGCGTGCGCCCAGCTCCGTATCGGGCGGGTAGGTGACCTCCTCCAGGCTCAGCCCGTGGGCCGGCATCACGACGACTCCCGGATGACGCCGTCCAGCAACGAGCACCTGCGCCGGCCACTCGACCGGCCGACGTCCCTCCCCGACCGGGATCACCGCCCCAACAAGCGCCCGGACCATGGAGCGACAGAACGCATCGGCCACGACCTGCGCCTCGAGCACACCGTCACCTGCCCGCACCCACGAGAACTCGAGCAGAGTGCGAATCGTCGTCGCGCCATCTCGCCTCTTGGCGAACGCGGCGAAGTCCCGCAGCCCCAACATCTGCTGGGCGGCGGCATGCATGGCAGCGGCATCCAGGGAACGCCGGTGAATCAGGGTGTCATCGCGGCGCAGCGGGTCAAGGAGCTCCGGCTGGTCACAGATGCGATAGAGGTAGCGGCGCTGGACGGCCGAGAAACGGGCGTTGAAACCTGCCGGCGCCACCGAGACAGCGTGCACGACGATGTCCTTGGGCAACACGCCGTTGAGCCGGGCAAGCGCTGACTGGGCCGGCGAGCGAACGGATCGCCCCGGCAGCAGCGCCCACCCGGTCGGGTCGACGTCAGCGTGCACCACAGCACCGCGGGCATGGACTCCCGCGTCCGTGCGTCCAGCCACGACAAGGCGCACCGGCCTGGGCGCGCGCAGGATAAGGGTCAGCGCCGCGGAGAGCTCGTCCTCGACAGTCCGCTTGCCGGGCTGCATCGCCCACCCGGAGAACGCCGTCCCGTCATACCCGAAGTCCAGCCGAATGCGCAGGGAAGACGCGAGCCCGCCACCCCCAAAGGGGGCGACGGGCTCGTTGTCGTTCATAGCGGCAGGTTAGCGAACTGGCCGTCGTTGCGACGGTCAGGCTCAGGCCTTGTCGTTGGACGAGTCGTCGGCCGCGGCGTCGGCATCCTGAGTCACGGCGGTGTCGGCCTCAACGGTGTCAGCCACTGCGGCCTCGACCTCAGCCGGAGCCGCGATCTCCTCAGCTGCCGGAGCCCCGGCAGCCTTGGCTGCCTTTGCTGGCTTGGCGGCCTTCGTGGCCTTGGCTGCGCGCTTCGTGGCAGCCTCGGCTTCGGCAACGGTGGCCTTCTTCGGCGAGAGCGGCTCACGCACCAGCTCGATCACAGCCATGGGGGCGTTGTCGCCCTTGCGGCTACCGATCTTGGTGATGCGGGTATAGCCACCCTGGCGCTCGGACATGTCGGGTGCGATCTCCGTGAAGAGACGGTGCACGACGCCCTTGTCACGAACGACCGTGAGGACGCGGCGACGGGCGTGCAGGTCGCCGCGCTTGGCGAAAGTCACCAGGCGCTCGGCGAGCGGGCGCAGGCGTTTGGCCTTGGCCTCGGTGGTGGTGATCTGGTCGTGCTCGAACAGCGACGTGGCCAAGTTGGCCAGGATCAGCCGCTCGTGCGCCGGACCGCCGCCGAGACGGGGACCTTTGGTAGGCGTAGGCATCTGTTTGTTCTCCTGTTGGTCTCTGACCGATCCGCGCTCAGCGGTTCAGCCGCACACAATGAATCGGTCAGTACTGCTCGTCCTCGACGAACGCCGAGTCCTCATCTACGTCATCGTCGTAGCGATCAACGATTGCGCTCGGGTCGAACCCGGGCGGGCTGTCCTTGAGCTGCAGGCCCATGCCGACGAGCTTGGCCTTGACCTCGTCGATCGACTTCGCGCCGAAGTTGCGGATGTCGAGCAGGTCGGCCTCGCTGCGCCCGACAAGCTCACCCACGGTGTGGATGCCCTCGCGCTTGAGACAGTTGTAGGACCGGACGGTCAGGTCGAGGTCCTCGATGGGTAGAGCAAGATCGGCGGCCAGCGCCGCGTCGGTGGGCGAGGGGCCCATGTCGATGCCCTCGGCCTCTAGGTTGAGCTCACGAGCCAGGCCGAACAGCTCCACCAGAGTCTTGCCGGCAGAGGCCATGGCATCGCGGGGAGCCATAGAGTCCTTGGTCTCGACATCGACGATGAGCTTGTCGAAGTCGGTGCGCTGCTCGACACGCGTGGCCTCGACCTTGTAGGTCACAGCCAGGACGGGTGAGTAGATGGAGTCAACCGGGATTCGACCGATCTCGGCGTCACCGGACTTGTTCTGCTGGGCCGAGACGTAGCCACGACCGCGCTCGACGGTGAGCTCCATCTCGATCTTGCCCTTGCCATTGAGCGTGGCAATGTGCAGGTCCGAGTTGAGCACCTCGACACCAGCCGGCGGCGCGATGTCGGCGGCCGTCACCACTCCGGGACCTGACTTGCGCAGGTACATCACGACGGGCTCGTCGTGCTCGCTGGAGACGACCAGGCGCTTGATGTTGAGAATGATCTCGGTGACGTCTTCCTTGACACCGGGGATCGTGGAGAACTCGTGCAGAACACCGTCAATGCGAATGCTCGTAACGGCGGCACCCGGGATGCTCGAGAGCAGGGTGCGGCGTAGGGAGTTGCCGAGGGTGTAGCCGAAGCCGGGCTCGAGCGGCTCGATGACGAACCGCGAGCGGGAGTCGGAGACGACCTCTTCACTCAGACTGGGGCGCTGTGCAATGAGCACTGTTTCATTCCTTCCCACGGGCGACCGCTATTTGACGCCTCGTGATGCTGCGGGGCATGACCCCCGCGGCCCGTGCACCTCTGTCCGTGCAGACGGGCCCTGTCAAAGTCCTTGTGCCGGGTGACTGGTTGCCCAGCCACCCGGCATTGCGGCGTTTAGTTCTTGGAGTAGAGCTCGACGATCAGCTGTTCCTGGACCTGCGTGTCGATGGCCTGACGCGCGGGCAGGGAGTGAACGAGGATCCGCATCTGCGTCGGGATGGACTCCATCCAGGCAGGCACGGTCCGCTCGCCGGCCTGTGCGCGGGCGACGACGAACGGCGTCATCTCCACGGACTTGCCACGAACCTCGATGATGTCGCTCTCGGACACCCGGAAGCTGGGGATGTCCACCTTGTGCCCGTTGACCACGAAGTGGCCGTGACGGACCAGCTGGCGGGCCATGTCGCGGGAGGTGGCGAAGCCGGCCCGGTACACGACGTTGTCCAGACGGGTCTCCAAGATGCGCAGCAAGTTCTCGCCGGTCTTGCCGGGGCGACGGTGCGCTTCCTGGTAGTACCCACGGAACTGCTTCTCCAGGACGCCGTAGATGCGTGCAGCCTTCTGCTTCTCACGCATCTGCAGCAGGTACTCGCTGTCCTTGGTCCGCGCGCGGCCGTGCACGCCCGGGGGGTACGGGCGTAGCTCGATCGGGCACTTCGGGGAGTCGCACTTGGCTCCCTTGAGGAACAGCTTGGTCTTCTCACGCCGGCAGCGCCGGCAGTCAGGCCCGGTATAACGCGCCATAAGTATTTATCTCCTCTTGGTGCGCGTGGTCAGACGCGTCGACGTTTGGATGGGCGGACGCCGTTGTGCGGCGTTGGGGTCACATCGCTGATTGCGCCGACCTCAAGGCCGGTGGCAGTCAGCGAGCGGATTGCGGTCTCGCGACCAGAACCCGGGCCCTTGACGAAGACGTCGACCTTGCGCATGCCGTGCTCCATGGCACGACGCGCTGCGGCCTCGGCGGC
This sequence comes from Dermatophilaceae bacterium, assembly GCA_035654835.1. GTDB lineage: Bacteria > Actinomycetota > Actinomycetes > Actinomycetales > Dermatophilaceae > UBA4719. The sequence continues at coordinate 41,008 of DASRVZ010000193.1, read as the reverse complement.
CATCTGCGCTGCGAACGGGGTTGACTTGCGCGAACCCTTGAAACCGACCTGTCCGGCCGAGGCCCACGCGATCACGTTCCCGATGGGGTCGGTGATCGAAACGATGGTGTTGTTGAACGTGCTCTTGATGTGAGCATGCCCATGAGCGATGTTCTTCTTCTCTTTGCGGCGCACCTTCTTGGTGCCCGCAGCGGTACGACTCTTCGGAGGCATTTGGCTGGGTTCTCCTACGTAGACAATAGAAAGCGGATAAGTGGTCCGAACTCGATCTCTCGCGGATCACTGGTTGATCGTGATGATCGCGTTGGACTACTTGCCGACCTTCTTCTTGCCGGCCACGGTGCGCTTGGGCCCCTTGCGGGTGCGCGCGTTGGTCTTGGTGCGCTGACCGCGCACCGGAAGACCGCGACGGTGACGAATGCCCTGGTAGCTGCCGATCTCAACCTTGCGGCGGATGTCGGCGGCCACCTCACGACGGAGGTCACCTTCGATCTTGAAGTTGCCTTCAAGGAAGTCGCGGAGCTTGACGAGCTCCTCGTCACCAAGGTCACGGACGCGAGTGTCGGGGTTGACGCCCGTCGCGGTCAGTGCCTGCTGTGCGCGGGTACGACCCACGCCGAAAATATAGGTAAGTGCGATCTCGACGCGCTTTTCGCGTGGGAGGTCTACACCAACAAGACGTGCCATCTTGTGCGTTCTCCTGATCATTGCGGAGGTCTGAAGCATCACCATTCCCGAGATCCCAGAGCCTGAGCGCTGAGTTTCTGAGGTCCCCGGCCTCCGTGCCGGGGGTGACGTCCTGTGCTGGAACCGCTGTGAACACCATTGCTGTGAACGACGAGCCGGTTCGGCCCACAGGGGCCGGGTGCTGCTTTCGTGCTGTTTTGTCGCGTTCTATTAAGAGGCTCGCGACTCGTGCTGGTGGGTCAGCCCTGACGCTGCTTGTGACGCAGGTTCTCGCAGATCACCATGACCCGGCCGTGACGGCGGATCACTTTGCACTTGTCGCAGATCTTCTTGACGCTCGGCTGAACCTTCATCTGCCTGCTGTCTGGATCGGACTCCCGTGAGCGACCCGCAGCTGCGGGCCAAACGCGTGAGAGTCAGTTGGATCGGGAGTGGGCAATTGCTGTGAACTGCAGCCCTGTGGAACCGCGGCTGAGAGACCGCGGCTGAGAGACCGCGTGGAACGTTCATCGGTAACGGAAGACAATGCGACCTCGGGTCAAGTCATAAGGGCTCAGCTCCACCACCACGCGGTCCTCAGGGAGGATCCGGATGTAGTGCTGACGCATCTTGCCCGAAATGTGAGCGAGAACCTGGTGACCGTTGCTGAGCTCCACGCGGAACATTGCGTTCGGCAGGGCCTCCACGATCACACCCTCGATCTCGATGACACCGTCCTTCTTCGCCATGTCCTCCGCATTCCATGAACTGTCACCCCCTGGTTGGAGGTGACGGGTGTTTCCGCAGGTACTGCATCTGGCTCGGCGCATGTGTCACAACGACCTGCACCACCACAACCAGCCGCGGGGAGGGCACAGGAACGAGATGCTCATGTTCCGACGCATTAGACTACGCCATAGACCCAGCCTCGACGAAATCCGCGGGCCGGGCCACACGTCTGGAACGGGCCCCGTGGGGATGCTGGAGGATCAGGCCAGCGGAGCGTATGCCGCACCGAGGGCTTCCAGCCGCTCCTGACCGCCGTCCGATGCGGTCAACACCCAGATCCCCGCGTCGGTGACGGCGACCGAGTGCTCCCAGTGGGCGGCCCGTGAGCCGTCGTGGGTCACCACGGTCCAGTCGTCATCGAGGACATCGGTCTCCGCCGAGCCAAGGGTGACCATCGGCTCGATTGCGACGGTGACTCCGGACCTCACCACCGGTCCACGGTCCCGGACTCGGTAGTTGGGCACCTGGGGGTCCTGATGCATCTCGGTTCCGATGCCATGACCCACGTAGTCCTCGACAATGCCGTAGGTCACACCGTCCGCCCGCGCAGCGTCAACGATGCAGTCCTCCACGGCCGCGCCCACGTCGTACAGCGGGGAGCCCACGGCCAGAGCGGCGATGCCGGCCCACATCGAGGCCTGGGTCGCGTCCATCAGGGCAATGTCACGCGCAGCGCCGGCCTGGTGCCCGCCGACGATCAGCGAGATCGCGGCATCGCCATGCCAGCCGTCCACGATTGCCCCACAGTCGATCGACACGAGGTCCCCGTCGCGCAAGATGCGGGACCCCGGTATGCCGTGGACCACCTCTTCGTTCACGCTCACGCAGAGGCTGCCGGTGAACCCGTGGTAGCCAAGAAACGAGGGCGTCGCCCCCTTGCTGCGAATGAAGTCCTCGGCCGTGCGGTCCAGGTCACCGGTCGTCATACCGGCGCGCGCCTGGCCGCGGATGAGCTCCAGGGTCTCCCCCACCACCATCCCCGCCACCCGCATCTTGCGGATCTGGTCGGGGGTCTTGACGTCGAGGCCCTTACGGCCGAACACAGGCGCTGGACTCCCTCAGCCGTGCAGGGTCGCCAGGACCGCCTGAAGGCGCTCTGTGACCACGTCCATCTCGCCCATGCCGTCAACCCGGTGCAGGAGGCCACGCTCACGGTAGAGGGCGGCAAGAGGCGCCGTCTCCTCGTCGTAGACCTTCAACCGGTGCCGGATGACGTCTTCGGTGTCATCGGCGCGGCCATCGATCTCGGCTCGTTTGAGCAGACGCTGGACGACCTCTTCGGTATCCACCGTCAGCTCAAGGACAGCATCCAGCGAGACGCCCTGACCACCCAGCATGTCATCCAGCTCGGCCACCTGCGCCGCGGTGCGGGGGTAGCCGTCGAGCAGGAACCCGGCTACGGCATCGGGTTGGCCAAGACGATCACGAACGATGGCATTGGTGACGTCATCCGGCACATACGCGCCCGAGGCGAGGATCGTCTTGACCTGCAGGCCCAGCGGCGTCTCGTTCTTGATGTTGTAGCGGAAGATGTCGCCGGTCGAGATGGCCGGGATGCCAAGGCTCTCGGCGATGCGTGATGCCTGCGTGCCCTTGCCGGCACCGGGTGCACCGAAGATGATCAGACGCATCAACGGAGGAACCCTTCGTAGTGACGCTGCTGCAGCTGGGACTCGATCTGTTTCACGGTGTCCAGCCCGACACTCACGATGATCAGGATCGACGTGCCACCGAACGGGAAGTTCTGGTCGGCACCGATCAGGATCAGAGCGATGAGCGGGATCAGCGAGATCAAGGCCAGATAGGTGGCGCCCGGCACCGTGATTCGGGTCAACACGTAGTCGAGGTACTCAGCCGTGGGTCGCCCTGCGCGAATGCCCGGGATGAAGCCCCCGTACTTCTTCATGTTGTCGGCGACCTCGACCGGGTTGAACGTGATCGAGACGTAGAAGAAGGTGAAGAACAGGATCAACGCCACGTAGACGAGCATGTAGACCGGGCTGTCGCCGCGTGACAGGTACGTGTTGATGAAGTCCACCCACGCCGGCGGACGCGTCACGCCACGGTTGAACGACGCCAGAACCCCTGGCAGGGCCAGCATCGAGGACGCGAAGATGACCGGGATCACACCCGCCATGTTGACCTTGAGCGGGATGTAGGTGCTCGTGCCGCCGTACATCTTGCGGCCGATCATCCGTTTGGCGTACTGCACCGGAATGCGACGTTGTGACTGTTCGACGAACACGACGAGCGCGATGGTGAGGAACCCGATCAGGATGACCAGGGTGAACGTGTCCCATCGACCGCTCTGGGTGTGGATGGCGTTCAGCGAGTCGGGGAAGCGCGCGATGATCGAGGTGAAGATCAGCAGCGACATGCCGTTGCCGATCCCGCGGTCGGTGATCAGCTCACCCAACCACATGATCACGCCGGTGCCGGCGGTCATGGTCAGGACCATGATCAGGATCGTGGTCAGACCCGTGTCCGGCATGATGCTCTTGCAGGTGTCGCCGAACAGCGTTTGCGGGTTGCGGGCCGCGGTGACAAGTGTGGAGGACTGCAGGACCGCCAGCCCGATCGTCAGATACCGCGTGTACTGGGTCAGTTTGGCTGTGCCGGACTGACCCTCCTGCTTGAGAGTCTCGAATCGGGGAATCACCACCACGAGCAGCTGGATGATGATGCTCGCGGTGATATACGGCATGATGCCGAGCGCGAACACCGACAGCTGCAGCAGCGCGCCGCCGCTGAACAGGTTCGCCAGGCCCAAAAGGCCGCCTGCCTGCCCCGGCTGGGGCTGGCACTTCTGGATGTCCACGTAGCTCACGCCCGGCGTGGGTATATGGGAGCCCAAGCGGAAGATCGCCAGGATCGCAAGCGTGAACAGCAGCTTCTTACGCAGGTCCGGCGTCTTGAACGCACGGATGAAAGCGGTGAGCACTGATCCTCCTGATGGGCCCTATGGGCCGAATTTCCTTACACGTTCAGTCCGGGGGGGACGATAACACCCCGGGCCCGGGAAGCCCGGGGCCCGGGGCGTTATCGATACATCGTCTGGCGATCAGAGGACGGTGGCAGTGCCACCGGCGGCCTCGATCTTGTCCTTGGCCGTTGCCGAGAACTTGTGGGCCGAGATGCCCACCTTGACGGTGATCTCGCCGGTGCCCAGCACCTTGACGAGCTCGCCATCACGGACAGCACCCTTGGCCACCAGGTCCTCGACGGTCACGTCGCCGCCCTCGGGGAACAGCATCGAGATGCGGTCGAGGTTGACGACCTGGTACTCGGTGCGGAAGGGGTTCTTGAAGCCACGGAGCTTGGGCAGCCGCATGTGCATCGGCATCTGCCCGCCCTCGAAGCTCTGCGAAACCTGGTAACGCGCCTTCGTACCCTTGGTGCCTCGACCGGCGGTCTTGCCCCTCTTGCCGCCCTCGCCGCGACCCACGCGGGTCTTGGCGGTCTTAGCACCGGGGGCCGGACGAAGGTGGTGAACCTTCAGAGCGGGTGATTCTTTGGCCATGTTCAGTCAACCTCCTCGACGGCAACCAGGTGCCTGACCGTGTTGACCATCCCGCGGATCTCGGGACGGTCCTCCTTGACGACCACGTCATGGACGTGTTTCAGACCGAGGGAGCGCAGCGTCTCGCGCTGGTTCTGCAGCCCGCCGATCCCTGAACGGGTTTGGGTCACCTTCAGACGCGGCATCAGGAATCAGTCCCTGCAGCGCGAGCGCGCAACATGGCCGCTGGGGCCACATGCTCGAGGGGGAGACCACGGCGTGCGGCAACCTCTTCGGGACGCTCAAGGCCACGCAGGGCCGCAACCGTCGCATGGACAACGTTGATGGCGTTGTCCGAGCCCAGAGACTTGGACAGCACATCCTTGATACCGGCGCACTCGAGCACCGCACGCACCGGGCCACCCGCTATCACACCGGTACCAGGAGCGGCCGGACGCAGCAGGACGACGCCAGCTGCAGCCTCACCCTGAACCGGGTGCGGAATGGTGCCTTGGATGCGCGGGACCTTGAAGAACTCCTTCTTGGCCTCCTCGACACCCTTGGCGATAGCCGCGGGAACTTCCTTGGCCTTGCCGTAGCCGACACCGACGGTGCCATCGCCGTCGCCGACCACGACGAGCGCGGTGAAGCTGAAGCGACGACCACCCTTGACGACCTTGGAGACGCGGTTGATGGTCACGACACGCTCGACGTACGTGTTCTTCTCAGGCGCGTTGTCGCGGCCGCGGTTGTCGCGGTCACGGCCGCCGCCGCGACGGTCATTGCGCTCGCCGCCGCTTGCACCGCTGGCGGCACCGGCGCCGGCGCCGGTTCCTCGACGCTGGGGTCCAGGCATCAGACGTTCCTCTTCTCAGAAATCTCGGACAGCTCGTGCATCACAGGGACAGACCGCCCTCGCGTGCACCATCAGCGATAGCCGCGATGCGCCCGTGGTACTGGTTGCCGCCGCGGTCGAAGACAACCGCCTCGACGCCAGCGCTCTTGGCGCGCTCGGCGACCAGCTCGCCAACCTTGCGGGCTTTAGCGGTCTTGTCGCCATCGAACGAACGCAGGTCCGGCTCCATGGTCGAGGCCGAAGCCAGGGTCTGGCCCAGCGCGTCGTTGACGATCTGGACGAATATGTGCCTGCTCGAACGCGACACCACCAGACGAGGACGCAGCGACGTGCCGTGGACCTTCTTGCGCACGCGGTCGTGACGGCGACCACGCGCGGCGCTCTTGCTCTTGGCGCGCTTGATGATCAGTGCCATGGCTTACTTACCAGCCTTTCCGACCTTGCGGCGGATCTGCTCGCCTGCGTAACGAATGCCCTTGCCCTTGTACGGGTCGGGCTTGCGCAGCTTGCGAATGTTTGCGGCGACCTCGCCGACGAGCTGCTTGTCGATGCCCTGGACCGCAAAGCGGGTGGGGTTCTCAACGATGAAGGAGATGCCCTGCGGCGCCTTGATGGTGATCGAGTGGCTGTAGCCGAGAGCGAACTCGAGGTCGCTCCCCTTGACTACCACGCGGTAACCGGTGCCGTGGATCTCCATCTTCTTCTCATAGCCCTCGGTGACACCGAGAACCATGTTGGCGATAAGGGTGCGGGTCAGACCGTGCAACGAGCGCGACTGGCGCTCATCGTTGGGGCGCTTGACCTCGACGCTTCCCTCTTCGGACCGGGCAACCGCAATCGGTACAGCAACAACGTGCTGCAGCTGGCCCTTGGGACCTTTGACTGTGACGGCCTGACCGTCGATGGACACATCGACACCTGACGGCACCGGGACAGGAAGTCGTCCAATACGGGACATAAGTACTCCTCCTCTTCCGTTACCAGACGTAGGCGAGGACTTCTCCGCCTACACCTTTTTGTGCCGCCTGCTTGTCAGTCAACAAGCCGGAGGACGTGGAAATGATGGCCACACCGAGACCGCCGAGAACCTTGGGAAGGCCCGTCGACTTGGCGTATACGCGCAGACCAGGCTTGGACACCCGACGCACGCCAGCGATGGAACGCTCGCGGTTGGGGCCGTACTTGAGGTCGATGGTCAGCGTCTGGCCGACCTCCGCGTCAGCGACCCGCCAGCCCGAGATGTAACCCTCGGCCTGCAGGATCTCAGCGATGTGAGACTTGAGCTTGGAGAACGGCATAGCGACGACGTCGTGGTGCGCCGAGTTGGCGTTCCGGACGCGGGTCAGCATGTCCGCAATCGGGTCTGTCATTGTCATTGGGCTTCTCCACCCTTCCTCACCGGGGTTTCAACCTGTGAAGGCCGACCTGCGGTGCAGTCGTTGATACGGGTCACCAGCTGCTCTTCGTGACACCCGGGAGCTCGCCGCGGTGGGCCATCTCCCGAAGACAGATACGGCAGAGGCCGAACTTGCGGTAGACCGAGTGGGGCCGCCCACACCGCTGGCAGCGGGTGTAGCCACGGACCTTGAACTTCGGCTTGGCATTCGCCTTGTTGATCAGCGCGGTTTTTGCCACGGTCAGTTCTCCTTGAACGGGAAGCCGAGGTGACGCAAGAGCGCGCGACCCTCGTCGTCATTGGCCGCCGTGGTGACGACGGTGATGTCCATGCCTCGGACGCGGTCGATCTTGTCCTGGTCGATCTCATGGAACATCGCTTGCTCGGTGAGCCCGAACGTGTAGTTGCCCCGCCCATCGAACTGTTTGGGCGAGAGGCCGCGGAAGTCACGGATGCGCGGGAGCGCCACCGAGACCAGACGGTCCAGGAACTCCCACATCCGGTCGCCTCGCAGCGTGGTGTGCGCCCCGATCGGCATGCCCTCACGCAGCTTGAACTGGGCGATGGACTTGCGAGCCTTGGTCACGATCGGCTTCTGGCCGGTGATAGCGGACAGGTCACGCACAGCGCCGTCGATGAGCTTCGCGTCACGCGCAGCCTCGCCGACACCCATGTTGACGATGACCTTGACGACGCCGGGCACCTGCATGACGTTGTGGAAACCGAACTCTGCCAACAGCGCAGGTTTGATCTCGTCGACGTAGCGGGTCTTCAGACGGGGCGTGACCGAAGGCGCTGCGCTGTCGGTCGCAGTGACAGTCTTGGTCTCGGTCATGACAGGTCCTTACCGGAACGCACGGCAACGCGAATCCGCGTGACCTTCTGGCGTCCATCGCGCTCGACGACCTCGAGACGGGTCCGCACACGGGTCGGGGTCTTGGTCTCCGGATCAACCGCGGCCAGGTTGCTCACGTGAACGGGCGCTTCCTGGGTGATGATGCCGCCGGTGCGCGCACCACGGCCGGTGGTGCCAGCCTTGGTATGACGCGTCATCTGGTTGATGCCCTCGACCAGCACGCGCTGGGTGTCGAGATTGACCGAGATGACCCTGCCCTGCTTGCCGCGGTCGCCGCCATTCTTCTGCGATCGACCACTAATGACCTGTACGAGGTCACCCTTCTTGATTTTCATCTTGGCCATGGGTTACAGCACCTCCGGGGCGAGCGAGATGATCTTCATGAACTTCTTCTCGCGCAGCTCGCGACCGACGGGCCCGAAGATGCGGGTACCCCGCGGGTCGCCATCGGTCTTGAGGATGACGGCGGCGTTCTCGTCAAACTTGATGTATGAGCCGTCGGGACGGCGACGTTCCTTGGTCGTCCGAACGATGACCGCCTTGACGACGTCACCCTTCTTGACGGCGCCACCGGGGATGGCGTCCTTGACGGCGGCGACGATAACGTCACCGATGCCGGCGTAACGACGACCGGAACCACCGAGAACACGGATGCAAAGAATTTCCTTGGCACCAGTGTTGTCGGCGACACGCAGTCGCGACTCCTGCTGGATCACTGTGTTACTCCTGTCGTCGCGCTGGTTCTCATCTCTGAGCCTTGCGGAACCGAACTATGGTTTGAACTACTTGGCGCGATCGAGGATCTCCACGACGCGCCAGTGCTTGGTGGCCGAGAGCGGTCGGGTCTCCATGATCAGGACCCGGTCGCCGACGGCGGCAGTGCTGGTTTCGTCGTGCGCCTTGACCTTGCTGCTGCGACGGATGACCTTGCCGTAGAGCGCGTGCTTGACGCGATCCTCGACCTCGACGATGACGGTCTTGTCCATCTTGTCGCTGACGACGTAACCCTGGCGCGTCTTGCGGTAATGGCGCTCTTCAGCGATAGCCACGGTGCTCTTCTCCTGCTGCTTCTCAGTCATTTTGATCACTCAGCCGCCTTGGCTCGTCCGATGCCGAGCGCCCGCTCGTGCATCTCTGTATAGATCCGGGCAATGTCCTTTCGGACTGCACGCAAACGACCGTGGTTCTCCAGCTGGCCGGTGGCCGACTGGAAGCGCAGGTTGAACAGCTCTTCCTTGGCCTTGCGCAGCTCGTCGACCAGACGGTCGTCATCGAAGCCACGCAGCTGAGCGGAAGCCAGTTCATTGGTCCCGATTGCCATCAGACCTCACCACCCTCACGCTGAACGAAGCGGCACTTCATCGGAAGCTTGTGCATAGCCAGACGCAGTGCCTCTCGAGCGACATCCTCGGGAACACCCGCGAGCTCGAACAGCACGCGACCCGGCTTGACGTTGGAGATCCACCACTCCGGCGAACCCTTTCCGGAACCCATGCGGGTCTCGGCGGGCTTCTTGGTCAGCGGACGGTCTGGGTAGATGTTGATCCAGACCTTGCCGCCACGCTTCATGTAGCGGGTCATCGCAATACGCGCGGCCTCGATCTGACGGTTGGTGACGTAGGCAGGCTCAAGAGCCTGGATGCCGAAGTCACCGAAAGCGATCTTGGTGCCGCCCGTGGCAGCGCCCGAGCGACCCGGGTGGTGCTGCTTGCGGTGCTTGACCCGACGAGGAATCAACATCAGGCTTCAGCTCCCTCAGCAACAGCAGGTGCTGCCGATTCGGGGGCAGTCGTTGGCACCGATTCGGCGACAGCAACCGAAGGGGCCGCGGCCTCCTCAGCGTGCGGGGCGCGAGCCGGTCGTGCACCGCGGGCCGGACGATCCGGGCCGTCACGACGCGGTCCACGCTGGGGACGAGCCGGGGCAGCAGCCTGCTCGCGAGCAAACTCCTTGGTCGTCTGATCGCCCTTGTAGATCCAGACCTTCACGCCGATGCGGCCAAACGTCGTACGAGCCTCGTAGAAGCCATAGTCGATGTTGGCGCGCAAGGTGTGCAGCGGAACGCGACCCTCACGGTAGAACTCTGAGCGAGACATCTCGGCGCCGCCAAGGCGTCCGGAGCACTGGACACGGATGCCCTTGGCGCCGGCGCGCAACGATGACTGCATGCTCTTGCGCATGGCACGACGGAACGAAACTCGAGCCGAAAGCTGCTCGGCGACGCCCTGGGCGACGAGCTGAGAGTCGAGCTCCGGGGTCTTGACCTCGAGGATGTTCAGCTGAACCTGCTTGCCGGTCAGCGACTCGAGCTCGCCGCGGATGCGGTCGGCCTCGGCGCCACGGCGACCGATGACGATGCCAGGACGAGCCGTGTGGATGTCGACCCGAACGCGATCACGCGTCCGCTCGATCTCCACTCGTGAGATACCGGCGCGCTCCATGCCCTTGGTCATGAGCTTGCGGATCTCGACATCTTCCTTGACGAAGTCGCGGTATCGCTGGCCGACTTTGGTGCTGTCAGCGAACCAACGGCTCTTGTGCTCTGTGGTGATTCCCAGGCGGAAGCCGTTCGGGTTGACCTTCTGACCCATTAGCGGGTTCCTCCCTTGTTCTCCGGCTGCGTCACTCGAACCGTGATGTGGCTCGTACGCTTGCGGATTCGGTAGGCACGACCTTGAGCACGCGGACGGAACCGCTTCATCGTCGCACCTTCGTCGACGTACGCCTCGCTGATCACCAGCGTGCGCTCGTCGAATGCTTCTGCTGCCTTGTCGGCCTTCACGCGAGCGTTCGCAATGGCGCTTTCCAGCACCTTGAGAACGGGCTCGCTCGCGGCCTGCGGTGCAAACTGCAACACCGCAATAGCCTCGGTCGCCTGCTTGCCACGGATCAGGTCCACGACGCGGCGGGCCTTCATGGGCGTGACACGGACGTGCCGCGCCTGCGCCTTGGCTTCCATCGCTGTCCCTTGCTTTCGTTCGAAGTTAGATCAGGTGGGTGTACGTAACCCGTGGTGACGGACCACCGCTCAGCGGCGGCGAGCCTTCTTGTCGTCCTTCACGTGGCCCTTGAACGTCCGGGTCGCCGCAAACTCACCGAGCTTGTGGCCAACCATGGACTCGGTCACGAACACCGGGACGTGCTTGCGGCCATCGTGCACGGCGAGCGTGTGTCCGAGCATGTCGGGCACGATCATCGAGCGGCGGGACCAGGTCTTGATGACGTTCTTGGTGCCGGCTGCATTCTGGACATCCACCTTCTTCTGAAGGTGGTCGTCGACGAATGGGCCCTTCTTCAAGCTACGAGGCATTTCCAGGGCTCCTATCAGCGCTTCTTGCGACGACGACGGACGATGAGCTTGTCGCTGTCCTTGTTGGGGTGCCGGGTGCGACCCTCGGCCTGGCCCCAAGGGCTGACCGGGTGACGTCCACCGGAGGTCTTGCCCTCACCGCCACCATGCGGGTGGTCAACCGGGTTCATGGCGACACCACGCACCGTCGGGCGTTTGCCCTTCCAGCGCATGCGACCGGCTTTGCCCCAGTTGATGTTGCTCTGCTCGGCATTGCCCACTTCGCCGATCGTCGCGCGGCAGCGCAGGTCGACGTTGCGGATCTCGCCGGACGGCATACGCAGCTGCGCGTAGGGACCGTCCTTGGCCACGAGCTGCACCTTGGTGCCGGCCGACCGCGCGATCTTGGAGCCGCCGCCGGGGCGGAGCTCGATCGCGTGGAGGACCGTACCCACTGGGATGTTGCGCATCGGCAGGCAGTTGCCCGGCTTGATGTCGGCTCCCGGGCCGCTCTCGATCTGGTCGCCCTGGCTGAGCTTGTTCGGCGCCAGGATGTAGCGCTTCTCGCCATCGGCATAGTGCAGCAGGGCGATACGGGCGGTGCGGTTCGGGTCGTACTCGATGTGAGCGACCTTGGCCGGCACGCCGTCCTTGTCGTGGCGACGGAAGTCGATCAGCCTATAGGCGCGCTTGTGACCGCCACCGATGTGACGCGTCGTGATGCGCCCGGCGTTGTTGCGGCCACCGCTCTTGGTGAGCGGACGGACCAGCGACTTCTCCGGCGTCGTCCTCGTGATTTCCACGAAGTCGGCGACGCTCGACCCACGACGACCTGGTGTCGTCGGCTTGTACTTGCGGATTCCCATTGTCTGAAGTCCTCAGTTCCCGTTGTCTCGATGAGTCTTCGTTAGCCCAGTCATCCGACCGAACCTCCGAAAATGTCGATCGAGCCTTCCTTGAGGGTGACGATCGCGCGCTTGGTGTTCTTGCGCTTGCCCAAACCGAATTTGGTGCGACGGGTCTTGCCCTGGCGGTTGAGAGTGTTGACCGAGTCGACCTTCACGCCAAAGACGCGTTCGACTGCAATCTTGATCTCGGTCTTGTTGGCACGCGGATCGACGATGAAGGTGTACTTGCCCTCGTCCAGCAGACCGTAGGACTTCTCGGACACCACAGGGGCCAGCAGAATGTCGCGGGGGTCCTTGTTCAACGTGTTCACTTGGTGTCCTCCTTGTCATGCGCAGCCTTTGCGGCCTTGACGGGCGTGGCAGCCTTGACGGGCTTCGCGGCCTTTGCGGCCTTAACGGGCGTGGCAGCCTTGACGGGCTTCGCAGCCTTTGCAGCCTTGACGGGCTTCGCAGCCTTCGCAGCCTTGGGAGCGTCAACCTCGACAATGTCGAGCGCCTCGCTGACCTCAGCCTTCCCGGACTTGCCCTTGGTGGGGCCGGCCAGGAAGGTGCTTAGCGAACCCTCGGTGAAGACGATGTCGTCGGCGCACAGGACGTCGTAGGTGTTGAGCTGGTCCGGGACCAGCACGTGCACGTTCTCGAGGTTGCGCAAGCTGGTCCAGGACGTGACGTCCGCGCGGTCGACCACCACGAGGAGGTTCTTGCGCTCTGACAAACCGTCCAGGATCGCCCAGGCCGCCTTGGTCGACGGCTTCTCGCCCTCGACCAGTGAGCTGAAGACGTGGATCCGGCCGTGACGCGCGCGGTCGGACAACGCTCCGCGCAGTGCGGCGGCCTTCATCTTCTTGGGCGTCCGCTGCGAGTAGTCACGCGGCTTCGGTCCATGAACGACGCCACCGCCGACGAACTGCGGTGCCCTGGTCGAACCCTGACGGGCGCGGCCGGTGCCCTTCTGCTTGTGCGGCTTGCGACCACCACCGCGCACCTCGGCGCGCGTCTTGGTGGAGTGCGTGCCCTGGCGAGCGGCGGCGAGCTGGCCGACAACGACCTGATGGATCAGGGGGATGTTGGTCTGCACGTCGAAGACGTCGTCCGGGAGGTCAACCGAGCCGGACTTCTTGCCGGTGGGGCTGAGGATGTCAATGGTGGGCATGGTCAGGCTCCCTTAGCAGCCGTGCGCACCAAGACGATGCCGCCACGAGGGCCGGGAACGGCGCCCTTGATGAGCAGCAAACCCTTGTCGGCATCCACGGCGTGGATCGTGAGGTTCTGAGTGGTCTGGCGAGTTCCGCCCATGCGACCGGCCATCTTCATGCCCTTGAACACACGGCCGGGGGTGGCGCAGGCGCCGATGGAGCCCGGCTTGCGGTGGTTCTTGTGCGAACCGTGCGAAGCGCTGTCACCGTGGAAGCCGTGGCGCTTCATGACACCGGCGAAGCCCTTGCCCTTGGTGGTGCCGACGACGTCGACATCCTGTCCGGTCTCGAAGGTCTCGACCGTCAGCTCATCGCCCAGCTCGTAGGTCGAGGCGTCAGAGGTGCGCAGCTCCACCAAGTGACGGCGGGGGGGGACACCTGCCTTCTCGAAGTGACCGATCATCGGCTTCTTGACCTTGCGCGGGTCGATCGCACCGAAGGCGATCTGAACTGCGTCATAGCCGTCTTTGTCTGCGTTGCGGACCTGCGTCACGACGCATGGTCCGGCCTTGATCACCGTCACGGGAACAAGGCGGTTCTCGGCGTTCCAGACCTGGGTCATCCCCAGCTTCTCGCCGAGTACGCCCTTGACCGGGCGCTGAATAGCGTTAGTCATGGTGGCGTCCTTAGAGCTTGATCTCGATGTTGACATCGGCCGGAAGGTCAAGGCGCATCAACGAGTCGACCGCCTTGGGGGTCGGGTCGACGATGTCGATGAGACGCTTGTGGGTGCGCATCTCGAAGTGCTCCCGGCTGTCCTTGTACTTGTGCGGCGAACGGATGACGACGAAGACGTTCTTCTCCGTCGGCAGCGGCACGGGGCCGACAACCGTTGCACCGGCACGCGTCACCGTGTCGACAATCTTGCGCGCCGACGAGTCGATGACCTCATGGTCATACGACTTCAGTCGGATGCGGATCTTCTGTCCCGCCATCGCTTCGTCTGTCTCTCTCTCGTCGTACATCTGCATGTGGCCGGCCCGATAGGCCTCCGACCCCCGCGGTCGGGTGTGTCGCACCCTGTTCGCAGTGCAAGGCCGGTGCGCCGTGAAGCGCTGGTCTCGCGGATCAATCGGAAAACCCGGCAGAGCCGGGGCTTGCGCTTCCCTTCGCAGGCCGCCCGCGCGAATTCCGCGTGCGTCCGATGACAAGGGGTGGCGATGCAGGCAATAGCCTTCAACGCGCGTCAAGCAACCGGTACATAGTGCCAGACGCCGGCGCCAAGAACCAAATCGAGGCTCCAGCCGCCGCATGGGAGCTGCTGGCCCTCCCAGAAGATCCCTGACGTGGGTGCCGCTGGCCGCTCCGGACCGTGCTCAGGCTCCGGCTGTATCCAGGGGACCCAACGGCTGCGCCGGACTCGTCCGGCGCCTCGAACGGGCTGTGAACGACGCCCCGCCTCTGCCCAGACCGGGCAGGGGGTCCCCCGCGCCGCTCGGAGCCACCCCACTGCATCCGCACGCGGCAAGCGAAAGCCTGCGGGGCCCGAGCCAGTGGCTCGGGCCCCGCAGGCTTTGTGCTTGGGGTGACGTCAGATCACTTGAGGATCTTGGTGACGCGACCAGCGCCCACGGTGCGGCCACCCTCACGGATGGCGAACTTGAGGCCTTCTTCCATCGCGATGGGCTGAATCAGGTCAACCTTCATCTCGGTGTTGTCGCCGGGCATGACCATCTCGGCGCCCTCGGGGAGGTGCACGACACCGGTCACGTCCGTCGTACGGAAGTAGAACTGCGGACGGTAGTTCTCGTAGAACGGCGTGTGACGGCCGCCCTCTTCCTTGGACAGGATGACGACGTTCGCGTTGAACTCGGTGTGCGGCGTGATCGAGCCCGGCTTGCAGATGACCTGCCCGCGCTCGACGTCCTCGCGCTTGGTGCCACGAAGCAGCAGACCGACGTTCTCGCCCGCACGGCCCTCGTCGAGCAGCTTGCGGAACATCTCGATACCGGTGACGGTGGTCTTGGACGAGCTTTCCTTGATGCCGACGATCTCGATCTCGGCGTTGATCTTGAGAATGCCGCGCTCGATCCGGCCGGTGACGACGGTGCCACGACCAGTGATGGTGAACACGTCCTCGACGGGCATGAGGAACGGCTTGTCGATGTCGCGCTCGGGCTGCGGGATGTAGGTGTCGATCGCGTCCATGAGCTCAAGCACGCCCTGGGCCGCGTCTGCGTCGCCTTCGAGAGCCTTCAGAGCCGAGCAGCGAACGATCGGCAGGTTGTCGCCGTCGAACTCGTAGGCGCTAAGGAGCTCGCGGAGCTCCATCTCGACGAGCTCCAGGATCTCCTCGTCGTCGACCATGTCAACCTTGTTGAGGGCCACCACGATGCTGGGGACACCGACCTGGCGGGCCAGCAGCACGTGCTCCCTAGTCTGCGGCATCGGCCCATCGGTGGCCGCGACGACCAGGATCGCACCGTCCATCTGAGCTGCACCGGTGATCATGTTCTTGATGTAGTCAGCGTGACCCGGGCAGTCGACGTGAGCGTAGTGACGCGCCTCGGTCGAGTACTCGATGTGCGCGATAGAGATCGTGATGCCGCGCTGCCGCTCCTCAGGCGCCTTGTCAATCTGGTCGAACGCCTGAGTGCCCGGGTTCAGTTCGGGGTACTTGTCGTGCAGAACCTTCGAGATCGCAGCGGTCAGCGTCGTCTTACCGTGGTCGATGTGACCGATGGTGCCGATGTTGACGTGCGGCTTGTTCCGCTCGAACTTCGCCTTGCCCACTATGGTCCTCCTCAGGACTAATCAGGTGCTTCGCCTTACGACCATGCCGGACGCGGCGACGTTTTTGAGTATTTGGTGACTTGAACGCGGATACTACCGCGTCACTCGCCACGGATCTTCTTGATGATCTCTTCTGCCACGTTCTTGGGAACCTCGGCGTAGGAGTCGAACTGCATCGTGTAGTTGGCACGACCCTGAGTCTTGGACCGCAGGTCGCCAACGTATCCGAACATCTCCGACAAAGGCACTACGGCGCGAACCACCTTGGCGCCGCTGATGTCCTCCATCGCGTGAATCTGGCCACGGCGGGAGTTGATGTCGCCGATCACGTCGCCCATGTAGACCTCAGGCGTGCGCACCTCGACAGCCATCACAGGCTCAAGGAGCACGGGATCCGCCCGCCGGACGGCCTCCTTCAGGATCATTGAGCCAGCGATCTTGAAGGCCATCTCGGAGGAGTCGACGTCGTGATAGGCGCCATCCAGCAAGGTGGCCTTGATGCCGACCAGCGGGTAGCCAGCCAGGACGCCGAGCTGCATGGCGGCCTGGATGCCGTGGTCAATGCTGGGGATGTACTCGCGCGGGATACGCCCCCCGGTGACCTTGTTCTCGAACTCGTACATCTCGCCTTCGCTCATGTCCAGCGGCGCGAAGGTCATCTGGACCTTGGCGTACTGGCCTGAGCCACCGGTCTGCTTCTTGTGCACGTAGTCGATCTTGACGACCTCGCGACGGATGGTCTCGCGGTAGGCCACCTGCGGCTTTCCGACGTTGGCCTCGACCTTGAACTCGCGGCGCATGCGGTCCACCAGAATATCCAGGTGGAGCTCGCCCATGCCGGCGATGATCGTCTGACCGGTCTCGTCGTCCTGGTGGACCTGGAAGGTCGGGTCCTCCTCAGCCAGCTTCTGGATCGCGATGCCCAGCTTTTCCTGGTCGCTCTTGGTCTTCGGCTCGATGGCCACCGAGATGACCGGCGCTGGGAAGGTCATGGACTCGAGCACGATCTGCTCGTTCGGGTCACAGAGGGTGTCGCCCGTCGTGGTGTCCTTCAGGCCGATCATCGCGTAGATGTGGCCGGTGGAGGCCGAGTCGACGGGGTTCTCCTTGTTGGCGTGCATCTGGAACAGCTTGCCAACGCGCTCTTTCTTGCCCTTGGTCGAGTTGATCATCTGAGCACCGGTCTTCACGACGCCCGAGTAGACCCGGACGTAGGTGAGCCGACCGAAGAACGGGTGCGTCATCACCTTGAACGCCAGCGCCGAGAACGGCTCGTCCGCGTCGGGCTTGCGCACGATCTCCTTCTCGTGGTCGCGAACGTCATGGCCGATCATCGGCGGGACGTCCAACGGCGAAGGGAGGAAGTCGATGACGGCGTCGAGCATGGGCTGGATGCCCTTGTTCTTGAACGCCGAGCCACACAGCACCGGATAGACCTCGGAGGCGATCGTGAGCTTGCGGATCGCTCCCTTGATCTCGGCCACGGTGAGCTCCTCGCCGGCGAGGTACTTCTCCAGCAGCACGTCGTCGGCCTCTGCGACCCGCTCGAGCAGGTCGTGGCGATACTTCGCGGCGCTCTCGACCAGGTCGGCGGGGATCTCCTCGACGGTGTAGTCGTCGCCCATCTTGACGTCACCACGCCAGGTCAGTGCGCGCATCTGGATCAGGTCGACAATACCGATGAAGTCGTTCTCGGCGCCGATCGGAAGCTGGATGACCAGCGGGGTCGCACCAAGGCGCTCGATGATCGTCTTGACGGTGAAGTAGAAGTCCGCGCCGAGCTTGTCCATCTTGTTGACGAAACAGATGCGGGGGACGTCGTACTTGTCAGCCTGACGCCACACGGTCTCGGACTGCGGCTCGACGCCTTCCTTGCCGTCGAACACGGCAACGGCACCGTCAAGGACACGCAGGGACCGCTCGACCTCAACGGTGAAGTCCACGTGGCCCGGGGTGTCGATGATGTTGATCTGGTGGTCGTCCCAGAAGGTCGTCGTCGCGGCCGACGTGATCGTGATGCCGCGCTCCTGCTCCTGCTCCATCCAGTCCATCGTGGCAGCGCCATCGTGGACTTCGCCGATCTTGTAAGTGATTCCTGTGTAGAACAAGATCCGCTCGGTCGCTGTCGTCTTTCCGGCATCGATGTGAGCCATGATGCCGATGTTTCGGACCTTGGTCAGGTCCGTAAGGACGTCGAGTGCCACGGTGTCTTATCTCGTCTCGTCTTGAGGGTGGTGATATGGGGGCGAACGGGGTTCGGTGCCGGTTGTCCGGCCGCTGACTCGCGTCCGCGGGTGTGTCTGGTGCGGGTCGACCAGAGCCGACCCGCGCCAGAGACTGCTACCAGCGGTAGTGCGCGAAGGCCTTGTTGGACTCAGCCATCTTGTGCGTGTCCTCGCGACGCTTGACCGCGGCGCCCAAGCCGTTGCTCGCGTCGAGGATCTCGTTCATGAGGCGCTCGGTCATCGTCTTCTCGCGACGCTGACGGGAGTAGCCGACCATCCAGCGCAGGGCCAGCGTGGTCGGGCGACCACCCTTGACCTCAACCGGGACCTGATAGGTGGCGCCACCGACACGGCGGCTCTTGACCTCGAGGGCGGGCTTGATGTTGTCGAGCGCACGCTTGAGGGTGACGACCGGGTCGGCGCCCGTCTTGGCGCGGGCACCTTCAAGAGCGCCGTAGACGATGGTCTCGGCGATGGACTTCTTGCCGTCCACCAGGATCTTGTTGACCAGCTGGGTGACCAGCGGCGAGCCGTAGACCGGATCGACGACGAGCGGCCGCTTCGGGGCGGGACCCTTGCGAGGCATTACTTCTTCTCCATCTTCGCGCCGTACTTGCTGCGAGCCTGCTTGCGGTTCTTGACACCCTGGGTGTCAAGGGAGCCACGGACGATCTTGTAACGGACACCGGGGAGGTCCTTCACTCGGCCGCCACGCACGAGCACGATCGAGTGCTCCTGCAGGTTGTGGCCGACGCCGGGGATGTACGCCGTGACCTCGATGCCACCGGTGAGCCGCACACGGGCGACCTTGCGAAGGGCAGAGTTCGGCTTCTTGGGGGTGGTGGTGTACACGCGTGTACACACACCACGGCGCTGCGGGCTGCCCTTGAGCGCCGGGGTCTTGGTCTTGCTGACCTTGTCCTGGCGGCCCTTGCGGACCAGCTGGTTGATCGTAGGCACTGATTCTCCATACGTCGTGAATGTCGTCTGTCCTGGTCACGCCGCGGCGACAACCAGAACATCCTTGTGGATGTCCTGGTCCGTGCTCCGAGCCGTCAGGCCCTGGAGCTCGAACAAGGTGCTCCCCCCTGCACTTTCCGGCACACCCCAAAGCGGAATGGCGCGGACTGCCCGGCGGGAGGTTCGATCCTGATCGCCACCGGCTTCGGCCCTGGCGGGACGCGATGCGGATCTGGTCAGGCTCAGGCGCCCAGAACAGCCCAGGCACAGTTGACAAGGTTACTGCCTCGACCCATAGCATCCAAATCGGTATTCCGTCACCCAACCAGACGCAGAAGCGGGGCGGACCCGAAGGCCCGCCCCGCTGATACTGCAGCTGTTTGCCTGTCGATCAGTCGCGGTCGAAACCGAGGCTTGCGTCATCCAGACGGATCGCCTCGCCCGTACCCGGGCCGAAGGCCGGATAGTCGAACTGCTCGAAGTTCGGCATGGTGTACATCGCGGCCTTGGCCTCTTCGGTCGGCTCCACCTTGACGTTGCGGTAGCGCGGAAGACCGGTACCCGCCGGGATGAGCTTTCCGAGGATGACGTTCTCCTTCAGGCCGAGCAGCGTGTCCGACTTGGCGTGGATCGCCGCATCGGTCAGCACTCGGGTGGTCTCCTGGAAGGACGCCGCCGACAGCCAGGACTCGGTTGCCAATGAAGCCTTGGTAATACCCATCAGCTCGGGTCGACCGGACGCAGGCTTGTTGCCCTCGGACTGCACACGACGGTTCTCGGACTCGAAGCGACCGCGCTCGGCAAGCTCACCGGGCAGCAGGTCCGCATCGCCGGCCTCGATGATCGTGACGCGACGCAGCATCTGACGGACGATGACCTCGATGTGCTTGTCGTGGATCGAGACACCCTGCTGGCGGTAGACGCTCTGGACCTCGTCCACCAGGTGCATCTGCACCTGACGTGGGCCGAGGATCCTCAGCACCTGCTTCGGGTCGATCGCGCCCTGGACCAGCTTGTGGCCCACCTCGACGTGATCGCCATCGGCGACGAGCAGACGCGAGCGCTTGCTCACCGGGTAGGCGTGCTCCTCGGAACCATCGTCCGGGGTGAGCACGATCCGACGCGTCTTGTCAGTGTCCTCGATCATGACGCGGCCGTTGGCCTCGGCGATCGGAGCCACACCCTTGGGGGTGCGCGCCTCGAAGAGCTCGACCACACGCGGCAGACCCTGCGTGATGTCATCGCCTGCCACACCACCGGTGTGGAAGGTGCGCATCGTCAGCTGGGTGCCGGGCTCGCCGATGGACTGGGCGGCGATGATGCCGACCGCCTCGCCGATGTCGACCATCTTGCCGGTGGCCAGGGATCGGCCGTAGCACGCGGCGCAGGTGCCGACCTTGGAGTCACAGGTCAGGACCGAACGAACCCGGACCTTCTCGATCCCGGCCGCCACGAGCGCGCCGATGACGACGTCACCCAGGTCGATGCCGGCTTTGGCCAGCAGCGCTCCGTTGTGCTCGACGTCCTCGGCAAGCGTCCGCGCGTAGACGCTGGTCTCGACGTCTTCATGTCGGACCAGGACGCCCTGGCTGTTCTTCTGGACGATCGGCATGAACAACCCACGGTCGGTTCCGCAGTCTTCCTCACGAACGATGACGTCCTGCGAGACATCCACCAGACGACGGGTCAGGTAACCCGAGTCGGCGGTACGCAGTGCGGTGTCGGCCAGACCCTTGCGGGCTCCGTGCGTCGAGATGAAGAACTCCAGGACGGACAGACCCTCACGGAAGTTCGCCTTGATCGGGCGCGGGATGATCTCGCCCTTGGGGTTGGACACCAGGCCACGCATGCCGGCGATCTGACGCAGCTGCATCCAGTTACCGCGCGCCCCGGAGGACACCATCCGGTAGATGGGGTTGGTGTGCGGGAGATTGGCTTCCATCTCCTTGGCGACCTCGTTGGTCGCCTGCGTCCAGATCTCGATGAGCTCCTGACGACGCTCGTCGTCGGTGATCAGACCACGCTCGTACTGGGTCTGGACCTTGGCGGCCTTGGCCTCGTAGCCCTCAAGGATCTCGATCTTGCGTGGCGGCGTGACGACGTCGGAGATGGCGACCGTGGAACCCGAACGGGTGGCCCACGAGAAGCCGGTCTCCTTCAACGCGTCCAGCGAGGCCGCGACCTGAGCCTTGGTGTAGCGCTCGGCCAGGTCGTTGACGATCAGCGACAGCCGCTTCTTGTCGACCTTTTCGTCGACGAACGGGTAGTCCAGCGGCAGCGTCTCGTTGAAGAGCGCCCGACCCAGGGTGGTCTCGACGGTAAGCGCGGCGACGATGCCGTCCTCGTTTGCCTCGACACCCTCCGGCAGGGTCATGCCCGCCGGCGGAACGACGTCCTTCATACGGATCTTGACCGTCGAGCCCAGCTCGAGCTCGTGGGCGTCGAACGCCATCCGGGCCTCCGCCACGGAGGAGAACGCACGACCGGTGCCTTTGCCGTTCTCGACGGGGACCGTCAGGAAGTAGATGCCGACGATCATGTCCTGGGTGGGCATGGTCACCGGACGGCCATCGGCAGGCTTGAGGATGTTGTTGCTCGACAACATCAGGATGCGGGCTTCGGCCTGGGCCTCTGCAGACAACGGCAGGTGCACAGCCATCTGGTCACCGTCGAAGTCGGCGTTGAAGGCCGAACAGACCAAGGGGTGGATCTGGATGGCCTTGCCCTCGACGAGCTGAGGCTCGAAGGCCTGGATGCCGAGGCGGTGCAGCGTGGGCGCACGGTTGAGCAGAACAGGGTGCTCGGTGATGACCTCTTCGAGGACGTCCCACACGTGGCTATAGCGCTCGTTGTTTCCGCCAGCCCGCTCGACCATGCGCTTGGCGCTCTTGATGTTCTGAGCGTGGTCGAGGTCGACCAGCCGCTTCATCACGAACGGTTTGAAGAGCTCCAGGGCCATCTGCTTGGGCAGACCACACTGGTGCAGCTTCAGCTGCGGACCGACGACGATGACCGAACGGCCGGAGTAGTCGACGCGCTTGCCGAGGAGGTTCTGACGGAAGCGACCCTGCTTGCCCTTGAGCATGTCGGAGAGCGACTTCAGCGGACGGTTGCCGGGACCTGTGACCGGACGACCACGACGGCCGTTGTCGAAGAGCGCGTCCACGGCCTCCTGCAACATGCGCTTCTCGTTGTTGACGATGATCTCGGGCGCGCCGAGATCGAGCAGTCGCTTGAGTCGGTTGTTGCGGTTGATCACGCGACGGTACAGATCGTTCAGGTCGGAGGTGGCGAAGCGGCCACCATCGAGCTGGACCATCGGCCGCAGGTCCGGAGGAATGACCGGAACGCAGTCCAGGACCATGCCGGTCGGGTGGTTGCGGGTCACCTGGAAAGCAGTGACGACGCGCAGACGCTTGAGCGCGCGGGTCTTCTTCTGGCCCTTGCCGGTCGCGATGATCTCGCGCAGCATCTCGGTCTCGGCGTCGAGGTCGAAGGTGTCGAGACGCTTCTGCAACGCCGCGGCCCCCATCGAGCCCTCGAAGTACAGTCCGAAGCGGTCACGCATCTCGCGGTAGAGGATCTCGTCGCCCTCAAGGTCCTGGACCTTCAGGTTCTTGAACCGGTCCCAGACCTGCTCGAGACGCTCGATGTGCTGGTCCGCACGCTTGCGGATCGCGTTGATCTCACGCTCGGCACCCTCACGGACCTTGCGGCGCACATCGGCCTTGGCGCCCTCGGCCTCAAGCTCGGCCAGGTCGGTCTCGAGCTTCTTGTGGCGGCCTTCGATGTCGGCGTCGCGACGGTTGACGTATTCCTTCTTCTCCACCTCGATCTGTGTCTCGAGCGAGGGCAGATCACGATGACGCTCGTCGATGTTGACCGACGTGATCATGTACGCCGCGAAGTAGATGACCTTCTCGAGGTCCTTCGGAGCCAGGTCGAGCAGGTAGCCCAGACGGCTCGGAACGCCCTTGAAGTACCAGATGTGAGTGACCGGAGCGGCGAGCTCGATGTGGCCCATCCGCTCACGACGCACCTTGGCGCGGGTGACCTCAACGCCACAGCGCTCACAGATGATGCCCTTGAAGCGCACGCGCTTGTACTTGCCGCAGTAGCACTCCCAGTCCCGGGTCGGACCAAAGATCTTCTCGCAGAAGAGACCGTCCTTCTCCGGTTTCAGGGTCCGGTAGTTGATGGTCTCAGGCTTCTTCACCTCGCCATGGCTCCACTGTCGGATGTCGTCCGCGGTCGCCAGGCCAATGCGCAACTCGTCGAAGAAGTTGACGTCGAGCACGTGTGTCCTTCTCTCGCTAAAAACGTGAAAAACGGTCTGATCAGTTATAAGTCAACAGCCGTGCCGGTATGCAGTGAGCTCCTCGCCCCTGACCCTCGTCAGGAGGTGAGCACCCGGCATACCGACCAACCGTCAGACCTCGTCGACGCTGCTCGGCTCGCGCCGGGACAGGTCTATGCCAAGTTCTTCCGCGGCGCGGAAGACATCTTCGTCGGGGTCCTTCATGTCGATGGACGTGCCGTCGCTGGACAGCACCTCGACGTTGAGGCACAGCGACTGCATCTCCTTGATGAGTACCTTGAAGGATTCGGGGATGCCGGGCTCGGGGATGTTCTCGCCCTTGACGATCGCTTCGTAGACCTTGACGCGACCAGTCACGTCGTCGGACTTGATCGTCAACAGCTCCTGCAGCGCGTATGCCGCGCCATAGGCCTCGAGCGCCCAGACCTCCATCTCGCCGAAGCGCTGGCCACCAAACTGGGCCTTACCGCCGAGCGGCTGCTGGGTGATCATCGAGTAGGGGCCGGTGGATCGGGCGTGGATCTTGTCGTCCACCAGGTGGTGGAGCTTCAAGATGTACATGTAGCCCACAGAAACCGGCTCCGGGAACGGCTCGCCGGAACGGCCGTCGAACAGCCGGGTCTTGCCCGAACCGTCGATGAGACGCACACCGTCGCGAGTCTTGAGCGTGGAGTCGAGCAGACCGGTGATCTCGTCCTCGCGAGCACCGTCGAAGACGGGGCTGGCCACGCGGGTGCCAGGTACGGCCTCCCGCGCATCGGCCTTGATGTCCTTGGCCCAGTTGGGGTTACCGTCGATCTTCCAGCCGCGTGACGCCGCCCAGCCCAGGTGGATCTCAAGGATCTGACCGACGTTCATCCGGCCCGGAACGCCGAGCGGGTTGAGCACGACGTCAACCGGCGTGCCGTCCTCAAGGAACGGCATGTCCTCGATCGGAAGGATCTTGGAGATGACGCCCTTGTTGCCGTGGCGGCCGGCGAGCTTGTCACCATCGGTGATCTTGCGCTTGTTGGCCACGAAGACGCGGACGAGCTGGTTGACGCCCGGGGGCAGGTCATCGCCCTCATCCTTGTCGAAGACCTTGACACCGATCACGGTGCCGGTCTCGCCGTGGGGAACCTTCAGCGAGGTGTCGCGCACCTCGCGCGCCTTCTCGCCGAAGATGGCACGCAGCAGGCGCTCCTCCGGGGTGAGCTCGGTCTCGCCCTTGGGCGTGACCTTGCCGACCAGCAGGTCGCCATCGCGAACCTCCGCGCCGATGCGGATGATGCCGCGCTCGTCCAGGTCAGCCAGAACCTCCTCGGAGACGTTCGGGATGTCCCGGGTGATCTCCTCGGGGCCGAGCTTGGTGTCGCGGGCGTCGACCTCGTGCTCCTCGATGTGGATCGAGGAGAGGACGTCGTCCTGGACCAGGCGGCTGGAGAGGATGATCGCGTCTTCGTAGTTGTGACCTTCCCACGGCATGAATGCCACGAGCAGGTTGCGGCCAAGGGCCATCTCGCCACCGTCGGTCGCGGGACCGTCGGCGATCACACCGCCCACTTCGAGGCGCGCGCCCTCCTCGACCATGACCCTCTGGTTGTACGAGGTGCCCTGGTTGGAACGGTTGAACTTCGCGATCGGGTAGGACTGGGAGGTCCCGTCGTCGTTGGCGATGGTCACCACGTCAGCGGAGACCTCCTGAACGACGCCGGCTTTGTCGGCCCGGACAACGTCACCGGAGTCGAGCGCCGCGCGGTACTCCATGGCGGTGCCGACCAGCGGCGCCTCCGACCGCACCAGCGGGACGGCCTGGCGCATCATGTTGGATCCCATGAGCGCACGGTTGGCGTCGTCATGCTCAAGGAAGGGAATCAGCGCGGTAGCGGCCGAGACCATCTGGCGAGCGGCAACGTCCATGTAGTCCACGTCGGCGCCGGGCACGTACTCGACCTCGCCGCCCTTGGTACGGACCAGCACGCGCTCCTCGGCGTAGTGACCATCGGCGGTCAACGGGGCGTTCGCCTGCGCGATGACCCACCTGTCCTCTTCATCGGCCGACAGATAGTCGACCTCGTCGGAGACCTTGCCGTTCGTGACCTTGCGGTACGGCGTCTCCACGAAACCGAACGCGTTGATGCGTCCGTAGGAGGCGAGCGAACCGATCAGACCGATGTTCGGGCCTTCAGGGGTCTCGATCGGGCACATGCGGCCGTAGTGCGAGGGGTGGACGTCACGGACCTCCATGCCGGCGCGGTCACGGGAGAGACCGCCCGGGCCGAGCGCTGACAGGCGGCGCTTGTGGGTCAGACCCGCGAGCGGGTTGTTCTGGTCCATGAACTGCGACAGCTGGCTGGTACCGAAGAACTCCTTGATGGAGGCGACGACCGGCCGGATGTTGATCAGGGTCTGCGGCGTGATGGCTTCGACGTCCTGGGTGGTCATCCGCTCGCGGACGACGCGTTCCATGCGGGACAAGCCGGTGCGGACCTGGTTCTGGATCAGCTCGCCTACGTTGCGCAGACGACGGTTGCCGAAGTGGTCGATGTCATCGACCTCGACGGGCACGTCGATCGACTTGCCGTCGCGGTGACCGAGCATGGTCGGCTCGCCGGCGTGCAGGGCGACGATGTGACGGATCGAGGCGACGATGTCATCGATCGACAGGACCGACGCGGCGAGGGGTGCCTCAACGCCCAGCTTCTTGTTGATCTTGTAGCGACCAACCTTGGCCAGGTCGTAGCGCTTGGGGTTGAAGTACAGGTTGTCCAGGAGGGTCTGGGCCGCCTCACGAGTCGGCGGCTCGCCCGGACGCAGCTTGCGGTAGATGTCCAGCAGCGCGTCGTCCTGCCCGGTGGTGTGGTCCTTCTCCAGCGTCTGACGCATGGACTCGTACTCGCCGAACTCCTCGAGGATCTTGGCCTCGGACCAGCCCAGTGCCTTCAGGAGCACCGTGACCGACTGCTTGCGCTTGCGGTCGACGCGGACGCCGACCATGTCACGCTTGTCGATCTCGAACTCCAACCACGCACCGCGGCTCGGTATCACCTTGGCCGTGTAGACGTCCTTGTCGGAGGTCTTGTCGGGGTTCCGCTCGAAGTAGACGCCGGGGCTACGGACGAGCTGGGAGACGACCACCCGCTCGGTGCCGTTGATCACGAACGTGCCGCGCTCGGTCATCAACGGGAAGTCGCCCATGAACACGGTCTGGCTCTTGATCTCACCAGTCGTGGTGTTCATGAACTCCGCGGTGACGAACAGCGGGGCGGAATACGTCATGTCGCGCTCTTTGCACTCAGCGATCGAGTACTTCTTCTCTTCGAACCGGTGGTCGCGGAATGACAGCGACATCGATCCCGAGAAGTCCTCGATCGGGGAGATCTCCTCAAAGATCTCCTCGAGGCCGGACCTGTCCGGCACATCCCCACGGCCTGCCGCCTTGGCTTCGGCGACGCGCGCTTGCCAGCGTTCGTTGCCGAGCAGCCAGTCAAAGCTCTCGGTCTGCAGAGCCAGAAGGTCGGGCACTTCTAGGGGTTCGCGGATCTTCGCAAAAGAGATACGGCCTGAAGCCGTTATAGCAGTGGAAACAGTCTGGGTCGCGGTGCGCGAAGCAGCCAAGGATGGTCCTTCCACGGGCATTCTGAAACTGAAAGTTCAGCGCTACCGGGCGAACACGTTCTCAGCGAGACGACATAGATCGGACAAGGCTGTTGGGGCCGTGCCTGAGGGCTCTACGGAAGCGACGAGGCGGAACATGAGGCAGCGCAAAGCGACAGCCTACCTGTAAGTGGGCGCGTTAGTCCAACCGCGTCCGGGAACCACTATCTGCACACCGTACGACGTGCCATGAGGATGACCCCCCAAGCGCCCTGAGTCAAGACATGGATTTGGCGCTGCCCCATCCGCAAAGGTCCGCGCAGTTCTCGGACCCATTGGCATGAGGTGACGGGGGTGTCCAGCTGACTCACTCAGGATCCCCGCGTCAGCTTCGCTGTCTCAGACTGGATCAGGCTGATGACGACGCAGCACGAGTGGCGTGGCGCATCCTTACTAGTGATCGTCACCGCCGTGGCCATCGTCACCGCGGCGGTCGCTCTTGACCTCGAACTCGACGCCGTTGGATGCCGTGCCGCCCAAGGGGGTGACAATGACGTCAACCTCATGACCAGAGACAAGGGCCGGGACCCTCACGACGATCCTCGTGCTGCTCCAGTACGAGACGGTCGCGGCGACCGTGCCGAAATTCACTGTGCCAGGAGTTCCGAAACGACTGCCGGTGATGGTCACCCAGGTTCCGACGCGTGCCTCGTCGGTCGACAGCCCGCTGATGTGGGCGGCCGACGGCGTCGGGATGGCCGTGACCGTGATGGTCTTGGACACCGCAGCGCTGGGACCGCTGGCGTTTCTGGCGGTCAGCGCGATCGTGTAGGAGCGGTCCAGGCTGACGGTCACCCACGGGCTCGATCAGGCATGTCGCCAACGCAGCACGGGCCGCTTATCATCGTCGAACTTTCGCAAGTTCTTCGATGATCAAGCGGCCCGTGCCTGGTTCAGTTGTCGGCTAACCGATCAGCGGAACCAGCTGGTGAAACGGTCGAACCATCCGTGGTGACCGTCATCACCGTCATCACCGTCATGACCGTCATCACCGTCGTGACCGTCATGACCGCCAGCGGCCGTGACCGTGATGTCCGTCGTCGCCGTGTTGCCGGCGCCGTCCGCATTGGTAGCGGTCAGCGTCACCGTGTAGGTACCGGCCGCGGCGTAGGTCACCGACGGGCTCTGAAGGGTCGAGACCGTGCTGTTACCGAGGTCCCACGCCCACGAAATCGGGGTCTCCGACGAGGTGTCGGTCATGGCGACCGTCAGCGGGTCGGTCGCCGAGACGGCCGAGGTGAAGCTCGAGACGGGAACAACCACAACCGGGGCGGCCGTGACCGTGAAGGCCACATTGGCTGAGGTGCTCGCGCTGAAGAGCGCCAGGTCCGTCGGGGTGAAGACCGCGGTGTAGGAGTAGTCGGCTGCGGCAAGCGCAGCCAACGCCTTGGTGGCAGTACCAGAAGCGACCGGGCTGGTGCCCAGCGACGAGGTGCCGTTGAAGAACTCCACCGAACCTGCAGCACCCGCGCCGGCGACCGTTGCGGTCAGCGTCGCGTCGGCCGGTGCCTCGACCGGCGAAGCCGGGGACACGGCGAGAGCCGTGGTGGTCGTCACCTGAACAGGGGCCGCGGCGACGGTGATGGTGTACGTGGTGGAGGCGACCGAGCCTGAGCGCATCCACACGGTGTAGGTGTAGCTACCTGCAGCTGCAGGAGCCGTCATGGACACCGGGCCCGCATTGCTGGCATTGACGTGCACGCCGTTACCGGTGACCGCGTACCCGACCTTGGTGCCGGTGCTACCCGTGTAGGCGAGGCCGACCGTGTAGGCGGCACCGGGCGCCAGGGTGGCTTTGCTTGGTGTCGCAGCTACCGAGCCGCCACCGCTGTGACAGCCGGTGCAGCCCGTCTCGTAGGTGGGGTAAGCCTGCGCGGGCGCGATGTTCATCGTGGCCGCCACTACCGCTGCGGTCAGACCTGCCGCGAGTACCGCGACCTTCGGGATGTTCTTTCTCTTCAAACCAACAATTCGCAAAGGGTCCTCCATGGATCCGGCTTCGTACTTGATAGCGGTGCCTTGGGAAACCCCCCGACACCGGTGACGAGAGGATCCTGTCGTGCCTTGGCGACCCTGACATCCCCGTGAAGGCACTTTTTGGGCATACCTCATATTCCCGGCTTTCTATCCAGGGAGGGGCGGCAGGTCGGCTCGCCTCCGGCGGCTCGCCCTCGAGCTGGCTTCCAGGCCACCGGCAGCCCCGCGACCAGCAGGGATGCCGCCGGCTCGCGGGTGAAAGGCGACGCCAGTGAACACTCAGGATCGGGGCCTGGGTATAACCGGCGCCGATGTGATTCGCGATATACACGCGCCGAAAGGGTCTGCTTCTGCACAGCAAGACACCAAGAGATAGTCAAGAACACAAAGACAGCGGGACAGACCAGTTGGTCTGTCCCGCTGTCCTTGCTGCTTTGGTGTCTCGCAAAAACGTTCCCCGCGCACGCTATTGAAGCGCGTGCGGGGGCCTAGATCACTTGAGGGTGACGGTGGCTCCGGCGCCCTCGAGGGCAGCCTTGGCCTTCTCCGCAACCTCCTTGGCAACCTTCTCCAGGACCGGCTTCGGGGCGCCGTCGACGAGGTCCTTGGCCTCCTTCAGCCCGAGGCTGGTGAGCGCGCGGACCTCCTTGATGACCTGGATCTTCTTTTCGCCAGCGGCCTCGAGGACGACGTCGAACTCGTCCTGCTCCTCGACCTCGGCCACAGCGGCAGCGCCGCCGCCGGCCGCGGCAACGGCAACGGGGGCCGCAGCGGTGACACCGAAGGTGTCCTCGAACAGCTTCACGAACTCAGAGAGCTCGATCAGCGGCATTTCCTTGAAAGACTCGATGAGCTCTGCATTGCTGAGCTTTGCCATGGTGGCAGTTCCTTTCTGGTGATTCGTGCATATGCCGTGAGTGGCGTTGGTGATGGATCAAGCAGCAGCGACCGGGTCGCGTCAGCTTTCGTCGCCACCCGTGGCGACGTCTTTGGTGGTGTCGTCAAGCACCTCGACGGCGACCGCAGGTGCCTCGACGGCGTCCTTATCAACCGGCGCGTCCTGCGGAGCCACCTCAGGAAGCTCGGAGGGAGCCTCCACAGTGACTGATGTGGCTGCAGGAGTCTCTGCCTCGACCTTGGCACGCAGGGCGTCGACCACGCGGGCCGTCTGCGACAAGGGAGCGGCAAAGAGGTACACAGCCTTGCTCAGCGACGCCAACATGGCGCCAGCGAGCTTGGCCAGGAGAACCTCGCGGGACTCGAGGTCCGCGAGCTTGGAGATCTCCGCGGGAGACAAGGCCTTGCCGTCCAGGACGCCGGCCTTGATCACGAGGTGGGGGTTTGCCTTGGCGAAGTCACGCAGGCCCTTGGTCGCCTCAACCGGGTCACCGGTGATGAAGGCGATCGCGGACGGACCCGAGAGCTGACCATCAAAAGCCGTTACTCCGGCTCTCTTGGCTGCGATCTCGGTGAGCGTGTTCTTCACGACGGCGTAGGTAGCGTGCTCGCGGATGCTCTTACGCAGCGTTGTCAGCTGCGCCACGGTCAAGCCGCGGTACTCCGTGAGCACGGCCGCACCCGAGTTGCGGAACTTGTCCGTCAACTCGGCGATGACTGCTGCCTTGTCGGGCTGTGCCACTGGGCCTCCTTCCGAAATGAAATACCGGAGAAGGTGACCACAAACAAGAAGAGCCCCGGCGCAGGGCGCGGGGCTCGCGGAATACAGATGATGTATGCCGGTCACGTGCGATCCTGCGCTGGTTGCCCGCATGCTGCGGAACCTTCGGTCACCCTGCGAGGAGCAGAATGACAACCGGCGGTCTTTGGTCGAGGCTCAGCGTACGGGGCAGGCGGCCGCAGTCAAAATCGGCCTCAGTCAAGATCGACCGGTCGACATCTCGGTCGCAGCCACGGTCCCCCGGGCGGGAACGCAACGAGGCCGCACCGACGATCGGGTGCGGCCTCGCAACATGTGCGGGTGAGTCAGGTCGTCAGGTGACTACAGCGCAGCCTCGTCCTCGACGAGAAGGTTGCGGGTGCGGCTCTGATCCAGGGGGATACCGGGGCCCATGGTCGTCGACATCGTGGCCTTCTCGATGAACCGGCCCTTGGACGCGGACGGCTTGAGGCGCAGGATCTCGTCCAGAGCCGCGCCGTAGTTCTCCACCAGCTTGGTCTCGTCGAACGAGGCCTTGCCGATGATGAAGTGCAGGTTGGCATGCTTGTCGCTGCGGAACTCGATCTTGCCGCCCTTGATGTCGCTGACAGCCTTGGCCACGTCCATCGTCACGGTGCCGGTCTTGGGGTTGGGCATGAGGCCACGCGGACCCAGCACCTTGCCCAGACGGCCGACCTTGCCCATCAGGTCCGGCGTCGCCACGACGGAGTCGAAGTCGAGCCAGCCCCCTGCCACCTTGTCGAGCAGCTCGTCCGAGCCGACGTAGTCGGCGCCGGCGGCCGTTGCCTGCGCTGCACGTTCGCCTGTGGCGAAGACCAGGACCCTTGCGGTCTTGCCGGTTCCGTGCGGGAGGTTGACGGTGCCGCGGACCATCTGGTCGGCCTTGCGCGGGTCAATGCCCAGTCGCATGGCGACCTCAACGGTCGAGTCGTACTTGGTGCTGGTGGTGGCCTTGGCCAGCCGGACGGCCTCGAGGGGTGCGTAGACCTTGGTGAGGTCTATCTTCTCGGCCGCGGTGCGGTATGCCTTGCTGCGCTTCACTTCTGCTCCTGGTGCGTGAGTACGGTCTTGCAGAGTTCGTGGTCGAACGGGCCAGCGCTGGCCCTGCCACTTGAGCCGGCCTGTATCAGCCGGTGGTGACGCCCATGGACCGAGCCGTGCCGGCGATGATCTTGGCCGCCTGGTCGATGTCGTTGGCGTTGAGGTCTTCCATCTTCGTCAGGGCGATCTCACGGACCTGGTCGGCCGTGAGATGGGCGACCTTTGTCTTGTGAGGTTCGCCAGAGCCTTTGGCCACGCCGGCAGCCTTCTTGATCAGCTCGGCGGCCGGAGGCGTCTTGGTGATGAAGGTGAACGAGCGGTCCTCATAGACCGTGATCTCCACGGGGATGACGTTTCCGCGTTGTGACTCCGTCGCAGCGTTGTACGCCTTGACGAACTCCATGATGTTGACACCATGCTGACCGAGGGCGGGGCCCACGGGTGGTGCCGGCGTCGCTGCGCCGGCCTGGATCTGCAGCTTGATGAAGCCTGCGATCTTCTTCTTTTTGGGAGGCATTGTCTGGGTCCTTGTTTTCTGGGGATAGTGCGGGTGCATCTGGTACTGCGGATGGTGCCGTCTGACCGCCGTAAGGCAACGGCCAGACGCCGCTCAGTCAGATCTTGGCGACCTGGCTGAACGAAAGCTCGACCGGTGTCTCGCGGCCGAAGATCGAGACCAGCACCTTGAGCTTCTGGCTCTCGGGGTTGATCTCGGAGATGGTGGCAGGAAGGGTCTCGAACGGCCCCTCCATGACGGTGACGGACTCGCCAACCTCGAAGTCGACGATCTGGGTCTCGCCGGCGCGGGCTCCGCCGGCGGCACCTGCTGGCTCACCAGCGGTGTCGAAGACCGGGTTGAGCATCGTGTAGATCTCATCGTGCGACAGCGGGACCGGCTGGTGGGTGTGACCCACGAAGCCAGTGACACCAGGCGTGTGGCGCACAGCGCCCCAGCTCTCGTCGGTCAGATCCATGCGGACCAGGACGTATCCGGGCATCCGTACGCGGGTGACCAGCTTGCGCTGTCCGCCCTTGATCTCGCTGACGGTCTCCATGGGGACCTCAACATCGAAGATGTACGGCTCCATGTTCAGGGAGGTCACGCGGCTCAGAAGGTTGGCCTTGACCCGGTTCTCGTAGCCGGCGTAGGAGTGAATGACGTACCAGTCACCCTCCTGGACGCGCAGCTTGGCGCGGAAGGCGGCCTCGTCCTCGACCGCGTCGTCAGTCTGCTCGACCGCGTCGTCAGTCTGCTCGACCGCGTCAACCGCCGCGTCGGTCGGCTCGACCGCGTCAACCGCCGCGTCGGTCGGCTCGACTGCGTCGTCATTCTGTACGTCGACGTCAGCCTGTTCGACGACGCCGACGACCTGCTCGCCGTCGGCCGACTGGTCGACGGAGACCTCGGAAGTCCACTTCTCGGACACGCTTATGACCTACTTCCTGACTGTTGAACTGAGGAGTTTCAGTTACCGAACGCGAGAGCCACCAGCTTGACGATCAGCTGGTCGGCGCCCCACACCAAAGCCATGACGACGGAGACAAAGACGATGACGACGGAGGTGTACGTGGTCAGCTCGTGACGCGTCGGACGAACGACCTTGCGGAGCTCGTCCAGGATCTGGCTGACGAACAGTGCGATAGCCCCGAAGAAGCGGCCCACCGGGTTGCCCTTTTGGGGCGCGTTGCGGCGTGCGCGATCTGAGCCAGCAGCGCCTGCCGTGCTCGTCTCGGTCATCTCGCGTGCCTTTCGTCCTTGTCTGATTGAACCATGCAGGGCAGGAGGGACTCGAACCCCCAACCGCCGGTTTTGGAGACCGGTGCTCTACCAATTGAGCCACTGCCCTATGTGCGATTGTGCGGGTTGGCGCACAGATTGAGCTTGCACATGTGGGTGCCTGGGGGCCTCGGGGCATGCCTGAGCATGGTTGTCGTCAACCACCCAGTGGGTGAGCATACGCGAGGTCAGCGGGCCAATGCGAACTCGGCCTCGAGCGCCAGTGACCAGCCTGCGGACCTGAGCGGCACGGCATACCAACGTCTGCCAACATTGTCCCGTGACCGACCCCACCCCCCGCCCCCGAGTCTCCCGCCGCATCGGCGCGATTGCCGAGTCAGCGACGCTTGCCGTTGACGCCAAAGCCAAGGCGCTCAAGGCCAGCGGCCGTCCCGTCATCGGCTTCGGAGCGGGTGAGCCCGACTTCGCCACCCCCGACTACATCGTCGCCGCGGCCGTCAAGGCGGCTCAGGACCCGGTGAACCATCGCTACACGCCGGCGGCGGGACTGCCCGAGCTGAGGAAGGCGATCGTCGACAAGACGTTCCGCGACAGCCACTACCGGGTGAGCGTGGACCAGGTGCTCGTCACCAACGGCGGCAAGCACGCCGTGTACAACACTTTCGCCGCACTGCTCGACCCGGGCGACGAAGTGCTGCTGCCGGCGCCGTACTGGACGACCTATCCCGAGGCCATCAAGCTTGCCGGCGGCACCACTGTCGAGGTGTTCGCGGGCGAGGACCAGAACTACCTTGTGGCCGTCGAACAGCTCGAGGCTGCGCGAACGCCGCGGACCAAGGCGCTGATGTTCTGCTCGCCGTCCAACCCCACCGGCGCGGTCTACTCCCCCGAGCAGATCCGGGGAATCGGTCGCTGGGCCGTGGCGAACGGGATCTGGGTCATCACCGACGAGATCTACGAGCACCTGACGTATGACGGTGCGCGCGCGGTCTCCATGCCGGTCGAGGTGCCCGAGCTTGCCGACACCTGCGTGGTGCTCAACGGCGTAGCCAAGACGTACGCCATGACGGGATGGCGCGTCGGCTGGATGATCGGCCCGCGCGACGTCATCAAGGCGGCGACCAACCTGCAGTCGCACTCGACATCGAACGTCTCCAACATCCCCCAGCGTGCGGCGATCGCGGCGCTCACCGGGTCCCTGGACGCCGTCGAGATGATGAAGGTGGCCTTCGACCGCCGCCGACGCACCATCGTCGCGATGCTCAACGACATCGAGGGCGTCCACTGCCCGGTGCCCACCGGTGCCTTCTATGTCTACCCGTCAGTCAAGGGCCTTCTCGGAAAGACCATCCGTGGCCGGGTGTGCACCACATCGGCTGAGCTCGCCACGTTGATCCTGGACGAGGTCGAGGTCGCCGTCGTGCCTGGTGAGGCGTTCGGGCCCAGCGGTTATCTTCGGCTGTCCTATGCGCTCGGCGACGACGACCTGGTCGAAGGCGTTGCGCGCCTCCAGACGCTGCTCGGCGAGGCACACTGACCCGTATGCCTCGACTCGTAGGTCTGCTCCCCAAAGCGCACCTGCATCTTCACTTCACCGGTTCGATGCGGCTGACCACGCTCATGGAGCTGGCGAGCAAGCACGGCATCCGTCTACCTGACGCGCTGACCGGGTCCTGGCCACCGGCGCTGAGCGTGGGAGACGAACGTGGCTGGTTCCGTTTCCAGCGCCTCTACGACATGGCTCGCGCGTGCGTGCGCGACGAGAGCGACATGCGTCGGATCGTTCGCGAGGCGACCGTTGACGACGCCGCTGAGGGTTCACAGTGGCTCGAGATCCAGGTCGACCCAACCTCGTATGCACCGTTTGTCGGCGGCATCACCCCAGCTCTGGAGATCATCCTGGACGAGGCGCGGTGCGCCGCCGAAGATGCCGGCATCGGTGTGGCCGTCATCGTTGCTGCGAGCCGGGTCCGGCACCCGCTGGATGCGCGAATCCTTGCGCGGCTTGCCGCGCGCTACGCCGGTGGCGGCTCTGGACATGTGGTCGGATTCGGGTTGAGCAACGATGAACGCCGTGGAATCACAGCCGAGTTCGCGCCGGCCTTCGATATCGCGCGTCGCGCCGGACTCGCCTGCGTTCCTCACGGCGGAGAGCTGCTGGGAGCGCCTGCGGTTCAAGAGACTCTGATCGCCCTTGCCCCCGATCGACTGGGACACGGCATCCGCAGCGTTGAGGACCCGCAGGTGCTTGACGAAGTAGTGCGTCGCGGCATCACGCTCGAGGTGTGCCCCGGCAGCAACGTCGCGCTTGGCGTGTACGGAGTGGTTGGAGACGTACCGATGCGTCAGCTGATCGAGGCCGGCGCCCGCATCGCGTTGGGAGCGGACGACCCCTTGTTGTTCGGCTCGCGGCTCAACGCGCAATACGACATCGCACGCACCGAACATGGTCTCTCGGACGTCGAGCTTGCCGAGCTGGCACGAGGTTCGGTCACGGGCTCGCGGGCTCCTGAGCCGGCACGCCGGCAGATGTTCGCGGGCATCGACGACTGGCTCGCGGGTCACCCCGCTGAACCCGAGGTCCTCGACGCCGAGGACACGCTGTCTAGACCCGGTCAAACGCTTCCGCATAGCTGAAGCGACCCGACATCGAGGTCGCTGATGCAAGCAGGACCCGTGCTTGGAAGTGATCGCCCCATGACTCATCCGGGGCTTGGATCCCGAGCCGCGAAGCCGGCACCACTCCATCGAGACGACCTCGGCTGCAACAGACATGCCCGACAACCTCGGAGTCAGCCACGGCCACGAGGCTCAGACCCTCGAGCCAGTCGGGGCCGGCGCGCAGCTCCTTGACGAGCCTGACCTCGGGTGGCTGATCACCGGTTCGGCCCACAGACCCGCACCCGAAGGCTTCGCATGCACGGCGCTGATCGCCGCGATATCTGACGGTTTCTCGCGGCGAATCAGCATGCGGTCAGAGCGAGAGTCCGACAAGAACCGGCTCATTCACCAGGCTCACCCCGAACGCGTCGCGAACGCCGTCGCGGATCTCATGGGCCAGTGCGATGACGTCTCCGGCGGTCGCAAAACCCCTGTTGGTCACGGCAAGGGTGTGTTTGGTCGACAGCGCTGCCGGGCCTGGGATGCCGTACCCCTTGCCGAACCCTGCCCTGTCGATCAGCCATGCAGCACTGGTCTTGACGAGACCGTCCGGAGTGTCAAACCGTGGCACGACGACCGGCCTGTCCGCGTCGCCCAACCGGGTCTGGGCGCGACTCTGCAGCTCGGCATACGCGTTGGCGGACATGATCGGGTTGGTGAAGAACGACCCGCAGCTCCACGTGTCGTGGTCCGTGGAGTCAAGGACCATGCCCCGCTGACGGCGTTGGTCCAGCACGGCCGCCCGGGCATCCTCAAGGGGCACGCGCTCCCCCACCTCGATGCCGAGCGCGTGAGCCAGATCTGCATAGGTGACCGGCGCGGACAGCGATGCCAGCCTGAGCTGGAACACCACGTCAAGGACGACGTAACGGGACTCAGCCTTGAAGAGCGAGTGGCGATAGGTGAACCGGCAGTCGGCGTTGTCGAAGGTGTGGACCCTTTGCTCACGACGGTCCCAGACGCGAACCGCCGTGATGGTCTGGGCGACCTCCTGGCCGTAGGCGCCGACGTTCTGGATCGGGGTTGCACCCGCGCAGCCCGGGATGCCGGAGAGCGCCTCGATGCCGGACCATCCCTCGGCGACAGACCTGACGACCACGTCGTCCCAGACCTCACCAGCGGCCACACGGATCGTCACGACACCTTGAGGATCGTGGGACTCGACGGTGATCCCACCCGTCGCGATGCGGACCACCGAACCCGCGAAGCCCTCGTCGGAGATGACCAGGTTCGAGCCGCCGCCGACAACCAGCAACGGCTCGTCGGCATCGTCAACCGCGCGAATGGCGTCAACCAGCTCGTCAGTGGTGTCGACGGTGACCAGGCGTTGTGCCAGGCCACCCACTCGCATGGTGGTCAAGCCTGACAGCCGGACGTCATGTTCCTCTCGCATGAACGCAGTCAGTCGAGGAGGACGACCGCAGTGGCGCGGCCGAGCACCTTGTCCGTGCCACACATTGCGGTGAGCTCAACCGTCGCCCGTTTGGTCTGGTCGTCGACCGCCGCGACCACCGCGGTCACCGCGACGTCAGCACCGTTGTCGTAGGGCACCACCACGGGTTTGGTGAAACGTGTGCCGTACTCCACGATCCGGCCGGCATCGCCCACCCAGTCACTCACGATGTTGATCACCGAGCCCATGGTGAACATGCCGTGGGCGATGACGTCCGGAAGCCCCACGGACGTGGCGAAGCGCTCGTCCCAGTGGATGCGGTTGCGATCCAGGCTGGCCCCGGTGTACTGCACGAGGCTCTCGCGGCTGATGTGGATCGCCAGCGGGGGCAGGGCCTGACCCACCTCGACGTCACTCACTGACAGCACTGCTCGATTCATCAGGTCACTCCCCTCCGCGGATCACGATGGTCGAGGTGGCGGTGCACACCGGCTCGCCCTCGATGGTGGACAGCTCGCTGCGAGTGGTGACCATCGCATGCCCGCCTGTCTCCCTCACCGAGTCAACGGTCAGCACGCCAACGATCTCGTCACCGGCAGTGAGCGGACGGTGGTGGACAAACCGCTGCTCGCCGTGAACGACCCGACTGAAGTCGATGCCCGCCTCCGGGTCAGCGATGAACTGACGGTCGCACTGCTGTGCGATCACGACAGCAAAGGTGGGAGGAGCGATGACGTCGTGATAGCCGCGGGCACGGGCGTATGCCCGGTCGGTGTGCACTGGGTCATGGGCGCCCACCGCCTCGGCGAACTCGCGAATCTTTTCCCGGCCCACGGCATACGGAGGGGTAGCCGGGTAGGAGTGCCCGGTGAAGCTTGCATTGACAGCCATGGCGACCACCCTAGGGGTTGGGCGGGACGGGAGCCGGGGGGTACAAGCAACGACCGCCCCTGCAGATGGCGGAGGCGGTCGCAGAAGCATGGATCGCAAGCGGTCGGCTCGCCCGACCGGTAGGACTCGGCCGTTGAGGAACGCTGCGGATCAGCGGGTCTCGCGGTGCGTGGTCTGCTTGGTGCAGCGGGGGCAGAACTTGGCGAGCTCCAACCGGTCAGGGTTGTTGCGGCGGTTCTTCTTGGTGATGTAGTTGCGGTCCTTGCAGTCCACGCAAGCCATCGTGATCTTGGGTCGGACGTCGGAGCTCTTGCTAGCCACGCGGGGAACCTGCTCTCGAAACTCAAGGAAGAACTGAAGTGAACCTGAAAAGATCTGGGCGGCCACCAGCACGCGCGGCGACGCTCCAGATTACGCGATGCCAGGGGCAAACCCGAAATCGAGTCAGTAGCGGGAGCGGGACTTGAACCCGCGACACCACGATTATGAGTCGTGTGCTCTAACCACCTGAGCTACCCCGCCAGGAATCCGGAGGCTTTGACGGCCGCCAGCTGACGCTCAGGGCGACCGCCCATGCTTCGAACCGAGCCCCCAAACGGAATCGAACCGTTGACCTTCTCCTTACCATGGAGACGCTCTACCGTCTGAGCTATAGGGGCATCCGGGCGAGCGCTCCACCCGGTGACGCGTCGTGAAAGATACACGGTCGAGGGCCCAGACCGGAAATCAGGGTTGGTACACCGGCAGCCGTGACACGATCTGCGCATGAACGCAACATCGCCGACGACCCGAGTCAAGCCCGACCCGTTGGATCTGGCCAGCATCGACGACATGCTCAGTCCCGACGAGAAGGCGGTGCGGGCCTCCGTCCGGCAGCTCTGCGCGTCCTCGATCGACCCGCACATCGCCGAATGGTTCGAGTCCGGTGACATACCCGGCATCCGCGATCTTGCCAGAGAGCTCGGCGGGCTCGGCCTGCTCGGGATGCACCTGAAGGGCTATGGATGCGCGGGCATGTCCGCGGTGGACTACGGCTTGGCTTGCCTGGAGCTGGAAGCCTCCGACTCGGGCATCCGTTCGCTGGTCAGCGTCCAGGGATCGTTGGCCATGTTCGCGATCTGGGAACACGGCACCGAGGAGCAGAAGCGTCAGTGGCTGCCGTCGATGGCCACCGGAGAGGCGATCGGATGCTTCGGGCTGACCGAGCCCGATCACGGTTCCGACCCGGCCAACATGCGCACGCGGGCTCGTCGCGATGGTGATGGCGACACCGCGGACTGGATGCTGAGCGGGTCAAAGATGTGGATCACCAATGGCTCCGTGGCCGATGTGGCCATCATCTGGGCCCAG
This sequence comes from Dermatophilaceae bacterium, assembly GCA_035654835.1. Lineage (GTDB taxonomy): Bacteria > Actinomycetota > Actinomycetes > Actinomycetales > Dermatophilaceae > UBA4719. The sequence goes on along the minus strand of DASRVZ010000193.1, from coordinate 952 downwards.
ACGGAGGACGGGATCCGTGGATTCGTTGTCCCGACCGACACTCCGGGGTTCTCTTCCCGGCTGATCAAGCACAAGATGTCACTGCGGGCGTCGGTGACCAGTGAGCTCGTCCTGGACGTGGTGCGCCTGCCCCACGACGCGGTGTTCCCGCAGATCCGCGGTCTCGTGGGCCCGCTGTCCTGCCTGAACGAGGCCCGTTACGGCATCCTGTGGGGCGCGATGGGCGCCGCGCGAAGCTCATTCCAGGCCGCGTTGGAGTACGCGGGTCAGCGTGAGCAGTTCGGTCGGCCGATCAGTGGGTTCCAGCTCACCCAGAGCAAGCTGGCGGGCATGGCCGTCGAGCTCACCACCGGGACCTTGCTGGCCCTGCACCTCGGGCGTCGCAAGGACAGCGTGGGACTGCGTCCTGAACAGGTCAGCCTCGGAAAGCTCAACAACGTCACGAAGGCGCTGGAGATCTGTCGCACCGCGCGAACCATCCTGGGTGCCAACGGAATCTCCCTGGAGTATCCCGTGATCCGGCACATGGCCAACCTCGAGTCGGTCCTGACCTACGAAGGCACTCCCGAGATGCACATCCTGGTAATCGGCCAGGCTTTGACCGGCCAGGCCGCCTTCCGCTGAGCTGAACCGTCAGTCTGGCCGAGCCGAAGGCTAGGCGCCAAGCGCGCCGGAGACGATCTCGGCTGTTGCGCCGAGGTCTGGCACCGTGCCGTCGAAACGTTGGGAGTTGGCCTGGTGCAGCAGCACGGCCACGAAGGTACCGGCTGCCGCTGTCCTTCGCTCACAGTCCAGCTTTCGCGGGCTGGCTGCATCGAGGACCGCTTCGGTGAGCTCCATCAGTACGGAGTACAGGGCGCGAAGGTGGTCGCGCACATCAGGGTGGGTGCTGGCTTCGCGGAACAGGATCGCGCTGAGCACCTGGCAGCGACGACCTGTGAGGCCGATCCTG
>DASRVZ010000192.1:0-14825 GCA_035654835.1 Dermatophilaceae bacterium | reverse complement strand
ACCACAAACTGAAGGCGAGCAAAGGGAGGAAGACGACGGCCCAGTGCAGCACGTCTGGCTGAAGCGCGATCACGACCAGGCCGAGCACGACGGTAAGGACCCCATAGGTGCGCACCGGTGGCCAGTAACGGCGCTTGCCTCGGGACCGAAGCCATAGCCCGGCGGCGAAGAACGCGAAGTACCCAACCAGCCAAGCGAACAGCAGCAGCAGGTGTCGCCAGCTCGGCCCCGCATCAAGGGCGCCGACGGCGAACGGCACGATGAGCATCGCCCACGCCCCGTGTTGATTCGGCACCCAGCCTGGTTCACGAAGACGTCGGCGCGTCTGCAGCCCCGCGCTCCGTGAGCGCGGCGCCGCAGAACTTCGATCGCGCATCGCCCGAGTTTAGGCGCCACCGAGTTGGGGAAACGCTCACCTGCGTGGCCGTTCCCCCGGCGAGGGCAATTCAGCCATCACCCCAAGCGCTCCCTCGCCGGACAAGAACGCACACCCATCGCAAGCAGGTCAGGGCATTTCACTGCGGCGTTGCAGAGTGAATACGGCGCCAGTCATAGGCGGCGAAGTGACGCATGTGCGAGGGGCAGACCCGATCGCGCTCGGCCGGACAACCGTTACTGAGGAGAGACGCTGTGCCTCGCAAGGGCACTACGCTTCCGTCATGGAACGAACGCCCTTCACGATTGCCACGGGGAGCGGTGAGCTTTCGGGTTGGGTCAGTGGAGCGGGGCCGCGAGTGCTGGCGATTCACGGCGGTCCGGGCATGAACTTCGGCTATCTCGACGATGCTGTGGCGGAGCTCGCGGCGCATTTACCAGGTGGCGACTTTCCAACAGCGGGGTCTCGCGCCATCCACTGAGCAGGGCGAGTTCACGATCGCCAAGGCCGTGGCCGACATCGCCGCCGTACTGGATGGCTTGGGATGGGACACGGCCTACCTGATGGGCCACTCATGGGGAGGCCACTTGGTGTTCCATGCTGCGGTCGGCATCCCTGAGCGGCTGGCCGGCGTGTTGTTGGTCGACCCGCTTGGCGCGGTCGGCGACGGCGGGGCGGCGGCATTCGGGGCCGAGATGCTCGCGCGAGTGCCCGAGGCCTCCCGTGATCGTGCCCGCGCGCTGGACGAGAAGGACACCGCGGGCGAGGCCACGCCCGAGGAGACACGCGAGGCGTTCTCCTTGGTCTGGGGGTCGTACTTCGCCCATCCTCCTGCTGCTCCGCCGATACCGCACGTGGAGTTCTCCCAGCCGGCCAACCTAGGGTTGTGGACGGATGTGAAGACTCGCCTTCCCGAGCTCGAGTCGTCGCTGGCGTCGATCACGGTCCCGTTCGGCGTGCTCGTGGGCGAGCTGAGCCCGATGCCACCCAGCGCCGGAGTTGAGAGTGCCGAGCGCATCCCCGGCGCCTGGTCGCACATCGAGCCTGGAGCGGGACACTTCGTCTGGCATGAGGCACCGGGCTGTCTCCTGGCTGCGATGGATCGGCTCATCGGGGACGCCTGAGCGACCCGGCCGGTGCGGCCACGCGCGTAGCCCACGTGAGTCCGCTGCTCGGAACGCGGAATGACACGCCGCGACAGCAGCTCACACGCCCGCGACGTAGGCGGTAAGGAAGTGAACGCCGTGGCGCTCGAGGTTGCCGCGGGCGCGGTCGTAGTGCTCGGTGGTGCGGGGGTCGGCATGCCGGGCCAGGATCTGGGCATCGCGCAGCGGCACGCCTGCGTCCAGGGCGTTGGTGATCGCATGCCGCAAGGAGTGTGGGCTGATGTGGCGCGGGATCCCGGCGGCTTTGGCGATCCGGTACCAGTCGCGTCGGTCGATCGGCTGCCCGGACAGGGGGCGTAGGACCAGCGGCCCTTCGGTCCGTTCTCCGCGGCAGGCCTCGAGAACGCGTAGGACCGGGACGGGAGGCGGCGGTGTGACGCACTCTTCGCGGCTACTCAGCGCTCTCGCTCGCCGGTCGTTGGGCCCCTGCCGGGTCGTCGAGGGAGGACGAAGGCGGGAGGCTCCCAACTGTGTTGAACGGCGCGGATCGCTCGAATGGCCCGTCGTCGGTTCGTGGGGTCGGCGAAGCTCCATGCTTCAGCGTTGTCCATCGCGGAGATCAGGTTGTTGATGTTCTTCTTCATCGACTTGGAGATGTCTGGTTGTGCCTTGTCCAGGCAGGCGAAGAGGGTCACCGCATCTTGAAGGTGGCGGACCCTGTTGGGCCCCGGGAGACGGAAGGCTGCGCCCTTCAGTGACAGGGCAGACTCCAGGTCAGGGATGCGGATCGCCACGCCACGGGCGGTCTTGTAGGCGATGGTCCGGTTGAGCGCCGAGCGAGAGCCAGGCACCGCGAGGACCTCACGGCCCAGGAAGCGGACCGGCTTGTCCTCCGGACCCATCAGGTCGACGTGCTCGCGTCCACGGGTGAATCGGTGGAAGGGCGCGTGACGGTCCAAGGACTCGTGCTGAACGTAACCCAGCCGCAGTAGAACGGCGGCAGCCTCTGCATAGGTACCGGCCCGCACCTCAACGACCAGGTCGGCGTCGTCGGTGGGCCGCGTGTGCTGGATGCCGGCCAGTTGCGCATGCGCGTGCACCATGAGCCCACCGATGAGCATCCACCGATCGGGTGAGAGATTGTCGGCTATCTCCCCGACGCGCTCGAAGACGTCTTGACTCACGCGGCTCTCCGCTCCAGCTCTGCGGCCGCAGCCGCCGATTGGCGAGCGTCCCCCAACAGGTAGGTGTCCAACAGAATCCGGGCTACACGATCGTCAACCGTCAAGCGCTCGATGACACCGACATTGCCGTCCGCGTCAAGGATCACGTCTTGGTCGATCTCGAACCGGTCGAGATCGTCGGTCTGCACGAAGGTGAGCCATCCCTCGCCTGGGATGATGCCGAGCTCACCAGTGTTCGCTGCCGAAGGACCGATCCTGACCAGGCCGATCGGAGGCTTGCCTCGATATCGAGCCCACGCCCCCAGGCCACCAGCAGCGTGAGCCATGTCGGTGGCCGACATTCCCCTGAGCCGCGAGCGGAGCCGAGACCGCTCCGAGGCCGAGAGCCGATCCGTGCGCCCCGTGGACAACAAGTCGAGGGCAGCCTCACGCACCTGGGCAGTCCATCGTCGCCCCCGCCCCAGAGCCCGTGACCAAGCCTGCACCGCGACGTCGTCCACGCTGGTCGCCCGGCCGAGGACCCGATGACCGGAGAGCGCACCCGATCGGAGCGCTTGCTGCACGAAACGGTCGGTGCGGGCATGCTGCCGCGCCACCTGGGCTACCGTCATCTCCATACACATATCTTCGCTGATGCGAATAGTTGTGTCAACACGGTGCATTGCTGAAACACACGCAACTCGGCACCTCAAGATCACGTGCTGGTCGGGCAAGTGCAGCCCAGGGACCCGATGCTCAGTGGCTGACGTCGATGGCTCGGTGGCGCTGGTCGGCGCCAGCCGCACCGTAGGGATAGTCCGAGACGACGGGTGCGCTCACCTCGTCGAGGCGCTTGAGCTCGTCGGCGGTGAGGTCGACGGATGTGGCGCCGAGGTTGTCGGCGAGCTGGCCGGTGTTGCGTACCCCCAGGATCACCGAGGTGACTGCGGGCTGCGCCTCAAGCCAGGCAAGCGACACCTGCGCCTGACTGGCCCCCTTGGCCTTCGCTATCTGCTCGACCGTGTCAAGGATCCGCCAGGTCCGTTCCTGCTTGTTTCGAGGTTCCCACGCCTCCATTCCGCGCTTCGGGTCCTCGCCCAGGCGCGTGGCGCCCATCGGGTCGGCGTCGCGCTGGTACTTGCCGGTGAGCCAGCCGCCTGCCAGCGGCGACCACGGCAGCATGCCGATGTTCGCATCCTGGCAGGCCGGCACGATCTCGGACTCGATCTCCCGCACCAGCAGGCTGTACTGCGGCTGGAGCGTCACGGGCGGTGTGAAGCCGTTGGCGCGCGCGAGGTGCACGGCCTTGGTCAGTTGCCAGCCGAGGAAGTTCGAGAACCCGTAGTAGGCGATCTTGCCGCTGCTCACGGCGTCGTCCAGGAATCGCAGGGTTTCCTGGAGCGGAGTCACGGCGTCCCAGGCGTGCATCTGGTAGAGGTCGATCTGCTCCACGCCGAGGCGCCTCAGCGACGCGTCAAGCGCGCGACCGAGGTGGCGCCGGGACGTGCCGAGGTCGTTGCTGCCATCGCCCATCGTGAAGCGCCCCTTCGTGGCGATCACGACCTGCTCGCTGTCCGTGGGGTGCGCTGTGAGCCAGCGCCCGATGATCTCCTCCGAGGCGCCCTTGCCGTACACGTCGGCCGTGTCGATGAGATTGCCGCCGGCCGCGAGGTAGTCGCCAACGATGGCGTGCGACGTCGTCTCGTCGGCCTCCGCGCCGAAGGTCATGGTTCCCAGAGCGAACGTCGAGACGACGGCCCCGCTGTTTCCGAGGGTGCGATAGCGCATCGGGGTGTCCTTATCTATTGAACGGATCGATCGGGGGATCAACGCCAGGAGTGCTGCGGGCTGTATCCGAGCACCCGGCGAGCTTTGTCGATCGACAGCAACGTGTCGTGCTCACCGAGCTCGCGGGTGACCGGTACGCCAGGGAAGACCTCAGACACCAGATCGGCATTGGACCGTGACATGACCGTGTCCGCGGCGGCGATGATGAAGCGGTCGAAACCCGTGGTGTCCAGCTCGAGGGCCTTGAGTACGGCCTGCGCACCGTCGCGGCCGTCGATGTAGCCCCAGAGGTTCCACTTGCGCAACATCGCATCCGCGTCGAATGCAGGAAAAGCCGCGTAGTCCTCCGGGTCCATCACGTTGGAGAAGCGCAGCGCGATGATCTTGAGCGTCGGGTCCCAGCGCACCAGTTCGATGGCCATCTGCTCCTCGAGATGCTTCACCAGCGAGTACATGCTCTCCGGGCGGGCCGGGTACTCCTCGTCGACCGGGATGTATGGCGGCGGCACGTCGAACGGCAGCCCGAGAACCGTCTCGCTCGAGGCGTAGACGATGTTCTGGATGCCGGCCCGGCGAGCAGCCTGGAACACGTCGAACGTACTGAGGATGTTGTTGTGGAACGTGGCGACGTCGCTCAGGATGCCGGGAGCGGGTATCGCGGCCAGGTGCACGAGCGCGTCGAAAGCCGGTTTCGCGGCCTGGTCGGGCCCGGCCGAGGGATCGTTCTCGCCGAAGAGCGCATCGATCGTCTCCCCGTAGTTCGTCAGGTCGACCCGAACGAAACCCGGCCCACGCGTCCCAGCGACGTCGAGGTTGACGACATCATGTCCGGCCTGAAGCAGCACGGCGACAACCGTGCGCCCCAGCTTGCCTGACCCACCGGTGACGGCGATCTTCATCGTCTGGCTCCTTTTGCGTCTCCTGTGCGGCGGGCGGTGTCGCCGGAACGAGTGGCGACGGAGGGGTCCCGGCGTGTCACCACGCGTAGTCCTCGGGTGCGGTCTGGTGCCCGGGGAAGATCTCGTCCAGCCGGGTTAGTGTCGCCGCGTCCAGGTCAACGTCCAGGGCGCGAAGGGCGGCGTCGAGCTGGTCCTGGGTGCGGGGACCAATGATGGGTGCGGTTACCGCGGGCTGGGCCAGCAACCATGCGAGCCCGACGTCGCCGGGTTGGTGGCCCAGCTGGTCTGCAAGGTCTTCGTACTGCTGGATCTGGTCCCGATGCGTCTTCAGCGTTTCAAGTGCCCTGCCCTCGGCCCGACGGACCCCGGCGGCCTCTTTGCGCAGGACCCCGCCCAGCAGCCCGCCGTGCAGCGGCGACCAGGGGAGGATGCCCAGGCCATATTCCTGCGCCGCAGGAATGACCTCCAGCTCGACGGCGCGGGTGAGCAGGTTGTAGATGGACTGCTCGCTGACCAGACCGGAGTAGTTGCGCTGGGCGGCGGCGGCCTGTGCCTGGGCGATATGCCAGCCGGCGAAGTTGCTGCTGCCCGAATACAGGATCTTGCCCTGCTGGACGGCCACCTCGATGGCCTGCCAGATCTCATCCCATGGGGTATCCCGGTCAACGTGGTGGAACTGGTAGACGTCGACGTAGTCCGTCTGGAGGCGCCGGAGGCTGGCATCCAGTGCCCGGCGGATATTGAGAGCCGAGAGCTTGTTGTCATTGGGCCGGTTCGTCATGCCACCAAACAGCTTGGTGGCCAGCACTGTCTTCTCACGTCGCTGCCCACCCTGGGCAAACCAGCGGCCGAGGATCTCTTCGGTCCAGCCACGGTGCTCGGCGCCGCCATACACATTGGCCGTGTCAAAGAAGTTGATTCCCGCTTCTTGGGCGGAGTCCATGATGGAGTGGGCGGCCGGCTCATCGGTCTGCGGACCGAAATTCATGGTGCCCAGGCACAGACGCGAGACGGACAGGCCGGAACGGCCAAGATGCGTGTACTGCATGTGAGAAGTCCTTTTCAATACAGGGGTTCAATACATGGGTTGGCTACTGCTTGAGTTTGTGGGTGCCTTCTCTGCCCTTCGGTGATGCATCGACGTCCATGTCCTCGGCCGGCGGATTGGCCGACAGCGGGTTGTCGCTGGTGGACTCGCTGTGGGCCCAGCTGCTCAAGAGCCGCAGGGCATCGTGGGAGGGCGACCCCGGTTTGGTGGAGTAGATCCGCAGGCTCTGGTCCCCATCATCGGGCAGGGCCAGGGTTTCGAAGTCAAGCTCAAGGTCCCCGACGGTGGGGTGGTGAAGGCGCACCGTTCCCGAGGACCGCGTCGTCACGTGGTGGCCAGCCCACCACTGCCGGAAGTGCTCGCTGGTGACTGCCAGCTCGCCCACCAGCTGATTGGCCAGTGGATCGTTGGGATGGCGCCCAACGTCCACCCGCAGCGCCGCCACGGTTTCAGCGGCGACGGCCTTCCAGTCCCGGAACAGCTCCCTGGCGCCCGGTTCCAGGATGATCCAGCGGCTCAGGTTGCGCTCACGGACCGGCAGGTCAGAGAAGTCGGTGAAGAGCAGATTCGCCATGCGGTTGCTGGACAGCACGTCGGTACGGCGCCCTAGCACCAGGGCCGGGGTATCGCCGATGCCGTCCAGCAGCTGCCAAAGGCCAGCGCGGACCCGTTGTACCGGGGCCGGTGACTTGGACGATGGTGGGCAGTTGTGCAGCAGATCTAACATATGTGCGCGCTCCGTGGCGTCCAGCTGGAGGGCGCGGGCCACGGCGTCCAGCACGGCCTGGGACGGCCGGATCTGGCGCCCTTGTTCCAGACGGGTGTAGTAGTCGGTGCTGACCCCCGCAAGCTGAGCAACCTCCTCGCGGCGCAGCCCGGGTACTCGGCGGGCTGTCGACGTCGTGGGCAGTCCCGCCGCTTCGGGGCTCATCCTGGCACGCATGACCCTCAGGAACTGTCCAAACTCTGCGCTCTGACCCATGGCTCTATTCTGTCCCGCGCCGCACCTGGGTTCGACGCCCAAGGTAGGTCTGCTGGTCCTAGGAAGGGCAGGGAGGGGTTGGGAATCCAAACTACCTCGGCCGTGCCTACGCTGGAGGGGTCCCTTTTCACGAAGCAGATGGAGTTGGCATGGCTGTCGTTCCCGACCTGAGGTTGAACAACGGGGTCACCATTCCCCAGCTCGGCATTGGCGTATTCCAGGTCCCCCGAGAGCAGACGCAGCGCGTCGTGGAAGACGCGTTGGAAGCCGGCTACCGGCACATCGACACGGCCGCCGGCTACGGCAACGAGGCAGGTGTGGGAGCCGCGATTGCCTCCTCCGGTATCCCCCGCGAGGAGCTCTTCATCACCACCAAGCTGCGCAATGGGGAGCAGGGCACGGCCACGAAGGCCTTCGAAGCCAGCCGGCAGGCGCTCGGCGTTGATGTGATCGACCTGTACCTCATCCACTGGCCGGTCCCGTCCCAGGGACTGTTCGTCGACGCCTGGCGGGCCTTGGAGAAGATCTATGCCTCAGGCGATGTCCGGGCCATTGGGGTGTCCAACTTCCTGCAGGACCATCTGGACACCTTGCTGGCCGAAACAACGGTCGTTCCTGCCGTGAATCAGATCGAGCTCCACCCGACCTTCCAACAGGCCGCCCTGGCCGCAAGGTCCCGCGCCCACGGGATCGCAGTTGAGGCATACAGCCCACTGGGCCAGGGCTCTGATCTGAACGTCGCGGCGGTGACCACACTGGCGAAGAAGCACGCGGCCACCCCTGCCCAGATTGTGCTCGCCTGGCACCTCAGCGCCGGCAACATCGCGATCCCCAAGACAATGCACGTGCACCGCATGCGCGAGAACCTCGCTGCGACCGAGATCATCCTCAGCCGCGACGAGATGGACACGATCACCGCGCTCGACTCCAACGCCCGGATAGGCGCCGACCCGGCCAAGGCCGCCTTCACCCAGATGTAGAGCGGCAGCACCCCGGCTGAGGCCCCACAGCATCCCTGACTTCGGACGTTCCGCGCTCCGCATTTCAAGGACAACTGAAGAACCTTCTTGACCGGGACAGACACACAACGCTCTGTTCCGGTATCGAACACTAAGAAAGAATGCAGTTGACATGGACCCGCTGCCGATCGCGCTGATCCTGGCTCAGCGGGCGGCCCAAGAAGCGCGCAGCGCACTACCCGGCGGCCCGGTCGTGCCTCACATCGGTAGCGTTCCAGTGGCCCCGCGCACGCGTAGGGCGGTCGCGGGCGGGCTACGCCACCTGGCCGACGTCGTAGCGCCACGATCGGTAAGGGCGCACGCCCCGGTCCCCTCAGGCGCGTGCAGGGGCGGAAGCTGAGTGTCACCGTGGGACGAGTGTCGCTGCAGACCAACGCCGACCACGTCGGCGTTGGTCTGCATGATGCGTTCTCCTACCCCTATCAGCAGTCCGCCAGGCTTCGGACCGGGTTCTGGCGGTCGCCGATGAACTCGGCTATGTCGGACCTCACCCGACAGAGGGTTGTCACCCTCGCTCACTTGCGTGCCGAGATCGACGCCTGGACAGAGTTGCTCGCCACCAAGATCACGATCTACCGACGCCGCCTCGCGGCAGAACGGAGCTGAACACATGAAGCACATCACCCTCGGAAGCACCAACGGCCTCGAGGTCTCTGCTCAGGGTCTGGGGTGTATGGGCATGAGCCAGTCGTACGGACAGGCCGACTGGGACGAGTCGATCAGCACCATCCACCGGGCCATCGAGCTCGGGGTCACGTTCATCGACACGGCCGACGTCTACGGCTCCGGCCACAACGAGGTCCTCGTCGGGCGGGCCATCCACGATCGTCGCGAAAAGGTCCAGCTGGCAACGAAGTTCGGCATCGACCGCAGCTCAGGCGACGGCGCCCGCCAGCTTCGCGGCGACGCGGCGTACGTCCGTGCTGCGTGCGACGCGTCGCTGCAGCGCCTCGGGGTCGACGTCATCGACCTCTATTACCTGCACCGGCCACCACAGAACGCAGAGATCGAGGAGACCGTCGAGGCGATGTCCGAGCTGGTGCAGGCCGGGAAGGTCCGTCACATCGGATTGTCCGAGGTGAACAGCGAACTGCTCCGTCGCGCCCACACTGTGCATCCCATCACCGCGGTCCAGTCCGAGTACTCGCTTTGGACCCGGGACCCCGAGACCGAAGTCCTGGATGCGATGCGAGAGCTCGGCGTCGCGCTGGTGCCCTACTCCCCACTAGGCCGAGGGTTCCTGACCGGCACGGTCAAGCCCGACTCGTTGGGAGACAAGGACTTCCGCGGCCACAACCCCCGCTTTACCGGCGCGGCAGGCCATGCCAATCAGGCGATCGCCGACGCCGTTGCGCGGGTCGCCGAGCGAAAGGGCATCACCCCTGCACAGGTCGCCCTGGCGTGGGTCCACGGTCGAGGGGCGCGACTCGGCATCAGCCTCGCGCCGATCCCGGGCACAAAGCGGGTCAAGTGGCTCGAGCAGAACGTTGCCGCCGTCCAGATCACCCTCGACTCCGATGACCTCGCGGTGCTGGATCCATTGGGCGACAACGTGGTTGGCGCCCGCTACTGAGCGAGCAGGCGGTCACCGGTCATGCCTATGGACGTCCTGTGCCAGTACTTGTTTGCGTGCACTCACGTATGCTTTGCCGGATCGTCCTGCGGCCCGGTGGTAGAGCGCATGGGCGACTACAACGGGATGACTCACGCGCTACGCGGCTCGGTCGAGCTCGCGGTTCCAGGTTGATGTTGGGACGACGACGAACGTCAGACCAGTTCACCAGCGCACCCCGTCGGCCTCCGAACACGAGCTGGTGATGGCGCCGCGACACCAGTCGGACGGCCCGGTCGCAGGACGTCGCTGAGCTCGTGGCATTCCTCGCCTTCCGCTCCCAACCAGTTACCTCACCGGCCGACCGCTCGTGGCCGAAGGCGCCAACTCCACCCAGGAGGAGCACCTGCTGTCCCCCAGATCCGTCCCGGCCCTCGGTCGCGGCGGCTGTGGCTGCTCACCACCTGTCATGAACGTGCCTGTGGATACGCTCGTTATAGATGACCTCGAGCGCCGACAGGGTGGCGTCGTCAAGCGCGCGGACATCGGCCGCCTCGGCGTTGGCGCGGGCCTGCGCCGCCGTCCGTGCGCCCGGGATCACCACGCTGACGCCGGGTTGGTCGATGACCCAACGCAGCGCGAGCTGCGCGGTCGTCACTCCCTGCGGCGTCATCGCGGCGACCTCGCGGGCCGCGGCCACCCCCACTTCGAAGGGCACGCCCGAGAAGGTCTCGCCGACGTCGAAGGCCTCGCCGGAGCGGTTGTACGTGCGGTGGTCGTCCGCCGCGAAAGTGGTCGACTCGACGTACTTGCCGGCGAGCAGTCCGCTGGCCAACGGCACCCGAGCGATGATGCCCACACCGGCCGCCGCCGCTGCCGGCAGAACCAGTTCGAGCGGCTTGCGCCGGAAGGCGTTGAGGACGATCTGCACGCTCGCCACGTGTGGCCGAGCGATGCTCGTCAGCGCCTCGTCACAGGTCTCGACCGAGACGCCGTAGGCCTTCATCCGGCCCTCGTCGACCATCGCGTCCAGCGTGTCGAACACCGCCTCGCTTGAGTACACCGGCGTTGGCGGGCAGTGCAGCTGCACCAGGTCGAGGGTGTCGACGCCGAGGTTGCGGCGGCTTCGGTCGTTCCAGGCGCGCAGGGCCTCACCGGTGAAGGCCTCGGGCACGTGCGGGTCGGCACGCCGTCCCATCTTCGTGGCCACCGTCAGGCCAGCATCGCCGCGCTCGCGCAGCAGCCGCCCGACCAGCTGCTCGCTACGCCCGTCGCCGTACACGTCGGCGGTGTCGAGGAAACTCACCCCGGCGTCGACGGCGGCGTGCAGCGTCGCGAGCGCGTCCTGCTCGCTGACCGCCCCCCAGTCCGCACCGAGCTGCCAGCACCCCAGCCCGATGACCCCCACCTGACGACCCGTGCGACCCAGCTGTCTCGACTCCATGACCCGACCCTATGACGGCCGGGCCAAAGGCAACTCGCGGGCACTCCGTCGGTGATATGCCTCGTGAAGCAGCAACGATCGATTATCGGTGATCCGGTAACGGCCGGTAGGTTGCCGCCCGTTAGCGGCGGAGTGACGCACACGATATGGCAGCCGGTCCGCCGGGCACCCGTCGTTTCTACGTCGCGCTCCTTGTTCAGGAGGCGTCGCATGTCTCGAGGTGTCGCCCTCCTCGCCTTACACGTATGCATGCGAGAAGGCGTCGAATACGACGCTGACCAGCAAGGTGCAAAGCTGGTTCCAATTAATCGCTTCGACGTCAACGGGCAAGGACCCCGGACGAAAGTGCACGATTCGGTTACGGAGTCCGTAAATCGCTCGTTCGGCAGCTGTCTGGAGGTCCTCACCACTCGGCGCACTGAGGCACTCGCAAAGTGCCTGGTGGCCGCCGACAGGGGACGATGACCGAAAGACCTGAAGCAGGAGAGCAAGATGATGGCTGCAAGGCAACCTCGAATAGCAGTTGGTTGACGTTCATCGGGAGCCGTCGTTACCAACGGGCTTCAAGCGTGAACTTGCTGGCGACCTGCCCTACGTCAGCATCGGCAGTGTTCAGGGCCCGGGACCACCGAGATTCGGGAGCAGCACAGGAGCCCATACCCACGCCGCCAGGGTCTCGGGAAGCGCAGCCTCCCAGAGGCTACTCCTTCGGCCAGCCAGCGGACCCGAGCTCACGTCGGCCTTGAAGCAAAGCCTTGCCAGCAGTCATCCCCCCGAGGGAAGGATGACCGGACGTGTGCTCTCGACCTGCTGACCAAGGCTGAAGGTGTGATCTGGGGCTCTACATGCGCAGGTAGGAGGCACCGTTGAGGTCAAGGATCGACCCAGAGGCCAGCTGCGCCTGCCGGGAGGCGAGATACACAACCGCGTCGGCCACCTCGGCAGGCGATGCCACCCGGTTGAGCGGGCTTTCCGCTCGGCGGATTACCCCGGCCTCGCCCTCAAGAGACGCTGCCGCCATCTCGGTCTCCACAAAGCCCGGAGCAACTGTGGTCACGGACACACCAGACGGCCCGAGCGCCCTGGCGAGTGACTGTCCGAAAGCGGCAAGTGCTGCCTTGCTGGCCCCATAGGCCGGGCTCCTCGGCTCGCCACGGAAAGCCCCCCGCGAACCGACGTTCACAATGCGCGCGGAGCCGTCGCCTGGCATGTAGCGAACGGCGCACCACGTCACGTTCGCCGCACCAACCAGGTTGACCCCCAGCGTGTCAGCCCAAGCTTGCTGCCACTGTTCGTAGGTCACCTTGTCGATCGGGTGTGCCACGAAGACCCCGGCGTTGTTCACGAGGACGTCGATGCCGCCCAAGGCTGCCGCTGCGTCATCGACCATCACCCGGACCGCGTCAGCGTCCCGCAGATCCGCCTGCACCACATGGTGGCCAGATCCGGGCAGTGACGCCGCCAGCGCCTCTGCGGCATCCCGGTTGGCACTGCAGTGGACTGCCACCACGTCACCGAGTTGCGCGAACCCCTCGCAGATCGCCGCACCGATCCCGCGTGACCCACCAGTAACGAGAATGCGACGTCGCCCGACCCCTTCAGTCATCAGCCCAGTCTGCCAGCGCCTGCCCCGGACAGCGCCATTGACTCACCTAGACGAGTCCGGCGGCCTGCAGGCGGGAGACGGCTTCACGAACAACCGTGCGGATCACGGAATAGCTCGCCATAAACTCACTCTCGGATGGAAGTTTCGCGCGAGGGCTTTGGGTCGCCAACCATCTCGTGCTCGCACTGCGTTACCAGCAAGTAACGCCTCAGATCAAGGAGTTGCAGTGAGAATTGGATTCATCGGACTCGGGATCATGGGCAAACCCATGGCCAAGAACCTTGTCGAAGCCGGGCACGAGCTCGTCGTCCGTGACAGCAACGCCGCAGTTGTCGCCGAGCTCACGGCACTCGGCGCAACCAAGGCAGGCACGCCCAAGGCCGTCGCCGAGCAGGTCGACCTCGTGCTGACCATGCTGCCCAATTCTCCGCACGTGAAGCAGGTCGTTCTCGGGGAGGGCGGCATTCTCGAGGGCGCCCACACCGGTCTTGCCTACATCGACATGAGCTCGATCGCACCGCTGGTCTCCCGCGAGGTGAGCGAAGCACTAAGCGCAAAAGGCATTCCGATGCTGGATGCGCCAGTGTCCGGCGGCGAGCCCAAGGCCATCGACGGCACGCTGTCCTTCATGGTTGGTGGCCCGCAGCAACTATTCGACAGATACGAGCACGTCCTGGCAGTCATGGGTGCCTCGATCGTGCGCGTCGGCGAGATCGGCGCCGGCAACATTGCCAAGCTCGCAAACCAGATCGTCGTCGCGGTCAACGTCGCCGCCGTGTCCGAGGCCCTCATCTTCGCCCAGAAGGCCGGCGTCGACGCTGAAGCTGTCTACCAAGCGATCCGCGGCGGCCTGGCCGGGTCGACCGTCATGGAGGCCAAGGCCCCCATGATGCTCGACCGCAACTTCACGCCGGGGTTCCGGATCATGCTGCACATCAAGGACCTCGCAAACGCCATAGACACCGGGCACAGCGTCGGAGCGCCCGTGCCACTCACGGCGGCCCTGCTCGAGATGATGACCGCGCTCAAGGTCGACGGACACGAGCTCGAGGATCACAGCGGTCTCGTCCAGTATTACGAGAAGCTTGCCAACACCAGGCTCACGCGGAGCTAGACGTGCCATGACCCCCGACCTGGGGTCGCCGTCTACCCGGTCGCCGGCCGCGGCATGCAGACCGACCATCGCTGAGTCGCTCTGCCCGGGGCCCAGAGTCACCGTGGGAGGTGTGGTGGCGTCGTTCGCGGAGGTCTAATTGCTCACTTTGCGCATGTTACTCATGGGTACCGCTTGTTTTACGCAACTGGGGCGGTGATGATGTCCACACTCGTCCCGTTCTGGGAATAATCGCTAGGAGGTCCGGTGGATCTACAGCTTCTGCTCGCGCTGGTTCTGGCTATCTCGACGATCATCATCGTCGTGCTGCGCACTCGGCTCGATGCCTTTGTCGCCCTGCTTCTCGCTGCCCTGGTCACCGGCTTCGTTGCCGGCGCCCCGCCCATCGAGACGATCGACTCGATCACGAAGGGCTTCGGCAACACCCTGGGCTCGATCGGGATCGTGATCGGCCTCGGTGTCGGGATCGGCAAGATCCTCGAGGTCTCCGGTGCCGCCGATGCCCTGGCCCGCGCCTTCGTCAAGGCCATGGGTAAGGGCCGCGAACACTGGGCCATGGCAGGCACCGGTGCCATAGTCTCCATCCCGGTCTTCTGCGACTCCGGCTTCGTCATCATGAACCCGCTGGCCCGATCGATCGCCCGACGGCTCAACGGCCGCTACGTGACACTTTCTCTGGCGCTCGGCGCCGGGATGACCCTGACGCACCACCTCGTCCCGCCCACCCC
>DASRVZ010000191.1:0-6145 GCA_035654835.1 Dermatophilaceae bacterium | reverse complement strand
GGCGAGCACCGGCGCCGCCTGCTCGGTGCTGATCGTGGTCGCCAACGGCGAGAGACCCTTACGCAGCACCTGTTTGCCCGCGATCTTGGTGTGCCCGAAGCTGGCACCTTGCTTGGCGTGGCCGAAGACCGGCCGCAGCAGGCTCTGGCCGCCAAGCGCGGGCCCGCTATCGTAGATATGAGCCAGGTGAGGCTGACGCGATTGTTCACCCGTGTCACACTGGGGGTATGCCGGACATCGAGGACGCACGCACCGAGGCCGAAGAGCGCCCAGATTTTGCACTCGCCCTGGGGGTCCTGTACGCGAACCTGTCAGATGCTGAGCTCGAGGACCTGATGAGGTTCGTCATGGAGCACACACCTGGGCAGCGCGACGAGGTGCTGCGCGCGTTCCGCAACGCACTGATGCACACGTCGGGTATGCGCGAGCTCAGTCAAGTCGCGTCGCTGCGGCTGCCGCACCTGCACATGTGGTCGTTTCCGACCGAGGCCCTGTCCCCGATGCGTGAAGCAGCCCAGGCCGCAGGCAGTCTGGCCAGGTACGTGGTCATCGAGACACCCGACGCGAACACCACGGCGATGGTGCGTGACGTCGTCGCCGCTCTGAACGACGCGACAACGGGTCAGCGCCAGGCAGCTGCGAAGATGCGGGCTGCCTTGGTCCCTGCAGGCCGGTTGGCGGTCTCGCCGCCGCTGATCGAGCAGGTACGTCGCAACGCGGAAGCGCAGGCGGAGCTTGCGGACGAGCTCGGCATGCTCACCGCGGCCCAGGTGCACACGATCAGCGGCTCGAACGCACAGAACACCTCAGCCCGCGCGTCGCGGCTACGCACGGAAGGGCGCATCTTCTGCATCGACGCCGACGGCACGACCTTGTTCCCCGGGTTCCAGTTCGACGACCGGGGGCGAACCCGTGACGTCATCGCGCAGGTGATCGCTGCGTTCGGCCCGAAGCTGCGGGGGTGGGAACTGGCGTTGTGGTTCACCAGCGCGAACGCATGGCTGGGCGACGCCCGGCCGGTCGACAAACTGGAGGACGCACCAGATGAGGTCGTCCTGGCGGCGACCCGCCTGGCCGAGGAGATCCTCGCCGCGTGAGCACTCCGCCCCCGCCCGGCGCCTCCGGAGCAGGGCACATAAAGGCTGCTCCGACCAGTCAGGCGGACATCGACCTGCTGCGGCCGCTGGTCCACATGTGGCCCGTGGGCGAGCCGATGTGGCACGTCTACAACGTCGCGAACGGCGCCCGCGACTTCTACGGTGGTGACCCGGCGAACCCGGGCACCTGGGGTCGGTTCCACCCGTTCATCCCGGTCGGTGGCACCGACCCACTCCCGGTGTACTACGCGGCCAACGACGTCCTGGGCGCGCTGGCCGAGAGCGTCTTCCACGACGTGCCGGCCGGCCCGATGAAGGCCAAGCGGGTGCCGTTCGCCAAGCTGCGACACCGTCTCGAGGTCGCGGTGGAATCGACCCGGGACCTGAAGCTGGCCGATCTGCGCGGGTTCGGGACCAAGCGGCTGGGCGTCTCGCGCGCCAAACTGCTCGAGTCCGGTCCGCCAGCGTACGCGGAGACCGCGCCGTGGGGGCGCGCCCTGCACGCACACCCGGAGAACTTCGATGGCATGGTTTGGGTCTCCCGGCAGCACGACATGAGTCAGTCGGGGGTGCTGTTCGGGGACCGGGTCAGCGCTGGTGATCTGGCGGTGGTCGGGGACCACATCCCTCTCACGCTGGCCGCCGGGAACGGGCTCGAGCTGGTCCTGGCCGCCGCGAACCAGGCGGACATCACCATCACCGGCCTGTGAGCGCGACCGCCTTCTAGCTCGCTCCGGATCCAGCGATGATCATGCGCAGCTCCATCTGTGCGTCCTTCCACCGCGCGAAGCACCGATCGTCGCGCCGGCAAGGAGACCGGTCCCACGGGGCAGTCTGTCAGGCCGCAGCCGTGCCGACGGCGTCACAACTCGCAGAGCTGGACTTTCGGAGTCCTGGGTGGCGAGCAGGTCGGTAGGGGGCCAGGTTCAAGGTCTGAGGTTCTCGATGTCGAGGAGGGGGATCGACTCCTCCGGGGGAAGCTCGAAGCCGAGAACCTGGGCATAGAAGGACAGCTCCGCATCCAGCGAGTCCTTGATGTTCTCCGCCTGCCGGAAGCCGTGCTGCTCCCCGTCGTACAGCTTGTAGGCGACGGGGAGACCCTTCTTGCGGAGAGCCGACACGATCATCTCCGACTGTGCCGGCGGCACCACCCGGTCCTCGGCCCCCTGCAGCACGACCAGGGGCGAGGAGAGGGCGTCGAGATGGGTGAGCGGCGAACGTTGGGTGTAGACGTCGCGACCCTCGGGATAGGGCGCGATCAGCCCGTCGAGGTAGCGGGACTCGAACTTGTGGGTCTCCAGCGCGAGTGCCTCCACGTCGGCGACACCGAAGTAGTCCGCGCCGGCAGCGAAGACCCCAGAGACCGCCAGGGCCATCAGCACGGTGAAGCCCCCGGCCGAACCGCCCCGGATGACGGCGCGCGCCGGGTGGATCCGGCCCCGCTCGCCCAGCCAGCGCACCACGGCGACACAGTCGCCGACGTCGAGGATCCCCCACTCGCCCTGGAGCCGGTTGCGGTAGGCCCGGCCGTAGCCGGTGGAGCCGCCGTAGTCCACGTCAGCCACCGCGAAGCCACGGCTGGTCCAGAACTGCCGGGCCAGCGAGAGGGTGGTCACGGCATTGGACGTCGGGCCGCCATGGATCATCACGATCAAGGGCGGAAGCTCGCCATCCAGCGGCAGTGCCGTGGGGTTCTTCGGTCCGTAGAAGTTCGCGTACGTCGGTCGCCCGTCACCGCCCGGGAACTCGATGTGCTCCGGCTGGGAGATCCACTCGGCGGCGATGCCGAGCCCACGCTCCCTGCTGAGCGTCTCCACCTCGCCAACCGTCGTGCCGACCTCGAAGCGTCGTACCGCCGGCTCGTCGGCCGCGGAGGACCCGATCAGCACCACAGCATCTCCCGAAGCAGCCATGTCCTCGACGCAGGTGCTGCCCACCGGGAGTTCGCGCACGGCACCGTCTCGCTCGAGCAGCCACACGGAGTCGCTGCCCTCGTGCAGGGCCGCGAGGACGACCCGGCCGTCGGCGAGGAAGGCGTACCGCACGGCTCCGAAGACCCACTTGGGCTCCCCGACGTCGCCCGGTTGGTGGAACATCTGCTCGACACCGCTCGCGGGTGTCCAGCGGTAGAGCGACCACCAGTCCGCGCGGTCGGAGCAGAACCAGAGCGCGCCGTCGGGTGCCCACCGGGGCTGACAGACTCCCTCGTCGGGCTCGTCCACCCCGCCCGCCACGGTGACCACGCCCATGCCGCCCTGGACCTTGAGCGTGGAGGCGTCCCAGGGCATGGCCGGGTGGTCCCACTCCAGCCACGCCAGCGAGGTGCCGTCGGGAGACCACCGCGGGTCGGAGACGAAGTCCGGGCCCGAGACCACCGTGTCCTGAAGGCCTTCGGAGTCGAGTACGACGATCTCGTTGACCACGTCAACCGCACCACGCGATCCCACCGGGTGGGTCTCGCGGACCAGCGCCACCCGGCCGTCGACCGGGTGGAGGTCACCGTCGGCCCATCGCACCGAGCCACCCTCGGGCGACGCCGGTGTCACCTCGACCGGGTCGGCGCCGGGTTCGAGTCGGCGCAGCCTCTGGTCAGACCAGTCGACGTACCAGACGACGGAGTCCTTGACCCACCACGCGCCCCCGCCGTACTCATGAACAGCCGTGCGAGCGTTGGCGTCGGCCGGCAGGACATCGGTGGGGTCCCCGCCCGGCTGCCTCCGGACGATCTGGGTGCGGCCACCTTCGTGCGGACGCATCTCGGACCAGTAGACGAAGTCGCCGTCGAGTGCCACGGCTCCGAGCTTGCTGGCCTGGTGCACCACCCGGTCCGCAGTGATCGGGGTGGGCCAGGAGCCGCACGGGAGCTGGACGGGAGTGCTCATCGGACGAGGAACCCCTCGATGTTGTCGAACCCGTGGCGCGCGTAGCCCTGCCACATCCGGCGGAACACCGGCATCGCAAGGGTGCCGAGACGGCCGGCCGGCCGGACGGTCCACGACCAGGTGATGCGTACGCCGGTGCCGGCCGGCTCGAAGTCCCAGGCACCGTCCAGCCAGGCGACCAGTGGCTTCATCGGGCCGGTGATGCCGCTGAGCCGGTAGCCGAACCGCGTGGGCCGGGTGACCTCGAGGAGCTCCTCGCGCATGGTGCCGCCGTCGGCCAGCGCGATCGTGCGGGTCTGGCCCGGCGTGCTCCACGGGCCCACCTGGTCACGGAGGCCCTTGATGGGCGGGATCGCGGCGTAGCGGCGGTTGAACATCTTCGCCAGGTCGTAGGGCAGGACCTCGTCGAACGCGCACTCCACGTCGGTGGGATAGGTGCGGCTGTAGCTGAGCTCGACGTCGTTTGGCATGCCTCGACCCTAGATGGGTAAGTCCAAGGGGTCGTGCATGCGAGCGCCGCTCAGCGTGTGCACTCGCTTCCCCCGGGGTCCCCGCGGAATCGCGAGCGCAGCGAGTGATTCTGCGGGACACGGACCCGACGGATTGATACGGCACCGGCCTGCGGTCTCTACCGGGCTGACCGCACCGCTTGCCGCCGTTGCGGCGCGGACGCACGATGTGGTCATGACCAACAAGTCTGTATGACCCTTCGGGCCACCCGGGAGTGATGAAATACTTTGGGTGGCCCGAAGGGCGCGGTCGCCGTCTCGATCTTGGAGCACCCAGCCCGTAACAAGTCTGGCGCAGGGTCCGCGGGACCTGGAATTGTCGCTGCGAGCACGAACCCCAGATTCGGTTCCTACCAGGTCCCTCCCCGGCGGGTCGTTGGCCCAACGAGAGGAGTAGCCGTGGAACAGATCCACGATCGGGTCGCTGGATTGGATGTGCATCGCGACGTCGTCGCCGCGTGCGTACGGAGGCCGGGGCCTCGAGGAGGAACGCTCACCGAGAAGGAGCGTTTCGCGACCACAACCGCGGCGCTGGCCAGGTTGGGGGGCTGGTTGGCCGACCGGGATGTCTCGCTGGTCGCAATGGAGGCCACGGGCGTGTACTGGAAACCTGTCTACTACGCCTTGGAGCGGACGGAGGCTTTCGAGCTGTGGTTGTGCAACGCTCACCACGTCAAGAACGTGCCTGGCCGCAAGACCGACATGTCCGATGCGGAGTGGCTGGCTGACGTGGCCGCGCACGGCATGATCCGGCCCAGTTTCGTCCCGCCCCCACCGATCCGCGAGCTGCGGGAGCTGACCCGCTACCGCACGACCCAAACCGATGCTCGGGTCGCTGAGATCCAGCGGCTAGAGAAGGTCCTTCAAGACGCCGGGGTGAAACTCACCTCGGTAGCCTCCAAGGTCTTCACCCAATCCGGGCGGTTGATGGTCGAGGCGCTCATCGATGGACAGCGCGACCCCGCAGAACTCGCCAACTTGGCCAAGGGCAAGCTACGGCCGAAGATCCCGGAGCTCAGGGAGGCGCTCACTGCCCACTTCGGTGCACACCACGCCGTCGTCGCCCGCCGCATTCTCGACCATGTCGACTTCCTCGACGTCACCATCGCGGCGTTGACCGAACAGATCGACCTCCGCACCGAGGCCTACCAGGCCGCGAAGGAACTGCTCCTGCCCATTCCCGGTTTTGGCCGCCTGATCATCGACACGGTGATCGCCGAGACGGGCGCGGACATGAGCAGGTTCCCCAGTCCGGGCCATCTCGCGAAGTGGGCCGGCGTCTGCCCTGGCAATCACGAGTCCGCGGGTAAGCGACGCCGGGTCGGGGTCAGTCCAGGCAATGCATGGCTACGGCGCACGCTCGTCGAGGCCGCCCGCGCTGCTGCTCGTACCAAAGGAAGCTACTTCGGTGCCCAGTACCGCCAGGTCGCCAAGCGACGAGGCCCCAACAAGGCCGCTGTTGCCGTCGCCCACAGCCTGACCGAGCTGGTCTGGCACATGCTCAGCACCGGCGAGTGCTACCACGATCTCGGCGACGACTACTTCCAGCGCCGCCGTGATCCACAACGAGAGACCCGCCGGCTCGTCACCCAGCTCGAGCAGCTTGGCTACCACGTCGACCTCACTACCCCGGATAGCCCAGCAGCCTAGCCATCAC
>DASRVZ010000190.1:0-3192 GCA_035654835.1 Dermatophilaceae bacterium | reverse complement strand
GGGCTCGCCATAGGCTGACATCACGCACGCCGTTCTCCGCTCACTGGTGCTGGACCTTTAGACAGCCCAAAACCTAAGCGGGAACGGCGTGTTGCTCATCAGCGGCCCGAGGAACCGCCCACGGATGCGTCAGGAGAGCCCCTTAATAAGTCGTATTCTCCCTGCTCAGAAGGGTATTCGTGTGTCATGACCAGCTACCGAGACCAAGATTCACCGGTGGATCGAGGTTGAGCGGGGACGCGCCTCCAACAAAGACTGCAACGCCCTCGGCCCGGTTGGGTGCTTGGGCACCCAACTAACTGCGAACTTGGCGGGGCCTGATAACCGTTGGCTTCGTGGCCGGCCTTCCCATGGCGGGCACGTATGATCTGGGCGCCGCCGGGCTCCACACGGTTGCCTCGCGATGGACTTGAATACAGGAGCTGACCCATGAACTGCTTGGTGGTCTGGGTAACGGGCTGGCCTTCGTGACCCCGACGATCCTGTGGGCGCTGCTGGCGGCCACCGGGGTCATCGTCATTGCCTCGGCTGTCGCGGTTGGTATGGTGCGGGCTAAGGCTCGCCGTGCGATCAAGGAGCCCGTGCGGCCCATCCACGACGAGTGCGCCTCGCACGGCCATAAGTACCGGCCCTACGGCGCCGGGTACCGATGCGCAACGTGCGGTCACCACGTTTCCAGCGCTGAAGGTGAACTCTATGGCCGGGCCGAGGACGGTCGAACGGAGCGCCGCCGACACCCGCGCTGAGACCCACTTCGCGACGCCCGGACAACCCAGCCTGAGCTGAGCTCGGGTCAGCGCCGCCAGAGTTCCACTAACGCTGGAAGCCGCATTTTGTGCGGTGTCACCTACGCCTTACGGCCGATCACGAGGACTCACTGACGGCACTGGAGGGCGTTGCCGTTCCGGTGAGCGGATATCTGTCTGAGAGAGGCATTCCGTGTTGTGGCGAATGCTACGAGCACGTCGTTCACCAACGTCCAACATGGAACAACGAAAGTCCTTGTGTCACAATGCAATTCATGACTAGCCTAGATTTCGGCCCATCTCCCTGAGCGATGCCGCCGACTCACGAGCACACTTCGGGCACAGGCTCGTGCCCCCTCTCTGGGTGACCGCAGGGACCGCCCTCATGTCGCCTGCTGTCAGGCACTTGAAACATGCGCCCAATGGATATTTGGAGCCGCTCTCTTCCCTGGCATCGGTCATCGGCCAACCATATAAGCGAGGTAGGTCGTTTGTGGAGGCACCTTTGTGACACTGAAGGGTGGCGTGGCGGTTGGACGTGAGA
Source organism: Dermatophilaceae bacterium (assembly GCA_035654835.1). GTDB lineage: Bacteria > Actinomycetota > Actinomycetes > Actinomycetales > Dermatophilaceae > UBA4719. The sequence continues at coordinate 1,902 of DASRVZ010000190.1, read as the reverse complement.
CGCTGCACTCGTCTGAGATGTCCGAGGGTGCTGTCAGACCCAGAACGCATCGACCTCGGCTTGGTCGGCGTGGGTGGCCCAGACTTCCTGTACTCGACCCCGGACCACAAGGACCACCTCGCAGCTGGTCGAGTCCAGCGTCACGCCGTTGTGCTGACCCGTTGCACGATGGACGGCGACGACATACTTCTCGCCGACGGCGATGTCCACAAGCTCCGCACGGAGCGTGCCCCGCGACAACGGCCCCAAGAGCAAGAGGAACTCATCTCGGATCTCCGCCCAGCCCACCCGCTCTCCGGAGTAGATGTTGCTACCCGGCTCATGCCATACCGCATCGTGGGCGAAGCACTGCTCCAGGCCATACATGTCACCCACCGCCAGCGCCGCATAGGCACGCCGAACGACTTCGACATCGGATGCCAGGACCCCAGCCATACCGTCTCCAACTCATCTCGTGGACCCAGGGAAGTTTGTCGGCCCAGGCCAGTGCTCGCGCACCGCCCAGGGGCCTGCACCGATCCGGCCAACCAGTCTGGCGTTTCGATCCTGGACCACATCGTGCCCGAACCCTCGCCCTGCCGACATGACTACAACGAGCCCCTCACTCGCGATGGAGACCGAGCGGGCGCCCGGCTTCACCGCGGCCCTCCTTGGACAGCTCACCGCCGCGCCCGCCGACACGGACAGTTGAACCGACCAGCAAGAGCTGGGCCCACCTACCCCGAACGGGCGGCACCTATGACTAACGACTTGACGCGCGTCGAGCGCTACGCCGCGTTCAGCGACGACCCCAGCAGTGGCAACCCAGCCGGGGTGGTCCTGCACGCCGCACATCTGAGCGATGCCCGTATGCAGCAGATCGCCGCGGAGATCGGGTACAGCGAGACCGCTTTCATCACCGGCCCGATCAGCCGCGACGGCGCCCCGATCCCGATCCGCTACTTCGCCCCGCAGGGCGAGGTGGACTTCTGCGGCCACGCCACGATCGCCACCGCCGTGGCGATCGGTGACGCAACCGGTTACGGGGCCTACACCCTCAGCACCCGGGTTGGCCCGGTCGGCATCACCGCACGCCTGGATGGTGACCACACCATCGGAACATTGCGTAGCCCGGCAGTCGACTGTTTCCCGCTCGAGTCCGAGCTGCTGTCGCAGCTGCTGGACGCCTTGAGCTGGACGGAGCAGGACCTCGACCGCGACCTTCCTCCCGCGGTCGGCTTCGGTGGGAACAGGCATCCCGTTCTCGTCGCCCGCGACCTCGACCGGCTCGGGACCCTCTCCTACGACTTCGACGCGCTCCAGCAACTGTGCCGGGCACACGACTGGGTCACGGTGCATTTGGTGGTCGCGACGGGGCCCGGTACGTGGCGGGCAAGGGACCCGTTTCCGTGGGGAGGGGTGGTGGAGGACCCCGCCACCGGCGCTGCAGCGGCAGCCTTCGCGGGGTATCTGCGCTCACACGGCCGCGCCACCGCGGGAGACACGTTCGTCATCACTCAGGGTGTCGAGATGGGACACTAAGACTCGAAGAACAGGTGTTTGGGGCATGAGTTCTGTTGGTGGTTTGGGTAGCAGACGGATTTTTTCATGACGGCGACGATCTTCTGGACGTTCCTCGTGGTCACCGTGGTCGGCGGCATCGCCACGGTCAACGCGGTCGGTAAGACGCGGGCCAAAGCTCGCCCTTCGCTGAACGAGCCCGCCCGCCACATCCACCAGGCGTGCGCCGCTGGCGGCCACAAGTACCAGGTCTTCAATACCGGGTACCGCTGCGCCACGTGCGGTAACCACGTATCCAGCCAGGAAGGCGAACTCTATGGCCGGGCCGAGGACGGTCGACAAGAGCGCCGCCGCGAACCCCGATGAACACCACTATCTGACGATCGGACTTTCCAACCACGG
>DASRVZ010000189.1:0-8776 GCA_035654835.1 Dermatophilaceae bacterium | reverse complement strand
GACGTTGTGGTGCACGTTGCCCGGGCACCGGCGTCAGGGAATGGAGACGACCATCGACGTTGCGACGTGACCAAGGCGGTTGGCCGGCGGTCCTAGTGTGGCCGCAAAGGGCTGTCGGCACAGTCGCCTGGCCGCGCGTTGGCGTCTCCGGTCCGGTCCGGCCTGAGGCTTCCGCCATGGCCGCATCGGCTGAGTGATGGTCAGTGGCTTGTGCTTGCGAACACCTGCGCCCACGTGTCAGCGACGTCGGACTCGTATGGCTGAGTGAAGCCGCACGCCCAGGCGATGGGCTCATCCAGGGGTTGGCCACCCCATCGCGGTTCACCTGCGACGAGAAGCCGCGTGCCGACCTTGTAGTCGCCCCCACCGACCGATGTGGGCACGGACGTCTTCGTGAGCCACACCGTCACCTCGTCGGCCGAGCCGCCCGCGAACCACTGCGTGACGCGGAACGTCGCTTGGCCGTATCCGGCGTTGGCAACTCCGGTGGCCTCGGAACCGACACTGGTCCAATCGACCAGCGTCCCGTCAAAGGCGAAGTCGCGTCCATGGAGGGTCTCCGGGCTGTACTCCTCCACGCAACTGGCCGCCACCAGACCGACCGTGGACTCGGGCCGGCTGGTCGACGAAAGGCTGCTATCACCACATCCGATCAAGGACGCGATCGAGACCACAACAGCCGCACTGCGGATGCCGCTCATGGTGGTAACCCCTTCTATCCGCGGACGCCACCTCGCGTCGCCGCCGTTGGGACGCTGTCGAGGTTGGCGGGGTTCCCCGCCGAAGGGAACCCACGCGACGCGTCCATGACATCCACGTGCGTGATGTCAGGGCAACGGCGGAGGAGGTCGCAGCAACGGCCGCGACCCCCTCCCTCCTGCCAGGCGTTTGCCCTCTTGGAGGCGCTTGATCGAGATGACGCGAGTGGCGCTAGCTGAACCACTCCTGCTGCCAGGCTGCCATCTGCTCGATCTCCGCCTGTTGTGCCTCGATGACTTGGTTGGCGAGGTCGATGACTTGGGGGTTCTCGCCTTCGTCAAGCTCTTGTTGAGCCATTTCGATCGCACCCATGTGGTGGCGGGTCATCATGTCGAGAAAGGCCTGCTCGAACGCTTCGCCCTCCAGGTCCCGCAGCTGGGTCATCTCGGAGTCGTCCATCATCCCGGACATCCCGTCCATGCCATCCATGCCGCTCATGTCACCTTCGCTCATCGGCTCGGCACCGGCTTCGGACAGCAGCTGCATCATCTGGTCGATCTCCGTCGACTGAGCGGCGATGATCACGTCCGCGAGCTCGATCAGCTCCTGACGGTCGCTGCGCTCAGCAACCAGCTGGGCCATCTCCGTCGCCTGCTCATGGTGGGGGATCATGCCCTGCAGGAAGGTCACGTCGGCGTCGTTGAAACCTGCGTCTGCGCCGGCTTGCGCAGAGGCATCTTCGGCGGGGGTGGCCTGTTCTGGTCTGGCTTGGTTGTTCGTGGCGTCCTCACCGCCGCAGGCCGCCAGCAGCACGGCCAGGGCAACAACGAAGGCAGGCAGGTTCAGGTGGTACGTCAGTCGATGCATCAGGTGCTCCTTTATGGTGAGAAGGCAGATCGCACGTCTGGCTCAGCGCCGCCGAGCGGCGCGGGGCTGAGCGGATCGCTTCTAAACCCGTCGGAGCACTCCAGCGTCGATACGGGAAGGTGCTCGCGGAAGAGCCGGCAGCCACGTAAAGCGGTGCACCGGAGATCGGGACTGGCTGACCGAAACACGACCCGAGTGGCCCTGAGGAGCGCATCGCTGCTTCAACGCCGCCATGCCGAGGCCCGAGACGACGGCCAGGCACATCGCAGCCATCATGTGGGTGCTGGGGTCGTTGTGCGCGGTGGTCGCCGCGGACGGATGGTCGTCCATGGACGTAGTTTCGCTCTCTTCAGCGATCAGGAGGCCTGCGACGTCCGCCGGTTGCGCTGGGCCGACAAGCATCAGCAGATGGGCGAGCACCGCGCCCGTCATAACGAGGGCAAGCAGAAGACGTCGCTCGCGCGGCTTGCTTGTCACAGCCCTCCACGCCATAGGGAACCATCATATCCCCAGCTGCGGTATGCAACCTGGCCCTCCGGAAGGCTCTGAGCGGCTCGGCGATGTGCGTGCATCGGAAGAGCTCCGACAAGCCGGCGCAGATTTGGGCGGAGCTGCAGTAGGCGCCAGACCCGGGGTGACGTCGGCGACCTTGTCTGAACGGCCGCCATCAGATGATCGACGAGCCGCGCGGGGCAAGCATCCTCGCTACCAATGCGATGAGCGGAGCTCGCTCAGCGTCAGGTCGGGCATGCGAGTGCGAGTAGCGGAAGGATGTGGAAGCCGACCAGCGCGTGCGCCGAGCCTTGGAGACCGACGATGCCCGCGGTGATAATGCTCAGTGCTCCGGTGGCACTACCAATGATGGTGGTGCGAGGCGCGCTGAGGAGGCGCTCGACACGCCATAAGGACCAACCTGAGGCGCCGAGGCCGACCGGAGCAGGACCGACCGCCACTGCCGCAATCGCGCGAGCGACCCGCGGACGGTCCGCCACGCGCGCGGCGTGGTCGTCGGCTGCCGCCTCGAGGTACCGACGAACCTCGTCGTGGGCGACAGTCGCGCCGGGCCACGGGGCGAGCCCCGAGGCGAGAGCGCGAACGAGCAGGTCGATGAGGGGATGCCAGCCGCGCACGTGCCCACGCTCATGGGCCAGCACGATCGCCCGCTGGTTCCTGCTCAACCTCCCGAACCTCTCTGGGTCAACGGCCACGGCGGGTCGTAGAAGTCCCACGGTCACCGCGACGGTGCCGAGATCGGGAACCTCCAGATAACCGTCACGGGGCATCCCTCGGTGCCGAAAGTCGCGGTACGCCGACCGTACCGACATGTACACCGTGGCCGCCGACCACAGCCCGCGGCCGGGCAAGAGACCGTAGACGAGTAGTCCAGCGAGCCCTGGGACGGTAGCCGAACCACCACGCAGCGACGCGAGGAGTACCTCGCAGACCGCGAGCACGTTGGACTGGGGCGCGACGATCACGCCGACGACCGAGAGCACCCCGGCCCAAGCGAGCAGAAGTCCAGCGAGATGCCCTGTGACCACGAGCCATGGCGTTTTGCCCCGCAGGGTGAGTGCCCGGATGAGGTATGAGGACAGCAGGCCGGCGATGGCCGTGAGCAGGGCGACGTGCACCTACCGCACCGCCAGGACGGTGGGCAGGGCCGCCTCCTGTGTTGGCGCCATCTGTTCGACGCGGACGAGCAGGGTCATCCACCATCCTGCACGTCCGATGGGGCTCCAACGCGCTGCGACATCGCAGACATGGAGATTCTCGTCAGCCTGGCGCCATAGCAGCACCCCGGTGCCCTCTCTTTCCAAGCGGGCCCATGATCGGCGTCGGCACAGTCGCGGTGGCACGCGTAGTCCTCCCGCCAGCGATCCCGTTCGGCGTCATGCCGGCGGAGACGTTAGCGCAGTCCTGCAGTCGTCTTCTACATCCAGACATTCGGCGGCTCAGTCGGTGCTGCCCGATTGCGCGGCCGCGTACGCGCCCGACGTGGTGGGCTGCGCCGGCGTCTCAGGGTGAAGGCGGGCTGCTCCACAGAAGCGCTGTGCTCTCCTTGGCCGGGGGGATTCAGGTTGTGGGCTGTCCTGCAACTGCCGGTAGTTCGAACCCGAGATGAAGGTGGTCGGTGTGCACCACGTTGGTGAAGGAACGGCCGCCATACCCGTCGAAGGCCCACGGGCTTCCGAGCTCCGGAAGCCCGTGGTCGAACAGCCAGCGGCTCAGCAACGGCACAGTCGGATATTGGAACTGTCGGAATGCCTGCCTGCTGGGGGTGGGATGACGGCCGGTCATGGTTCAGGCCTGGCCCGGTGTAGCGGGCGCGGGAGCCTTCCGGTCGTCCCGGCGGCTCACCTCGGCGGCGTAGCTTGTCCAGTCGCCGCTGGAGGCTCGTTGCCATTTGACGGCGACGCTGATGTGGATGCCGAGCAGGCGGGCGAGGAGGGCGGCGGGGAGCTCGCTGGCGAGCTGGAACAGCGCGGTGGAGCGGTCCTGGCTGGGTTGGAGCCCGATCTGGCGGAGGCGCTCGGTCAGGCGGTAGGAGCTGATCGGGTGACCTGGTCGGCCGCCGGGGAACAGCCACGGGGAACTGCCGTGCTCGCCGATCTTGGCGTGGCCTTGGCGGTTGGCGACGAGTTGGCGAGCAAGGTCAGCGAGCGGCTCGGGGACGACGACGGGTTCGCGGCCGAGGCGGAGCGCGACGTGGTCGCTGTTGACGTCGATGTCGTCGATGGTGAGCCGGCTGATCGTGGCGGGCTGCTGGGCGTAGAGCAGCACGAGCAGCCCGGCGAGGCGATGCTCCGACGCAAGGGTGTCGTCGTGGAGCAGTCGTCGGGCTTGTTCCCAGCGTCCCTCGGTGTCGAGAACGCCGGTTGGGCCGGTCCAGGCGGTGGCGGGGAAATCGAGGCGGGTCAGTTTCTGCTTCTTGGCCCATCGGATGAAGGGTCCCGTGCGGCCGCGCTGGCCGCTGGTGGCGGCGGCCATCCAGCCGTCGAGGTCGAGCTGGGTGCAGGTGGCAAGGCTGAGCTGGCGGGCAGTGAGCCAGTCCAGGAACCCTGCGGCGGCGTGGATGTGGCCACGGGCGAAGGCGGCCTGGTTGGCGGTGGTGTGGGCGTCGCGGGTTCGTTGGCGCACCCGTCGCAGCACGTGCCAGACGGCGTAGTGGTGCAGCACCTGCTTGTCGTCGGGATCGCCACGGGCAGCGACGGTGTGGGTGGTCCAGGCTTCGAGCTGGGTGAGGTGCTCGTCGCGGGCGGGCAGCGCCTGGGTGGCGACGAGCACAGCGCGCAGATGGCTCATGGTTTTGCTGGGCGGCAGCTGATCGAGTGCGGCATGGGTGAGCGGGCGTGTGCCGGCGGCGAGCTCACCGAGCACCGAGATGGCGGTGCTGCGCGACAACCAGCTCAGCGCGGTGGCCGGTCGGTCGACGCCGACCAACGCCTGGTGCAGCGCCTGCAGTTCGGGGCGGACGTGGCCGTCGGTGTCGCCGAGGAGCTGGTCGGCGCGTCTGCGGAGCCGGCAGCGACCGCAGATGGAGGCGAGAAGACGCCCGGTGTCGCCGCAGGACGGGCAGGTCTTCCACGCCGTCGAGGTCTGGGTGCAGTTGGCGCACAGCGGCGCGGTGCGGGTGCCGGTGCGCACTGGTGCCAGGGTTCCGCAGCCCGAGCAGGTCGCCCAGGAGTGCGAGCAGTTGGCGCACCACGGTCGCCCGGTGATCTTGGAGATCTTGCAGGGCCGGGTTCGTTCACAGATGCTGCACGTCGAGGTCTGTTTGGGGACGCAGGTTGGGCAGATCGGGCCGTCGGCGCTGCGTTGACCGACCCGCCGGCGACGCCCGCAGCGGACGCATTCCTCGCGGTTGGTCGGGTCGTTGATCAGACAGAACGGACACAGCGCCCGCCCTTGGGTGTCGCGTGCGGCCGGCTCACGGACGGCGCCGCAGCGGGAGCAAGTCACGGCATGGGCCCGGGCGTAGCAGTTCCGGCAGATCCGCAGACCGTCGGCCTGTTTGCTCAACGTGACCACTCGCCCGCAGCGTGGGCAGGCCGGTCGGCGTATGACGGTGGCGCCGGCCTCGCACAGCGAGTCGATCAGCCGCAGCACCATCGGGAACGGGGCGTGGGCACCTTCGCCGGTGAGCAGTCCGGGGGTCTCGTCCAGAACCCAGACCAGCTTGTGGAGGTGAGCCGCCTTGGTGGTGATCGCGGTGATCGCCGTCGCCGCAGCCTCCGCGGTCAGGTCGGGGTCGATCGAGGTGACGATCTCGACCAGCACCGCGACGGGGTCACGGGTGTCGTGATCGGGGCATTGGCCGCAGCGTGGTCGGCCGTGCCGGTCCCGGAACGCGACCTGCCGCTCGTGACCGCAGGCGGCGCAGACCTGCGGGTGGACGAAGCACGGCGAGCAATACCAGTGGTCACCGCGGCGCTGCAGCGAGGTGATCTCGCGGTCGCATCCCGCGCAGCGCGGCGGGGAGATCCCCGTCGCTCCCGCCGCTCGCAACCCCAGCAGCAGATCCCCAACCACTCTGGGAGCTGGCGACCGCCCGGCGCGCAGCACGGACGGGTCGTCGATCACCGCGGCGGCCAGGCGGCGACGTTTGGCTCGCCCCCCGCCGACGTGTTCGACGACCAGGCGCACCGTCTCCCCGGCCACGCCGGGGTCGGCCGCGACGACCGCCGCGGTGACCACATCGAGCGGATCGAGGATCGAGGAGCGGGTCTGATGCGCTCACGTGATCCGGGCCCGCTTCGGGCGCAGCGCACCAATGCTCGCCTGGCCGTCAGCCGTCTTGGTCTTGGTCGCCGGCTGGGCCGCGGCGACCGGTTCGATCAGGTCGTCCATGGTGCAGTCCAAGATGTCCAACAACGCCATCAGGATCTTCAGGCTGAGTCGTTCGGGGCGTTCGACCACCAGCCGATACACCTGGCTGGAGGACAGCCGGATGCCCCGCTGCGCGAGCGGGGCGAGCAGGTCGGTGGTGGCGAACATCTCCCGGCCGGCCATCACCTGGCGCAACCTCCACCGGTAGTCCAGTCGTTGGTTCATCGACGATCCCTCCTAGCTGTCGTCTCTGTGGGCCGGCTGCGGCTCGAGGGCCGGGGCCAGCGCCTTGCGCAGCGCCGTGTTCATGAAGTCCGAGCTGACATGGGTGTAGACCGCGGTCGAGCGGTCCGCCTCGTGGCCTACCTGGCATTGGATGAAGCGGCGGTCGAGACCGTTCTCGGTGAGATGGCTGACATAGGAATGCCGGATCGAGTGCGGCACCAACGCCTTGGGCATGCCCAGCGCGTCGCGGTAGGCGACGAACCGGGCGTTGATCTCTGCCGGGCGCAACCGGCCGCCGCGCTCGGTCACCCACATCGCCGGATGATCCTCACAACCGAAGCGGGGCCGCACGTTCTCCACGTAGTCGACCACCGCGTCGACCGCCCACGGCATCACCGACGCGACGTTGCGTCGCCGGGGCGGCTGACCCCGCTTGGCCTTGCCGTAGCGGACCTGCAGCATCCCGAACCGGCCGAACTCGGCCGCCGCCGGGTTGCGACCCCAATCGACCACATCCAGCTTGGAGGTCTCGGTGCGCCGCAGGCCCCACCCGTACATGACCTTGAACAGCGTGGCGTCCCGGTACGCGGCCAACGCCCCCTTCCGTCCCGCCCGCACCGCCCGATCGACCTGCTCGTCCGCGTAGTCCAAGAACCGCTGCATCTCCTCGCGGCTGAACGGGCGGGCCTCCGGGTCGCCCTCGTAGTCGTTGAGATGAGCGATCGTGTTCCACTCGTGGCAGATCGCCACCGGATGCATCCCCGGACCGAACGTCTTCTCGCACGCCGCCGCCCACCCGTAGCGGGCGTCAATGAGGAACTCGCTGAACAGCCGCAGGTCGACCTGATAGTTGCGGATCGTCGACGAAGCCAGGTGCCGCTCGCCGGTCAGCGACACGGTGAACTCCTCGACGTGGCCCGGCAGCCAGCTCCACGGGTACTCGTTGGTGAACTCCAAGAACCGGCGCACCAGCTGCTCCCGCCCGAACATCGTCTCCTCGCGCAACCCCCGGGCGGTCTGCTGGGCCCGCCAGCCCCGCAGCATCGCTTCGACCATGGCGTCCTCCGGGCGCAGCTGCACCACCCCGTCCACCAGCTCCAGATGCGCTGCGCCGGCCAGATGGACCCGTCCCAAACCGCCCTCCAAGCACTCCCGTCGAGAGGGATGATCATGCATCAAACGGGATCACCCGTGGTGGATACCAGCTCAGGCCATGTGCCACGACCGAGAGGTCGACGCATTCCGAACCTGCCCTCAGCAGGCGACCTGGGCTTTCTCCCGCGTCTGATGCAATTCCCGAGGGTTTTGGTAGGCGGCCGTGCCTTCCGACTGTTGGTGTACGACGAATTGGCCACCGACCTTGTAAACATCGGCGGCCCGAGGTCAGTGGCGATGTCGTCATCCTCGCTACCGGCCGGACGCCTCGCACCGACGGGCTCGGCCTCGAGGACGCCGGCGTGCGCCTCGGCGAGCACGGCGAGATCCTCGTCGACGAGCACTGCCGCGCCGCCGCCGGCATCTGGGCCATTGGGGACGTCACCGCCATCATGCCGTTCACCCATGTCGCGAAGTACCAGGGCCGCATCGTCGCGGACGCCATCCTCGGCCGGCCGCGGACCGCGAGCTACGACGGTATCCCACGTGTGGCGTTCGCCGACCCCGAGATCACCGCCGCAGGCCTGACCCAGGCGCAGGCCAACCAGCAGGGTCTGCGCACCACCGCTGCGGAGGTCGACCTCGCGACGTCGATTGCCCGGCCGTGGACCTACGAGCGGAACCCGCGCGGGCACCTCGGGCTGCTCGCCGACACCGACCGCCGTGTGCTCGTCGGCGCCTGGGCAGTCGCACCTCAGGCCGGGGAGTGGATCCATCAGGCGTCCATGGCCATCCGCGCGCGCATCCCCCTCGACACCCTCCTTGATCAGGTCGCCCAGTTCCCCACCTACAGCGAGAGCTACCTCACCGCTCTCGAAGCCTTGGATCTGTAGTGGGCAGGCTGGTCAGCTTCTGTGCCTCATGAACGCTCGGGCACGGTTGGTCGTCCGACGCTGGTGATGGCGTCGAAGAGGAGTGAGGGGCGGCCGCCAAGGGAGTTGACGAAGATGGTGGTGACGCTGGCGGCCATGGCGATCATGGCCCAGACGGGGTAGACGAGGCC
>DASRVZ010000188.1:0-3462 GCA_035654835.1 Dermatophilaceae bacterium | reverse complement strand
CCCCCCTTAACCGGCTAATCGTTGGTCAGGTCCCGGCCCGACACGCCGTAATTCCGATGGTCCTTGTTTTCGTGGTGAGTCATCTGGCATACCTATGTCCCATGACGACAGAAGGTGAATCCGAGCAGTTGCGGGCCGAGCGACGCGACGGCCGGTGGTGGCTGGTCGGGCCGGGATCGGGCGACCTGGATGTGGTGAACGACTTCCTGGGCTACCTGAGGGACCGGGGGTACTCGCCGATGACGGTGCGGTCCTACGCCTACGACCTGCTCGCGTTCACCCGCTGGTTGTCCGGTGAGCAGCTCGCCCTGACACAGGTCAGCACCGACGTGTTGCTGCGGTTCCTGACGTTCTGCAGGACCGCGGCGCTGCCGAACCAGCCCGGTGAGAACGTGGTCTCGATCCGAAGCGGCCGGGCCACCGGCTACGCCCCGACCACGGTCAACCGACGGATGGCCGCGATCTCCGGGCTGTTCGGCTACCGCGAGATGCGCGACCCCGCAGTGGTCAACCCGGTCCCGCGCGGCGGTGTGACCCGCCGTCGCGCAAGCGGGGAACGCAGCGGACTGCTGGCTCACCTGGACACTGGGCCGAAGAGCCGGTCACGGCTTCGTGTCCGCGAGCCACGCCGCCTGCCGCGTGGGCTGGACCGGGCGGAGGTCACCGCCTTGATCGGCAGCCTGCGCACCGACCGGGATCGGGCGATCGCCGGGCTGATGCTGTTCTCCGGTCTGCGCTCGGCTGAGGTCCTCACCCTGGCCGTCCGCGACGTCGACATCCCCCGCGGCTGGATCAAGGTGATCGGCAAGGGCGACAAGGAACGCCGCGTCCCGTTGGACCCAGACGTCGCCGGGCTGATCCAGACGTACCTGCTCGCCGAACGGCCCGACACCGAGCACACGTCATTGTTCGTGGTCGCGAAGGGCCCGAATCGCGGCCAGCCACTGACCCCAGCGGGTTTGCGGACGATCTTTCGCTATCACCGGGCGAAGGCCGGAGTGCCCGCCGGTCACCCGCACGCACTGCGACACTCCTTCGGCACCGCGCTGGCCGAAGCCGGCGTGGACCTGGCCGTCCTGCAGGCCCTGATGGGCCACGACCACGTCGACTCCTCGGCTGCCTACATCCACCTCGCCCCGGCGCACGTGCGCGCCGCCTACGATGCCGCCCGTGCTCGCCAGCGCGCCCAGTAGCGCAGTGGACCGGCCGACGCCGGATGAGCTACTCGCGGGCTACCTGGTCTCGCTGACCGAGCGCGGGGCTGGCAACAGCGCGTTCGGTTCCGGGGCCCGCGGCTTCTTGGGTCGCTGGCCCGACCCGCAAGCGTGGGCAGACCAGCCACTGGTGGCCCGGCACTCGGTGAACGGCTCGACGCGGCCGCTGCTGAACTACCTGATGCTGGCCGGGCTGCTACGGCCCGGGTATGACTACCTGCTCGAACGCAAACTGTCTGCGCTTCTTCGAGAAGCCCCGGGCAGCGCGTTGGGTGAGCAGGTCGCCGGTTTCCTCAACGCCGCGCAGGAGCTCGGCTACACGCCCAAGGTCGCGAAAGGGCTCACGTGTCAGGTCGGAGTGCGACTGCTCATCCAGACCGGCCGGCCCCTGACCGAGCTCACCGACACCGACCTTGCCGAGTTCGACGATGCGATCACCGCACGCGAGCAAGCGCACGACCGTTCGCTCAAGCACTACCGCACCGCGCTGCGCGCTTCTCGCACCGTCCTCTACCACCTGGGAGCTCAGGTCACACCGGCCGCGACCAAGCAGGCAACCCATCTGCGGTGGGACTGGGAGCGACACTTCGCCGGCGCCCCCGAGGCGATCGTGCGGTCCCTGGTGGCCTACTGCGAATGCGCCGCTGGCACCCGGACCCGCAATACGATGTCGCACATCGCGGGCCGGCTCGCCCATTTCACGAGGTTCCTCACCCAACACGACCCGAGCCTGACCTCGCTGTCCGGACTGGACCGACAACGCCACCTCGAGCCCTACCTGGCCGCGATCGCCGCAGCTCGCCACCCACATACCGGAGCCGTGCTGTCAGCCTCGGAACGACGCAGCCGGATCCTCACCGTCGGGCGGATGATCGACGACGTGATCGAGTGGGGATGGGAGGAGGCACCTGCTCGTCGGCTGGTGTTTCCACGTGACGTCCCACGGCTACCGCGGCCGCTGCCGCGCTACCTGCCGCCCGATGCCGACCGGCGTCTGAGCGAGGCGTTGCAAGCCTCCCCCCAACGGCTGCGCGCCGACGCACTGCTGTTGCTACGTGCCACCGGGATGCGAATCGGTGAACTGCTCGACCTGGAGATCGACTGCGTCCACGAAGTGCCCGGCTCCGGCAGCTGGCTCAAGGTGCCGTTGGGAAAGCTGGACACCGAGCGAATGGTGCCCATCGACGAGGAAACCCTCGAACTGGTCGACCGGATCGTTGAGCACCGCTCCCCGGGACGTCCGCTGCCGCATCCGCGCAGCGGCAAGCTCGCCGATTTTCTACTCACCCACCAAGGCAGGCGACTGTCCGTCGACACCCTTCGCGGCGAACTGGCCAGGGTCGCAACCGAAACCGGACTGCCCACGGTGACACCACACCAACTCAGACACACCTACGCCACCGCCCTGGTCAACTCCGGGGTCTCCTTGCAGGCGCTGATGGCGCTGCTCGGCCATGCTTCCGCGGAGATGAGCCTGCGCTACGGCCGGCTCTTCGATGCCACCGTCCGCGCCGACTACGAAAAGGCACTCACCCTTGCCAAGTCGCGCCTGGGCCCTGTGCTCGGCGAACGCACCTCACTGCCACTGCTCGACGTCACCGGCAGTGCCGACTGGCGCGAAGCACCGCACCTGAAGACCCGGCTCGCCGCCGGCTACTGCGTGCGCACCGCAGCCCAGGGCGCATGCAGCTACGCCAACATCTGCGAGCACTGCCCAAGCCTGCGCACCGACGCCACCTTCCTGCCCATCCTCGCCGCCCAGCGCGTCGACGCCGCGACACTGGCCGCCGACGCCAAAGCCCGCGGCTGGGAACAAGAAGCCACCCGCCACCAGGCGCTCGTGGCCCGGATCGACCACCTCATGGCCAGCGGCGACACCGCATGACAGCCAACCTCACCGAAGCCGTCGAGCAGGCTTGCCGTGACCTCGCCACTACCGGCACACCCATCACCTTCCCGGCCGTCGCCGACCTCGCCGGCATCGGCCGGGCCACCCTCTACCGCCGACCAGAACTACGTGCCGTCGTCGAAGAACACCGACAACACACCCGCGAAGCGCTCACCCTGACCGGACTGGCCGTCCAGCTCGACCAGCTCCGCACCGGCCTGGAAGCCGTCGCCGCCAAGGTCCGCCGCCACGAGGAAGAACTACGCAAACTCCGACGCTCCACCCGCAACACCCAGAACTAACTCAACCACTCAACACCACCCGCTGGCCTCAGACCGGGCTGGGATTAGCCGGATAACC
>DASRVZ010000187.1:0-12789 GCA_035654835.1 Dermatophilaceae bacterium | reverse complement strand
CAGCCAATCGACAGCTGGCCGGTGAAGACCGCCCCCGTCACCAGAGCCCCGCGGCCGATGGGGAGATCGGCCAGCGCCACAAGCCCGGCACTGATTGCCGTGACGGCCACCGATGGGATCGGGTGACAGGCCAGGGCCAGCGCTCGGATCAGCTGGGACGAGGACATGACGCGATGTTAGGGGAGCCAGGTGTAAGACGATCTCAACGTGGGAACTTCCGCCATTGAGACCCCGGTCCAGTCCTGCGCGTTCCGGTACACGGTTTCGCTCATACCAGCGTCCGACTGAGCCTCAAACTTGGGCTGTCTCCGCCTTTTCCCTATGGTTGAGCATGTGACCACCTTGGCTGGCGTCCACGCCGTTTTGCCGCCGTACCGCTACACGCAGGCGGAGCTGACCGCGGCATTCACCGAGAGGTGTCTGGGACCCGATGGCAACCAGGCTCTGCTGGCGCGGCTGCACGGCAACGCCCAGGTCAGCAGCCGACACCTTGTTCTACCCTTGGAGCAGTACGCCACGCTCGCCGGCTTCGGGCAGTCCAACGACTTGTTCATCGCCCACGCGGTCCAGCTGGGCGCCGCAGCGCTGACTGGCGCGCTGGAGCGCGCCGGCATCGCCCCGGACGAGGTCGACGTGGTCATCTCCACCACCATCACCGGCATTGCCGTGCCCTCGATCGAGGCCCGCATCGCTCAGCTTGTCGGCCTGCGCCCCGACGTGAAGCGAATGCCGTTGTTCGGGCTGGGTTGCGTAGCCGGCGCGGCGGGGATTGCCCGATTGCACGACTACCTGATCGGTCACCCGAACCAGGTCGGGGCTCTGCTCTCGGTCGAGCTCTGCTCGCTGACGGTGCAGCGAGATGACCATTCGGTCGCCAACTTGGTGGCCAGCGGGCTGTTCGGCGACGGCGCGGCGGCGGTGGTGGCGGTGGGCGCGAACCGGCCAGCTCAGGGCCCCCGCGTCCTCGACTCTCGCAGCCACCTCTACCCCGACAGCGAGCAGATCATGGGATGGGACGTCGGTGCTGGCGGGCTGAAGATCGTGCTCGACGCGCAGGTGCCCGCGATCGTGCAGCAGTATCTCGGCCAGGACATCCGATCGTTCCTGGCAGCGCATTCACTGCAGATCGATGACGTCGGCGCCTGGGTGTCGCATCCGGGCGGCCCCAAGGTGATCGAGGCTATCGAGGCCGAGCTGGGCCTGGCCGGGGACCCGCTGGAGCTCACCTGGCGTTCGCTCGACCAGATCGGCAACCTCTCGTCCTCCTCGGTTCTGCACGTGCTGCGCGACACCCTGGACAAACGCTCCCTGACGCCGGGGACCCCCGGGATGCTGATGGCGATGGGTCCCGGATTCTGCTCCGAGCTCGTCCTGCTCCAGTGGTGAACCCCTGATGGCGTTCTACGTTGTGCTGATCGCCGCGGTTGCCGTCGAGCGACTGGCCGAGCTCGTCATCTCCAAGCGCAACCTGGGCTGGGCGCGGGCCCGCGGTGGGCGCGAGCACGGCTTCGGGCACTACCCGTTCATGGTTGTCCTGCACACCGGTCTGCTTGTCGGCTGTGTGAGCGAGGCGGCGCACCGTTCGTTCATTCCGGCGCTGGGTTGGCCGATGATCGCCGTGGTTGTTCTGGCCCAAGCCCTGCGCTGGTGGTGTATCGCCGTCCTCGGCCCCCGCTGGAACACCCGGGTCATCGTGGTGCCCGGGTTGCCGCTGGTCGAGCGTGGGCCGTACCGCTGGTTGCGCCACCCCAACTATGTCGCCGTGGTGCTGGAGGGCATCGCGCTGCCGCTGGTTCACTCCGCGTGGATCACCGCGGTCGTCTTCACCGTGGTCAACGCCGGGCTGCTGCGGGTTCGGATCTCGTCCGAGAACGCGGCGTTGGCGCAGGCTCTGGCGCAGCCCTCGTCGCCGTCAACGGCGGTGTCCGTGTGATCGGCGCCGACCTGATCGTCGCCGGAGCCGGACCGGCCGGGCTGTCCACCGCCTTGTACGCGGCGCGGGCCGGGTGCGCACGGTGGTGCTCGAGCCCCGTCCCAGCCCCGTCGACAAGGCGTGCGGTGAGGGCCTGATGCCCGCAGCCGTCCGTGCCCTGCGCGAGCTCGGGGTGCACCCACAGGGGCAAGCGATCCGCGGCATCCGCTACACCGACGGCCGACGCGGCGTCGATGCCGCCTTCCGGCACGGGCCCGGCCTGGGCGTGCGCCGCACCACCTTGCAGGCAGCGCTGCTGGACGCCGCCCAGGTCGCAGGGGTGGAGGTGGTGCCTTCGCGCGCGCAGAACATCCGCCCGGACGCTGACGGGGTCAGCGTCGACGGCCGACGCGCGCGGTACCTCGCCGTGGCCGACGGGCTGCACTCCCCCATCCGTCGCCGGCTCGGCCTGGAACGAGCCGCCGATTCGACGACCGCGCCGCGGTGGGGCACCCGGCGCCACTTCGCCGTGGCCCCGTGGACCGACCTGGTCGAGGTGCACTGGGCGTCCCGGTCGGAGGCCTACGTGACGCCGGTCGGTCCCGAGCTGGTCGGCGTCGCCGTCCTGTCCAGCGAACAGGCGCCATTCGATCAGCAGCTCGCCGCCTTTCCCGCGCTGCGCGACCGGCTGCCCGACACGGGGGTCACGTCCGTCCTGGGGGCCGGCCCGCTGCGGCAGCGGACATCGGCCCGAGTGGCCGGAAGGGTGCTGCTGGTCGGGGACGCCGCCGGATACGTCGATGCCCTGACCGGCGAGGGTATCGCGGTGGCGCTGGCCTGCGCCCGCGCGCTCGTGGACTGCGTCGCCGCCGACGACCCGGACGCCTACGAACGGCGCTGGCTCGCCGCGTCGCGGCGCTACCGCACCATCACCTCGTCGTTGCTCTGGGCCCGGCGCCAGCCGCTTCTGGCCCAGCGGATCGTCCCGCTGGCCGCCCGGCTGCCACGGGTGTTCGGCGCGGCCGTGCAGCAGCTGGCGCACTGAAATGATCGGATCCCAGGAATGGGTAGTGCTCTGCGCCCCGGACGGCACCGCCGCCGGGACGGCACCCAAGGAGACGGTCCACCACCGCGACACCCCTTTGCACCTAGCCTTCTCCTGTTACCTGTTCGACCCCGCCGGCCAGGTCCTGGTGACCCGCCGGTCCCACGACAAACGGACGTTCCCCGGAGTGCGCACCAACAGCTGCTGCGGGCACCCGTCACCCGGTGAGGGAATGGGCATCGCCGTGCGACGCCGTTTACGCCAGGAGCTCGGGATCGTCCCGACGAAGCTGGACCTGATCCTGCCCACATTCCGCTACCGGGCAACCGCAGCCGATGGGACCGTCGAGAACGAGCTCTGCCCTGTCTACCGCGCCAGGACAACCGATGCCCAGGTGACCCTGCACCCCACCGAGGTTCATGATGCCTGGTGGATGCCGTGGGCCGATTTCGCCGCCCACGTCGACGGAACGGACCCGCTGTCCTCATGGGCCGCTGAGCAGGTGGAGCAGTTGAGCTCACTTGGCCCCGACCCGTTCGCCTGGGCCACCGGCGACCTGACGATGCTCCCAGCGGCGGCGTTGCCGTGACTTCGCAGTGACCCTTCACGAGTCCGCTGCGTGACCTAGACGATGCCGGCATAGTGTCGGTTAGGCCCTGCACCGCGGTTCCGACCCGCATGAGTCCACCACCCGGAGCTCCAATCCGTTGATCACCGAAGCCAACCGGCCTTGGCCGGGACACGCTGCAGGGATGACGGACGGGTCTGGGATGACCTTACGGTAAGGAGATGCGCCCCTTTGACCGCGTGGTCCTGATCTTCAACCCGCCAGCACCGGGAACGCCTCGGCGCTGGCGGCGGAACTGTGTGCCGAGCTTCAGCGGCGGCAACCCGACCTTCCGGTGACGCTGCAGCCGACCGAGCACGCCGGGCACGCACGTGATCTGGCCCGGGATGCGGCGCGTACGGGACGCCCCCTGCTGGTCTCGGCCAGCGGCGACGGCGGCTACAACGAGGTCGTCAACGGCGCGATGCAGGCCGGCAATGACGCGGTGGTCTGCGCCGTGCTGCCAGCGGGGGACGCCAACGACCACCGGCGAGCCACCCGCGAACAGCCGCTGGCCGACGCCATCGTCACCGGTTCCGTCACCCGAATCGACCTGCTACGGCTCACCGTTGGGGGATCCGCACCCACGACCAGGTACGCCCACTCCTACATCGGGCTTGGCCTGACACCAGTCGTCGCCGTCGACATGGAGAAGGGCGGCAAGGGATCGCTGAAGGAAGCGCTGACGGTCATGCGTGCCTTTTCGCACTTTCGCCCGTTCGAGATTCAGCTGGAAGATGGTTCCCACCAGCGCTTCGACAGCATCGTGTTCGCGAACATCTCGGAGATGGCCGAGGTCGCCACCGTCAGCGAGGACGACGAGCGCCCCGACGACGGCAGGTTCGAGGTCATCACCATCGGGCACACGACAAAGTGGCGACTCCGGGGCATTGCGCTGAAGGCAGTGATGCGCGGCCTCGGGCCACAGCCCAGCGTTCGCGAGTACCGCTTCACCAATCTCGAGCCGATGCCTATCCAGGTCGACGGTGAGGTGATGGACCTGGTCGCCGGCGCGGCAGTACGGATACACATTGCCCACCAAGCTATGCAGACCCTGCTCTGACCCAGTTCCCTCCAAGGCGGGTGACCAAACCAGGGTGGTCACCCTCGTTGAATCACCCCGTGGTTTCAGCAGAGTCCATGCCGTGCGGAGAGGGGGTCATGACTGGACAAAGCATCCGCCCAGTTTCAGACGCGTGCATGCCTCGAGCGCGCGAAGCTGTAGACGCCGTAGGCCGCGATGCCCAAAGCGACCGCGGTCAGGAGCCATGGCCCAACGGCCTGCTGACGCAGGGAGCGCAGGGCCCCGTCGAGACCGGTGGCTTTGCTCGCTGAGTTCTGCACTGCCGCACTGACGAACAGGACCCCCACCACGGCCAGCGCGACACCCTTGGCGACGTAGCCGACCACCCCCGCGCGGGTCGCAATGGTGCCGGGGCTCTCGGCCAAGTCCTGGAGGAACTTCCTGGTCCAGCCCTTGAACACGTGGTAGACGCCGACCCCGATGATGACCACCCCGATCACGGCCACGAGCAACCGGCCACCGGTATGTTGCAGCAGGGTTGCTGTGAAGTCGGCGCTTTGGGCTTTGCTGCTGGTGGGCTGTCCCTTGGCAAAGCTGAAGCTGGTCCACGCGAGCACCAGGTAGACGACCACCTTGGCGATGCCCTTGGCCTTGACCGCCCATTTCGATGACTCGCCGCCAGTGCGCACCGCCAGAGCACTGGCCAGCTGCCACAAGCCCAGGGCGAGGAACCCCAGCACAGCCACCCAGAGTGTCAACCGTCCCAGACTGCTCCCTGCCACGGACTGCAGCGCACCGGACTGGTCAGCCGACTTGCCGCTGGCAGCCCATGCGACCTGCAGGGCGATCCAGCCGATCAACAGGTGCAGCACACCGCTGACGCCATAGCCGACCCGGGCCCCCATCTGCAGGGCAGGTTGGCCCTCGACGTTGTTTGCGACTCTGGTGACATCCCGTGGTGGCGCCATCGGGCACTCCTTTCGCCGCGGTAAGCCTACCTGCGCGGGACGGGACATAGGTGGCTACCGGGCGCTAGAATCTGCCATCGCCATCCCATAATGGAAGAAATATTGATGATACGCGGAATAGGAAGACGCCCAATGGGCAGACGCGGGATAAGGCTTGTCACGGTGGTGTATCTGGTCATCGGGTTACTGGTCGCAAGTACTCACGGGTACCTCGTGGCTTGGAACGTTCCCGGCAACATTCTGGAAGGCCTAGCGGCGATTGTGCTCTGGCCGCTCGTTGCCCTCTTCGGAGTCAATCTGCATACGTTGATAGCCTAGGGCTCAGCAGTTCGAAGCTATCGCCGTTAGACCGGTGAGGTCACCCGCGCCGAAGTCGGTCACGCCAGGTTGAATTTGGGGTGTGCGCTGGACAACCCGACCACCCCCACGCCTGACCCCGTTGGGTCGCCGCCCGCCGCCGAGATGTAGCGATAAGCCCTGCAACGATGCGTCGCGCGGGGACTGTCCCTAGCGGGACCTTCCTGGCTATCTCGGGCTTGAGTTGTAAACCTGCAGGTCAGCGGGGGTGTGGGCCGGGTTCGGGTGTATTACCCATCTCAGCGTCGGGGGGCGTAGGTGGCGAGTCCGAACAGGTCGAACAGGCGTTGCTGGGTGGGGTCGATGTCGGTGAGGATGCGTTGCGCGCGGGGTCGGCCTTTGTTGCCGGTGGGGTAGAGCAGCACGGTTTCTTCGATACCGCTGAGGTTGGCGAGGAGTTCGCGGACGCTGAGGTTCAGGCCGGCGTGTTGTGCTTCGCGGCGCATGAGGTGCGCGACGGCGAGGGCGAGGACGCAGTAGAAGACGTGCACCCGGATCTTGGGGTCGGTCCAGTGGAACATCGGGGAGAACCCGACCAGGTGCGGGTCTTTGAGTTGCCGGAACCCTGACTCGACGTCGTTTTGGGAGCGGTAGCCGGCGACGACCTCGGCGATGGTCCAGTCATCGTGGTCGGTGACGAGCAGCCGTTTGCCGAACAGTTCGGTTTCCAGTGCTTTGCGAGCTGTCTTGTCGATCGTCCAGTTCAGCCGCATCTCGGCTGGGGTCTGGCCGGTCAGGGTGGTGCTCAGGACCCGGTTGACCCAGCGCGGCCGGGTGATCTTTGTGATCTCGGCGAGCACTGCGGTGCGGTCCCGGCGGGTCTTGCCACGGGCGAGGGTGTCGGCCAGCTCAGTTAGGCCCCGCAGGGTCTTGGCCATGGTCTGGTCCAAGCCGCGGGACTGCTTGGCGTGCAGGGTCGCCGAGTGCGTCAGGACCACCCGTCGGTCGGTGCCGAACACGATCGCGCGGGTGCCGTAGGCGCTCAGCCCGGGGAACTTCTCGGGGTCGACCGGGCGGCGCTTGGTGGCGGGTAGGGCGAGCAGGTCCGGGAAGTCGCTCGGTGGCAGGGATCCGACGAAGTGCAACCCGGACTCGGCCAGGTGCGCGAAGTTACCGGCGCTGTTCTGGCCGGCGTCGAACACCACCGTCGGCGATGACTGCTCACCCACACCCACACCCACACCAGCACCAGGGTCTTCGTGGTTGTCGAACAGGGTGCGGTAGCGGGTGGTGAGCTCGCCCAGGACGGTACTGAACTGAGTGACGTCGGGCCGGTTGCCGGCGTAGGTGTGGCTGACGATCGGGATCGCCCCGTCGCGGGTCACCACGAGGCTGAGACCGACCAGCCGCAGGTCGTTGCGTTTCTGCTTGGCATGACCGCGCTGCGCGAGGTCGGCTCGGTCGTTGGTGCTGTCGATGAAGGTCGCGAAGTTCGTCATGTCCAACGCCAACGCGGACAGGTCCAGCCCGAACTCCGTCACCATCGCGGTGCTGATCGCCCGCTCAGCAAGGGCGAGCTTGTCGGTGTCCAGAGCGTTCATGGCGTCCCAGAACCGACGATGGTCGGTGGCGGCGACCGGCACCTTGGTGAACCGCGGCCCAGCCGTGGTGTCCCACCAGTCGGCGAAGCCCAGCTTCGAGCGTGGTTCCACCACCCGGTTCAACGTCGCCAGCGCCAGGTAGGTCCCGACCGATGCTCCCGCATCGGCGCGTCGTGGGCCGCAGACCTCATCGATCGCCTCGATGACCTTCAGCCGGCCCAGGATCGCCCAGACCGCGGCCAGGTCACCGAACTGCTTGTGTTGCGTCCGGGTGGGACTGCCCTGCGGGGCGCCGGACAGCCGGGCCATCACCTCCTCGGCGCTGCCGAGGTACTGCTGGTCCACGATCCGTGGCTTGCCGTCCACCCGGGCGGACTCCACCAGGTAGTAGTAGGTCTGGTTCCCACGCTTCTTACCCACAATCGAAGGCATATCTGGGTAATACACTATCGGAAGGCCAACATCCAGCACCGACACGCGCATATCTGCAGGTCACGGCCACAATCAGGGCCCGTGACGGGTCAGCCGAAACCGTTCATGATCCAACTAGCCAGGAAGGTCCCGCTAGTCGTGAAGAGTCGGCGCTGTCCCACCCCCGGCCTTGTAAGCCGCTTGACCCACGCGCAGAGGCGTGTGCCGGTGAGGTACCTGTGCGTTCAGGACAGGGGCGGCTACTGCAAAGCGCTCACTTGGTGTCGGTACGTGTGACGGTCATGGGGGTGGCTGTCTCAGCACCGCTTAACCCACGCTCGTGGGACTTTGCGCCGCTCAGGATCGTCCGGGTCGTGGCTCGAAACCTCTTGGATCTTTTCCTGGTCCCCTATCTTGTTATTGACGGCGGCCCAGCAGGACCGCCCCCGAGAATGGGGTTGGCACATGAACCATCCTGGTCGTTTCAGGAGCCGGTGGGATCGCGGATCCTTTTTGTTCTCAAACTGTGTGCGGCGCTGTGACCTTGAAGCGTCAACCGACCGTCGTCCTGCCTACCGTTTTGCTGGCTTCGTCAGTTGCGTGGACCCCACCCCTGCGGCACGACGATGAACGCGGATGCCGAGTCTGGCTCAGCAGGCGTGGACTCGGCGGCTCGCGTGCTGGCTCTCGCACAGAAGTTGCATGATGAGTATGTGGCCGAGGGCCAGACCACTCGCGAAAAGCTCTTCAGCGAGGGGCAGTCACGCCACGACGCGCTTATCGCCGAGGCCCAGCAACAAAGGGCCGAGGTGCTTCAAGAGCTCGGTAGCGAGCGCAGCCTGCTGCAGAAGGAGATCGAAGAGCTGCGAACCTTCGAGCGTGACCACCGCATGCGTCTGAAGTCCTATCTGGAGGGCCAGCTGATCGAACTGGAGCAGACCGGCGCTGACCAGACCGACTGATAGCCAAGGCGACTGCCAGACCACAAGGCGACACGCTCATCGCCACCACGCCCCAAGTGCGTTCCTCATTTCTTGCCGTATGAAAGTTCTGCCGTATGAAAGTCCGAGAATTGAGCTCTCGTCGGGCGGGTGCTTCCTGGGTGAGTCGAGCCCTGGAGACGATCTGGGCGGTTGCGCCGAGGTCAGAGACCGGGGGTGATGCCGTCTAGGCCTCGGACGGAGATCCAATCCTCCGACTGGAGCCGCTTTGCGTGACGCTACGCCCGGCCTACGCTAAACGGTGGAGTTCGGATGGTTTCTTGATGAAGCCCACACCTTCGCCCCGCTCGTCGTGCACGCTGGTGCTAGACCGTTTCGTCGCCCCCCCTGACGTCTGAAGCGGTCCAGGCCCTGACTAGGGCGCGCGCCTGGCCGGGGCCGTTCTACTGTCTAGCCCCGATGAGCTCCTCTCGGTTGGTTGTCAGTCCGCAGAAAGTTGCACGACGCCCGCAAGCAGTCACTAACTGCCAACGGTTGAATGTGGTGTCTGTGCAGGTCATCCCTGAAGGAACGGGGCTGGAGTTTCCCCCGCTTCGACGGACACCGGTTTTCATGCTGCGAGCGGTAGCTCGTGACAGTTGAGCGCAGTTCAACTTTCTCAAGGGTGAGGTAGTCCAGGGTCGACTGCCAGCGGTTGCGGTTGTACCGCTGGATGAACCTCGATCGGCGCCAAAGGACACTCCGACACCGGTGGTGCACTCGGGGTGGCCGACAACCGGGTCAACGTCGACCATGGCCTGACCGGCACCAACCGTGAGCGGCCTGGTCTGCGTGAGGCCCTGGCCGCTTGTCGGGGAATTGACACGTTGGTGGTGACCAAGCTCAACCGGCTTGCCCGGTCGCTGCCCGATGCGAGGGCCATCGCCGATGAGCTCACGATGCGGTGAGTCCGTCGCGTTGAGCGGTCAGGTCCTGCAGGTCGGTGGAGCATCGGGCGTACCCGATGAGTAGCGCCGCCATGGCGCACCTCCTACAACTTGGCCGGCCCGCCGCAACGCGTCCTGCTCGGAGGAGCCCTGTTCGGGGTGATCGGCGCCCTCGTTGCCATCCCCATCGCCGCCGCGGTCCAGCTCATCGTCGGGAGGTGGCCCTCCCGCGCCTGGACTGCGCCTGATGGACACCTGCTCTCGGGCCCGGCATCGGCCTGCGAACACCGCATCATGCGATACGCAATGATCTTCGGGCGGGTGATCTTTCCGACTCGTTGGCCACCGCGTAGGTGCGTCGTTCGCCGCAATAAGCGTTGCCAGCAGCAGTGCGTCGCCAAGGCCAGCGGCATCTGTCCCTCGACCATCCGGGTGGCCGGTTGAACTGCGGCTGAGCGCTGGGAGCGGCCAACCATGTCGGGTGCAACGCGTGGTCCAACGGCATCTGGTCCTGCAGGTGCACCAGGATCTGGTTGCCCGGCTGGTCACGGCGTGCTGCCGCTGATCTCTTACCGTCGTCACTGACAGGATCTCTTCTAGCCGGTTGTCAATGGGGCGTTTCGCGGTCCCTGTCCTCGGTGCTGCTGGTGTCGGCCTGGTGGGTGTGGCCGGTCCCGTCTGTTGTATTCCCGTCCTCTACATGCGTGTTGTCGTAATGAGGGTCGATCTCGTCAGCCTTGTGGAATTGGTCGTCGACCTCGGAGCGCTGTTTGGACGCCTCCGCCTCCTGACGCTCGGCCGCCAGTGCCAGTCGCTCTGCCTCTGCCGCTTTGGCATCTGACTCGGCTTGCGCTGCGCGAGCACGGGCGTCAACTTCTGCCGCCTTGCTCTCACGTTGTCGCACGAGACTTGATTGCTCGCCTGCTTCCGATCGCAGCGACTCAGCTCGCCTGGCTTGCTGCGTCTTGCGTTGGCGACCCACCATGACGACCGCTGCCATTATCACGGCGATCACCACAACGGCCACAATCACCTTCCCTGCCATATCAGTCTCCTTGCCGCAGC
Source organism: Dermatophilaceae bacterium (assembly GCA_035654835.1). Lineage (GTDB taxonomy): Bacteria > Actinomycetota > Actinomycetes > Actinomycetales > Dermatophilaceae > UBA4719. Next base: position 1,992 of record DASRVZ010000187.1, on the reverse strand, counting down.
TCATTGCGCGTTTGGTCCATCTCGTATCCCAGTGTGACTCAGCATTCCTGTCCGTGCCACCGCGACCTTCAGTCGCCACTGGGGTCGCCGACCCACCGGCACGTCGACAAGACCGTGGAAGGTCTCCTCTCGGGAGCCCGGCTCACACTCCGTTGCCATACGGGAAAGGGGGGAAAGTCCGCCAACGCATGCCACTTCCCGCTTTCGCAGCAACTCGACAGGTCAGGTGCGGGTAGCTCCGGCCAAGATGGTGGGGCGGCACTGAAGTTCCTCACGGGTTCTGCACCGGCGTCGAGCACCTATCTCAAATTCTCCGACAAAGATCGCTCGCCCAGTTGGCTCCGCGCCAGCGCGAGACCACGCAACCATGTACTCAGAGAACCTCACGCACACCACCTTCAATCAGTTAGGTGTTGCGCTCACCGGAAGAACCCAAGGTAGGGCCTCTGGCCTGCGGAAACACTGGTCGGGGTGACAGGATTTGAACCTGCGGCCTCTTCGTCCCGAACTTCCCGCAACCGCAACCATGTTGGCCACTGAGCACGCAAGGGCCGCACGCAACCCTGCCGGATGGCGAGTCGCGGTGGTGGTGTTGCGGTATTTCGTTGCGGTACGCCCGGCGCAGCTGAGCGAGGATCGGGGCGCTGGTCTCGGGCAGGTGGATCAGATCCATGATGCTGGAGGTCACAACGCCTTGTTTGACATCCGTCCCTGACCCGGGATGCCGCGGGCGGGGCCTTGGGGGAAACCGACCCGCCCAGGGTTTCACTTTGCGACGGCGCGCCGGGGACGAAACGCGGGGTTGGGTCGAGGCTGTTGGGTGTCGATGGCGGCAGGAGGCTGGAACAGCCGGAGGCCACATGCCTGACCGAGGAGTGATCCCTGCGGCTTGCGGCGGAGTCAGCATAGAGGCAACAGGACCCGCCCTCAGTCCTTGTTGAAGGCGTCCTTGACCTTCTCGCCGGCTTCTTTGAGATTGCTCTTGGTCTGGTCGATCTGGCCGTCACGTTCCATCTGCTCGTCATCGGTCGCCTTGCCAAGCTTCTCCTTGGCTGCGCCCTTCGTTTCGTCCTTCCTATTCTTCAGCTTGTCAGTCCAGCCCATCACAGGGCTCCCTTCTCGTCAGGTCCATCAATGGCGTGTGGGGGCAAGTTGGCCGATCGTCCACGCCCGCCGTGGGAGGCATCCGTCAGTAAGATGAGATCCTCGTCAGTAGTAGTGCTTGCGACCGCCGACGGCGCGACCCATGGAGCCCAGGACCCACAGGATCGCTCCAATCACCAACAGGATGACGCCAATGGTTACCAGAATGGCGAGGCTCTTCACGAGTAGTCCGATGACGATAAGCACAATTCCGAGGATGATCATCTGAGGTTCCTTTCCGCTTTGCGTGGACGGGTCCGTGTGAGCCTGGAACACCTTGAACAAACAACCTAACCGATCGACTGGTCGGAGCGCTACACATCCTCGGCCGGTCCCGCACGGGAGAGACGCGTATGGCTTGCGGCCCGGGTAACTTTGAAATGTCCACAAACCCCATGAAGGAGAACGGCTGATGAGAATCGGTTCCAGCTTGGTATTGATCGCGATCGGAGCGATCCTGAAGTTCGCGGTAACGACATCGGTCAGCGGGATCAGCATGTCCACGATGGGCGTCATCCTCATGGTGGTGGGGATCGCCGGCCTGATCATCTCGCTCGTTTTGGCCAGCACCGCCCGGCGCACGGACGTTGTCCATCACACGACAAGCGGGGACTATGTGGATCCGCCGCGGGGTGACGACCCACGCCTCTGACCGGGTCGACTGGCTGTTCCGCCTGTGAGATGGATCGAGAGGGTCGGTGACCCCGGTGCTCCGTACCTCCGGCGATCCAGGCGCGTTCGTGGCCACATGGCAGCCGCTCGCCAACCTGCTGGAGGCGATGCAGCGCCCGAGGAAACCAACGACGCCGCTGACCGGGTGGGTCCATTCCCCAATCTGGCCGGCGGCCC
>DASRVZ010000186.1:0-60332 GCA_035654835.1 Dermatophilaceae bacterium | reverse complement strand
ATGAGAAACTCGCATTCAGCGGATGCCCTTCTTTGCGGATGAACCCGACCCTTAATAAGTCGTATTCTCCCTGCTCAGAAGGGTATTCGTGTGTCATGACCAGCTACCGAGACCAAGATTCACCGGTGGATCGAGGCTGAGTTCAGCTCCTCATCGTCCTCTGGCAGGCCGAGAGCGTTGGCGACGGCGCGTTGCGCTGCACTGAGAGAGGGAGTCTCGGGTAAGGGAAAGGGAGGGTCCGGTGAGGACGACTGTTGGACGACAGTTGGGCGACAGTTAACTGTCGTGCTGGCCGGACGGTTATCCGACTGTTGGGCGACAGTTGGTCTGTCGTGCTGGCCGGACGGTTGAAGTAGTCGATACTCCGACCGGCTCCTGCCGGCCGATGATGTGCGGGCGAGCAGTGCGGGGCGATGGTTGCTCGGTCGCAGAAGTCGATTCACAACCTCAGCAACCGATGAGCGGTGCATGCCGGTCCAGGCCGCCAGGTTCTCAAGGCCCGGTCGCGAGGTTCGCCCGTCGTAGGAGTCGCAGGCGATGACGTGCAGTACGTATCGCTCGGCGAGCGTCGTCCAGTCGCGGGGAAGAGCCGCAACCCATTCGACGGCTGGCCTGGCCCCATCAACGGCAAGCGGTTGAGCCGTCACGGTCGCCACTGGTTCTTGCCCTCGACCGACATCGGCTTGCCGACTCGTCCGGTGCCCCGATCAGAGGGCGCGCTCGGCCGTGTCGAACAGTGCGCTCACATACTGCTCGAGGTCGCCCTGGCGGTACATGACGCGGCGGCCCATCCGCCGGCCTTGGGGCTTGGTCGGGTCGTTCGTTGCTCTCCAGAACCTCACCGTGGCGACGGGCTGGTGCAGGAACGCTGCGGTCTCATCGAGTGTCAGAAGATCCATGACTGGGCTTCCCTCTCATGTGGTGGTGCCACCCCAAACTGGAGTAGCAAGTAACTATGGATCGAAGTAAAGCACATTCCCTAGTAGACACCCACTAGTAACGCGAGTACGGTCCTGACATGTCGACAGAGCAGGACAGGCAGATCGGGCGGACCATGGCGATCCTTCGAGGCGACAAGACTCAGCAGGCTGTCGCCGATGAAATGCGCAAGCGGGGGTGGAGGTGGTCTCAGGCGACCGTCTGGAGCGTCGAGAAGGGAGAGCGCCCGTTGCGCCTGGCGGAGGCCGAAGATCTCGCCGCAGTCCTCGGCACACCCTCGGTGCACGCCTTCCTGACCGAGCCCATCGGGGCATACATCCAGCAAGGCGTACGCCGAGTGACCAACGCCTATCGCGCCATTGTGGAGAGCGTCTGGGAGTGTCTCGACGCCCAGGATGCGCTCAAGGGTCACCTGACGCGCGCACGCGAGGACGGACATGAGCTCAGCGACGTCGAACTGGTCCAGCGCGACTTGTGGGCGAGAGCTTCCGATGTGCCCGAGAAGGCTGTGGCTGAGGCTCGATCTGAGTACGAGCAGAGGCTCCGTGACGAAGACGAGGTCGACGATCGCGAAGGGCTGGAGTGGGGTCCCGACGATGACGACGAGCACTAGCAACCGGCATGGGTAGGCCACCGCTACCTGTCGGGACGTTCGCCAGCATCTCGGTGCGCGAAGTGGCGCCAGGGCGGCACCGCGCCCGCTGCAGGTTCCGTGACTACGACGGCCAGGTGCGCTACGTCGTCCGGTTCGGGTCCAGCGAGTCAGCAGCTGAGCGGAACCTCAAGGTTGCGATGGTCGACCGGGTGGCGGCGGCTGGTGCAGCGGATCTGACCCGCAACTCGAAGGTGACTGACCTGTCGACCGCATGGCTGCTCGAGGTCGCCGCGTCTGATCTGGCGAAGTCGACCAAGGCCAGGTACTCGACCATTGTGGTGCAGTTCATCGATCCGGGCGTCGGGCAGCTGCGGCTTCGTGAGCTCGGCGTGCCGGCTGTCGACAGACTCCTGCGAGTCGTCAGAGAGAAGCACGGGGCGACGACGGCCAAGGGCGCAAGGTCCGTGATGAGTGGCATGGTCGGTATGGCGATGAGGCACGGCGCCATGACCACGAACCCGACCCGGGACGTTGCTCCGATCAGTGTGCAGAAGAAGATCGTCAGAGCGTTGACGCCGGGGGAGACCGAGCATCTGGTGAAGATGATCCGATCTGACAAGGAAGCTAAGCGGCTGGACCTCGTCGACTTCGTTGAGTTCATGCTGGGTACGGGGGTCCGGATCGGGGAGGCGTGTGCATTACGGGTGCCACAGGTTGACCTCGAGGGCGGGACGGTGGAGATCTCTGCCACGGTCACGGACTTCGGGATCGAGGAGCGCCCGAAGACGAAAGCGGGATGGCGGGTGATCGCGGTCCCCCCGAACGTGGTGGCCATCCTCCGGCGTCGCATGCGAAACACCAAGCTGCGCACCGACGTGGCACTGTTCCCGAGCCCGATAGGGCACGTCCGGGACTCCTCGAATACGGCCGCTGACCTTCGGCGAGCACTGGACGATGCCGGCTTTGGCTGGGTGTCGAGTCACACGTTCCGCAAGACAGTGGCCACGAGGCTGGACGACGCGGGCCTGTCTGCACGGCAGATCGCTGACCACCTGGGTCACGCTCAGCCGAGCATGACGATGGACGTCTACATGGGGCGCAAGGTCGCCAGCTCCGATGCAGCCAGGGTGCTGGACCGATGAGTAAGCGGGCACTAAACGGGCACTGGTCTCAACCCCAAAGGGCTGAGACCAGTGATTTCGTGCTCAAACAGTGCGCCGTGAGGGAATTGAACCCCCAACCCGCTGATTAAGAGTCAGCTGCTCTGCCAATTGAGCTAACGGCGCGACGAGGAGAGAGGTTAGCAGGGGTGCTGCTGTAGTCGGAAATCGGCGCGGTTCAGGGGTGTTTGCGTCGCCATAGCAGCCGGCCGGCGCCGATGAGCAAGAGCGCGAATGCTCCCGCAACGGCCAGGCTCGATCGGCTCAGCCCGCGACTCTGACCGGCATCGGGGGCCTGAGCTGGTGCCACGTTTGTCCCCGTGGTCGAGGGCGTCGCAGGGGGAGAAACCGATGGCGGAGACGTCGAGGGGCTCGTTGTCGGGGCCAGGGTCAGGGTGAAACCCGACTCACCAGTGACCGGGTGGCCGTCAGTGCTGACCACCCGAAACGCCATTCGGTAGGCACTTGTGGCCATGCCAGGGACGAGCGCCTGAGTCACCGTGGCACCGACCACGACGGGCTCGCCGCTCGTCACGCTGACGCCTGACGCCGAGGTCACCACCACGGTCGCAAACGAGGTGCTCACCGGCTCGTTGAACTCCAGGACAACGTCCTTGGGCGCAGTGGTCAGCTGCGCATCCCTGTCGGGGGTGATCCTGACCAGCTCGACATGGGCCGATGCCGGAGCCGCGTTGACCACCGAGGTGACCGCTGCGAGAGCGAAGGCTGACGACGCCACGACGGCCATCGTGACTGCCGACAGAAGGCGGCTCGACGTTGAACGAGGGCGACACCAGAGTGTGCGGGAGGACATGGGCCTCATTGTCGCGCTCTCGTTTGGGTCAGGGCCGCCCGGAGAGGCTGGAGACCCCAAAAGCCCCACGAGCCCCGAGAGCCCCGAGAGCCCCGAGTCCGGGATGGGTTCGTGCACCGATTGGCAAAGAGTTGGCCATCTCGCTGCGCCAATCGCATCCCGGGGCTAGCGTTCAGATGGTGACCCCCAGATACGCGGTGTGCCGAGGTGGCGCGCACGACAACGAGCGATGGCCGTTGTCCCGCAGCGTCGGCCCAGGCCATCAGTTCAGCTGGGGCGAAGGGACCGACATCAGCGGCTCCCACTACGCAGTAGAGGCAGAGATTATCCAGACCAACCTTGGCCCGATGTGGGTGGCTACCCCGGCCTGATACACCGATGTCAGGTGGGTGGCTCGCTGGCCAACAACCCACCACGGCGAAGATTGGCCTCTGTCTGCTTGGCGATGGCGTCCGCCATCAGGCCCCTGCTGATCGAGCCTGACAGCATGACCACCTTGGTATCGGGGCTCACCTCGAGGATCCGGCCGATGGCGTTGAGCCCGTTGGCGTGGCGGAAGTTGACGTCGAGCAGGCACGCGTCCGGTTGGTGCTTGCGGGCAGCCTCCACGGCTTCATCAGGATCGATGGCCGTCGCCACGATCGTGTGCCCCCTGTCTCTCAGAGCCATGCTCAGCGCGTCGAGCAGCGGCTCGTAATCGTCACAGAGCAGCAGCCGCATGACGCCGCCGCTCTGAATCCTCGCCGCGGGCAGCACGATCTGCGAGATCATAGATACTGAACAGAGAAGTGATAACGCAGACCGTACTGCGAGAAGCCTCAGGGAGACCTTCCTTTAGAGCCGCAAGACCGCGTGTCCAACAATCGCGCCTGACTACCTCAGCGACTGGCGCTGCGCTGTTCAGCCCTCATCCGGTTTCACCACCGCAAAACGCTGTCACCAAAGCGACCGTCGGCGGGACTATCCGCAGGTTGATCCGAACCTTGCCCGCGGCTGGCCAGTCCGACCTACGCTTGTCCTATGGCTGGGCGCATCGCGAACGTCACCAACGTCTTCCGTCTGCTCGGGGCCTTTCTGGCGACCTCAATGGTGCTTGGTCTGCTGGGCGCGGGCTTGATGATGCCGGCCGTCGGCGCCGCCGGAGCCACAGCCCGCCAAGGGGTCCACGTCTTCGACGACCTGCCTGGTGAATTCGCCCGGACGCCGCTGTCGCAGCAGTCCCGCATCCTGGCCAGCGACGGCACCGTGATCGCCACCCCGTTCGACCAGAACCGCATCATCGTGCCGCTGGCCCAGATCGCGCCCGTCATGCGCCAGGCCCAGATCGCGGTCGAGGACAGCCGTTTCTACGAGCACGGCGGCGTGGACCTCTACGGCGTGGGACGCGCGTTCGTCGCCAACCTCGGCGGCGGCTACACCCAGGGCGCGTCCACCCTGACCCAGCAGTACGTCAAGATCACGCTGCAGGAGAACGCCCTGCGCAACAACGACCGGGCCGGTGCCATTGCCGCCACGGCCAAGAGCTACACCCGAAAGCTCCAGGAGCTCAAGTACGCCGTCACGCTGGAGAAGAACCTCACCAAGAACCAGATCCTCGAGGGCTACCTCAACCTCGTCTACTACGGAGACCAGACCTACGGGGTTGAGGCGGCGGCGCGGCACTACTTCGGGGTGAGCGCAGCCAAGCTGAGCCTGGTTCAGGCTGCGACCCTGGCGGGTCTTGTTCAGCGGCCGAGCACGACCGACCCGATCCGTCACCCCAGCGCAGCTCTGGCCCGACGCAACATCGTCCTGGACCGGATGCACACGCTTGGGCTGATCACCGACAAGGCCTGGACAGCCGCCAAGAAGACCAAGATGGTGACCAACCCCAAACCCGCACAGAGTTCCTGCGCGCTCTCGCCCTACCCCTACTTCTGCAGCTACGTCAGCGTGTGGCTCCTGGACCAGCCGGCTTTGGGCAAGACGCGAGCGGATCGCCTCGAGAAGATCAACCGCGGCGGGCTGACCATCCAGACGACGCTCAACCCCAAGATGCAGCTGGCCGCCCAGCAGGAGCTCGTCGCCAAGGTCCCGATCGGCAACCCCGCTGACATCGGCGCCGCTGCGGCCGTGGTCGAACCCGGCACCGGCCACGTCCTGGCCATTGCCCAGAACACGACCTTCTCGCTCAAGAGCGGGATCCGCGGCAAGACATCGGTGAACTGGGCGGTCGATCAGATGTATGGCGGGTCCGGCGGGTTCGCGTTCGGCTCGAGCGCCAAGATGTTCGCCGTCGCTGAGGCGCTCCGGTCCGGAATGCCAATCAACTCGACCATCGTCGCGCGCGCAGCCAACGCGACGCACCCGGCGTACTTCTACCCTTACGAGTTCACAGAGAAGGCGTGCAGGATCTACTCGCCGTGGGCCGTCCACAACGATGAGGGCAGCCACAACGGCCCGATCAGCCTGACCGACGCAACAGCCCACTCGGTCAACACCGCGTTTGCCGGGCTCGTGGCCAAGCTCGGGCCCTGCAAGGTTCGGGGCCTGATGACCAAGATGGGGCTGCACAAAGGCAACGGAGACCCGATCACCGCTGGGCCGTCTGCCACCACCCTGGGCTCGGACAGCGTCTCGCCGCTGACGTTGGCCTCGGCGTACGCCACGGTCGCCTCCGGCGGCACGTACTGCCCACCCTTACCAGTGGTCTCCATCACCACCAGCGACCACACGTCGCTCAAGCTCCCCAAGAACCCGTGCCAGAAGGTCCTCGAGACAGAGGTGGCCAACGGTGTCACCAAGATCCTCAAGGCCGTCATCACGAGTGGCACGGGCTACGGCAACAGCCTTGCTGGTGGACGTGCTGCAGCGGGCAAGACCGGTACGGCCGGGAACTCCCTGCCCAGCGGTGGCACCAATGAGACCTGGTTCGTCGGCTACACCCCACAGCTGGCGACCGCGGTCTGGGTCGGCACGCCAGATGACCCCCGCAACGCCGCCAGGATGATCAACCTTAGGCTCGGCAAGACGTTCTACTGGGGTGAGGTCTTCGGCTCCACCATCGCGGCACCGATCTGGAAGCGGATCATGGACCGCGCCTCCGCCGGTATGCCGTTGCGTGACTTCGCCGAACCCGGCAGCAAGGTGCAGTCCGGCGACCTGGTGTCGATCCCCCGGGTCTACGGGCTGTCCTTGAGCAAAGCCAAGGGGGTGCTGACCTCCGCCGGGTTCAGGCCCGTGGTTGGCTACGCCGTGAGCTCCAGCATCCGTGTGGGTCTGGCCGTGGGCACGCAACCCGCCTTCAAGGCGCTTCGCGGCAGTGCTGTGGTGATCTACACCTCGAAAGGGGTCGCCAAGCCGACGCGTTCACCCACCACCGCGCAGACGGCGTCTCAACCCAACGCCACCAAGACGAAGGCAGGCCGACCCCCCAAGAAGCGATGACCTGGGTCACGCCGTTCCCCGAGTCCTGTTGATGGCGGCCGCGGGCGCACCGCCCACGGGGCCGGTCAGGTAGTGCTGGACCACGGGGCCGATCGCGGCAACGAGCTGCTCGGGGGTGGCGTCCCGCACGGCTGGGATCCCCAGCACGTACCGGCCGAGGAGGAGCCCGCCCATCTGCGTACCCACCAGCGCTGCGCGCAGGGCACGGTGGTCATCCGGGACCACGCGCCCCAGAGCGGTGAGGATGGTGCGGCCCAGAAGGTCGCGCAGAACACCCGCTGCGTACTCATGCGACAGACCGACGCGGATGAGTCCCAGCAGCCGCCGTCGGGTCTCCGGATCCCCCTCCCAAAACCCCAGGACCCGGCGGACGACCGCCTCTCCGGCGTGTTCTGGGTCCTCATCGAGACCGGCCAGTAGCGCCCCTGCGTCGACCGGCATGACGAGAGCCGCGGCCAGCAAGCCTTCCTTGTTGACGAAGTAGTGGTGGATGAGCGCTGCGTCGACGTCGGCCCTGGCTGCCACCGCGCGCATCGTGGTGCGTTCGAAGCCGAGCTCTGAGAACAGCTCGGCTGCCGCGGTCAGGATCTGCTCGCGGGCATCGGGGCCGCCGACGGGACGTCGTCCACGCGGCGGCATCAGAGCGCCTCCGGGGCCCGGGCGAGCACCATCATCCGCTCTTCGATGGTGGCCGGTACCCCGACGACCTCGGCCATCACCCCGGCATCGGCCAGGACCGCGCGTACCTGGTCGGCGTCGGCGTCGGCGACGCGCACGTCGCGCCCGGCCAGCATCACCGGCTGGCCGGCCTCGTTGAGCACCGCGAACGCCCTCGCCCAGTCGCCGGTGCGGACGGCGACGGCGGTGGTGGAGCCGATGATCTCGGCCTCGCTGCCCTGCGCGACCAGACGCGCCTGCGACATCAGCAGCAGCCGATCGCACTGCCCGGCCTCTTGCATGTTGTGCGTCGTCACCAACACGCCGACACCCCGCTCGGCCTGCTCGTGGATGGTGTCCCACAGCGCCGCCCGGGCGAGCGCGTCGACGCCGGACGTCGGCTCGTCGAGCACCAGCACCTGCGGGTCGTGCGCGAGCGCGGCGAGGAAGGCGAGCTGTCGCTGCAGGCCAAGGGGGAGCTCTGCGACGAGCCGGTCGGCCCCCTCGCGGAGTGCCTCGGGCAGGTCCGGCAGAACGGCCCCGTAGGCATGGGTGCTGAACGCGAGGTTCTCCCGCACGGTGAGGTCGCCGTACAGACCCAGGCCTTGTGGCACGTAGCCCAGATGGCTACGTCGCTCCCGGTCAGGCGGACCGCCGAGCAGCTCGACGTCGCCCACCGTGGTCGCGATCAGTCCGAGCAGCATACGGATCAGCGTCGTCTTGCCCGCGCCGTTGGCACCGAGCAGGCCGACGACCTCCCCAGACCCGACGCTCATCGTGACGTCGTCGACCGCGACGAACCCCCCGAACGTGCGACCGACCTGATCGGCCCGGAACAGCACGCCGGGATGGACCTGGGCCGTGCCCGAGGCCGTCACGACGCCATCTCGCGGTCGTGTCCCCTGAGCAGCGACAGGGCGATGACCACGTCCTCGAGGTCCGGGATGACGGCCAAGCCGTCGAGAGGCACCTCGGCGGTGGCGGGCCAGTACTCGTGGTAAATACGCCCCCGCCGCCACGCCCAGGCGCGCCGGTGCGGTGTGGCGGTGCGCGCGATGGCGCCGTCGAACGAGTCGAGCACCTCCTGCAGCGTGCCACTGGCCAGCATCCGGCCACCGTCAAGGGCCAGCAGGCTTGCCGACCGCTCGGCCTCGTCGAGGTACGTCGTGGACATGACGACGGCAGCGCCGGCAGCTGCCGCCTCGGACACCAGCCGCCACAGGTCGACCCGGCTCACCGGGTCGACGCCGGTGCTTGGTTCATCGAGCACCAACAGCGGCGGGTCGTGCAGCATCGCCATGCTGAAGCCAAGCTTGCGGCGCATCCCGCCCGACAGCTGTGAGGCCAGCCGGTCGACGACGTCCAGCAGTGAGGCGCGGTCCAGGAGCTCATCGCGGCGAGACACCAGGGCTTTGCCGGACAAGCCGTAGATGCCGCCGACGAAATCCATGTTCTGCGCGACCGTGAGCGAGGGCCAGCTGCCTGCGCTGGCCGGCAGGTAGCCGATCGCCTGGGGCGACGGGGCATCGACCTCACCCCGCTCGAGCTGCACCTTCCCAACCAGGCTGCGCAGCAGGGTGGTCTTGCCGGCGCCGTCGCCGCCGACGACGGCGATCACCGATCCCGGCTCGACCTCAAAGCTCACCTCGTCGAGTGCAAGGGTGTCGCCGAACCGCACGGCGCCAGACCGGACGGCGTAGGTCATGAACCGCTCCGCGCCTCGCCGCCGGCTTGCCCACCGGAAGGTTCGGCGACGACGGTGCCATGGTGACGCCGGCGGCCGGGTGCGAGGTCGCGGCGGAAGCGGAGGGTGGCGCCGCTGAATACCACGATTGCCATCACGGTGAGCATCAGGAACGGCAACCAGAGGGACGCCAGGGACGCCCCGCGAAGCATCACGCCCTGCGAGATCATCGTGAAGTAGGTGAGCGGGAGCAGATAGCCGATCCACCGGACGCCAGCTGCCATCGCGTCGAGCGGGAAGATCATGCCCGACAACAGAATCTGTGGCATCAGGAACATGAACGCGGTCTGGATCGCCTGCCCTGTGGTCTGCGAGATGGTCGAGATGAACACGCCGAGCCCGAGCACCACGAACAGGAACAGCCCGGCTCCGAGAACGAACACGAACGGGTTGCCGTTGAAGGGCACGCTGAAAAGCAGCATGCCGAGCCCGGTGATGATGATCATGTCGATCGAGGCCACCAGGAAGTATGGCGAGATCTTGCCAAGGATCACGGTGGCCGGCTTGATCGGCATGACAGCGAGCTGTTCGAGGGTGCCCGTCTCGCGCTCGCGGACCAGGCCGATGCTGGTGACGATCGTGCCGATGAACGTGAGGATGAGTCCGATGATGGCCGGAACCATCACCCAGGAGGTCTTGAGCTCGGGGTTGTACAGGATCTGACTGCTGACCTTGTCGCCGGCCTTGTTCAGGACCGAGACGATCGCTTGCGAGGCAAAGAGGTTCGAGCCATCGACCAGCGCGAGTGCGGGCTGCTGACCGGTGATGATGGCGACGTCGACCGTGCTGTCCTGCAGCAGCCGCTCCGCGTCGGCCTGGGTGTCCGTTTTCTCGATCACCGTGACGTCAAAGAACGACGGCGGCAATGTCGCGGCGAACTGTGTGGCCTGCGTTCCAACCACCGCGGCTTTGACGGTGGGGACCTTGAAGTTGGCCGCGTAACCGAAGATCACCAGCAGCAGCAGCGGCATCGCTATCAACATGGCGAGGGTGCGCTTGTCGCGGCGCAGCTCACGGAACTCTTTGACGATCATCGCGCGCATGTCGCCGATGCTAGGCCGAGGCGGCGATCCATGTCAACGCCTGATGAATTGGGTCTTCTATGGCGGGCCCCCAGGAACCAGGCCCCGGGCCGATGGCGGGTTACGACGAGGACTGAAGAACCGCCATATACAGATGATCGCGCTGGGTGGGGCAATCGGGACCGGGCTCTTCCATGGTTCCGCTACGAGCATCGGGATGGCCGGGCCGTCCATCGTGCTGTCGTACCTCATCGGTGGCGGGGTGATGGTCGGCATCTACGTCAACTTCTGGTCGCTGGGCGTGCCCACCTGGGTCTCCGGCTCCCGTCTCCTGCTCGGCGTCGGGAGCCGCTGACATGCCGTCACGCCCGGACTCGCCCGGCGTGGTGGTCGAGGTCGACCAACGCTCCTCCGCGTGGTCTAGCGTGGAGGAACGTAAGGAGCAGACTCTTGAAGAGCAAGCAGGCTCAGATAGTGCCGGTGACCTGGCGTGATCCAAGGGCGGTGGCCCTCCGAGAGCTCATGGACGTTGAGATGTCGGCCATCTACGGGTCGCTCTTCTCGTCGTCGGAGCCGGACAACGTTCTCGCTGCCCGCCGCAAGGCACTCCTGATCGATCCGCGCGACATCTTGGTCAGCCTGCTGGCGATTGATGATGACGGCATGCCGTTGGCGCACGGTGCTCTGCGCAACCTTGGTGGCGAATGGGAGGTCAAAAGGCTCTTCGTTGACAGCAGGGCTCGGGGCAGGGGTATCGGCCGGCGAATCATGGCCGACCTTGAGGGCCGGGCCCGCGACCGGGGGGCGAAGCGGCTCATCCTCCAGACCGGCGACCGTCAGCCCGAGGCCGTGGCCCTTTATGAGCGAACCGGCTATGAGCGCATCGCGATCTACGAGCCGTACGTCACCACCTTCACCTTCTCACTGTGCTTCGAGAAGCAGCTGGTGGTTCAGACCTCGCTGTGAGTCCTGCGATTGTCCCCACACTGGTCCCGGTGAGGGGGCAAGACAGGAGACGAACGAGCCCCTGTCCTGCGTTTCCGCAGGCCAGGGGCCCATTGTGGCTGGGGTGAGTGACGGGACTTGAACCCGCGACATCCGCCACCACAAGGCGGCGCTCTACCAGCTGAGCTACACCCACCATGCCGAGCGACCGCCATTGACGACGGTCGCACTCAGCGGCGCTCATCGTACCTGTTCCGGACGGGTGCTTGTGCCGAAACCTCGGCCACGTCCGTGCCGAGGCGAAGGACCGAGGGAAGTGGGGACGCCGCAGGTCTCAGGCTGTCTCAGGCCCGATCTCGTAACGGGCCGCGATCGCCTTTGCGGTTTCGGAGTCAGGACCGGGCGGCGCCACGAAGATCGCCTCGCGGTAGTAGCGCAGCTCTGCGATGCTCTCGCGGATGTCGGCGAGAGCCCGATGGCCGCCGACCTTCTTTGGGGAGCTGAAGTACGCCCGGGGGAACCAGCGGTGGGCCAGCTCCTTGATCGAAGAGACGTCGATGATCCGGTAGTGCAAGTGCGACTCGAGCTCGGGCATGTCTCGAGCAAGGAACCCGCGGTCCGTCCCCACGGTGTTGCCACCCAGAGGGGCCTTCACGGCATCCGGCGCCCACTCGCGCACGTACGCCAGCAGCTGCTGCTCGGCCTCGGCCATCGTGATGCCGTCGGCAAGCTCATCGAGCAGGCCGCTGGAGGTATGCATGTCACGGACGAAGTCGACCATCTGCTCGAGCGCCTCGGCCGGAGGCTTGATGACCAGGTCGATGCCCTCGCCGAGCTGGTTGAGGTCGAAATCGGTCACCAGTGCCGCCACCTCGATCAACGCGTCGGTGGTCAGGCTGAGGCCGGTCATCTCGCAGTCGATCCAGACGATCCGGTCGTTGGTCGCGCGCTGGTTGGTGTTTTGGGTCACGGACTCCACCCTAGACGGCGGCTCCCAGCAACCTCCGGGGCGTGACGTGGGAACAGGCCAGCTGCGGCTCTGGCGGTGGCGCCCCCGGCAGGACTCGAACCTGCGACCTAGAGATTAGAAGGCTCTTGCTCTATCCGCTGAGCTACGGGGGCATGTCCCCCACGGTGGGCGCAGGCGACGCGAGAAGTGTAGGGGAGCGAGCGACATTCACGGTGGCGGTGGCGCATTCCCACGAGGTAGGGCGCTTCAATCGCCGCGCAGAACCCAGATATCTGAAGCTTTTTGCTGCCCCGGGTTGAGATGGAGGCAGTGGACAGGGCAGGCTTGCGGCTTGTGACGGTTGGGGCTGATGACGCGGGACTGCTGAGCGCTGTCCAGCAGCTCCGGGTCGAGGTCGAAAACGCCGCGCTCCCTCTGGACATTCCCGGCGCAGCCGAGGCCCGTTTGTCGCAGTCCTCGTTGCTGAAACAGCTCGACGACTACGTCATCCCGCGCCTGACCTCGCTGGACGCACCCCTGCTGGCAGTGGTTGGCGGATCGACCGGCGCCGGCAAGTCCACCCTCGTCAACTCGCTGGTCGGTTCGGTCGTGAGCCGCAGCGGCGTGCTGCGCCCGACGACGCGGTCGCCGGTTCTGGTGCACCACCACGCGGACGCCGGCTGGTTCAGCGGGAGCCGAGTCCTGCCTGGTCTGTCTCGGGTGACTGGGGCCCACAGCGCTGGCGACGACAACGGTTCACTTCGCCTCGTTGGCTCCGGGACGCTGCCCGCCGGTCTGGCGCTGATCGACGCGCCGGATGTCGACTCGGTAGTGCAGACCAACCGCGTTCTCGCTCGCCAGCTGCTCGCGGCTGCTGACCTCTGGATCTTCGTCACCACCGCCGCGCGCTATGCCGACGCTGTGCCCTGGGAGCTCCTTCGCGGGGCATCCGAGCACGGAACCTCGGTCGCGATCGTGCTGGACCGGGTGCCGCTCGAGGCCATGGACGAGATCCGCAGCCATCTGGCGTCCATGCTGCGCGTGCAGGGCCTTGCCGGCGCCCCCATCTTCACCGTCGCCGAGACGACGCTGACGGACGAGGGCCTGCTGACCGAGCGCGAGATCGCCCGCCTGCGCTCGTGGCTGTCGGCGCTCGCACGGGACGCCAAGGCTCGTTCGATCGTGGTACGCCGGACGCTCACCGGTGCACTGACCTCCATGGATGATCGTGTCCTCACCCTCTCGGCCGCGACCGCCGAGCAGAACGCGGCGACCGCGGCCCTCCACCAGGAGGTGACGGCTGCCTATGTCGACGCGCTGGAGGCGGTCGAGCACGCCATGGCTGACGGGACCTTGTTGCGTGGCGAGGTTCTGGCCCGCTGGCAGGAGTTCGTCGGCACCGGAGAGTTCCTGCGTCAGGTGGAGGCGGGCGTCTCACGGCTGCGCGACCGGATCACCGCTGCCATCAAAGGCAACCCGCCGCCGACATCAGACCTGGGGGAGGCGTTGCAGTCCGGTGTCGCCGAGCTGTTGACGGCCCAGGGGCGCGGTGCAGCGGCAACCGTCCTTCGGCGATGGCGTCAGCTGCCCGGCGGTACCGAGCTCGCAGCGGCACACCCGGAGCTGGCCACCCCTGAGCCGGGGGGCATCGCCACGGTCGAGCGGATGGTACGTGACTGGCAGGGCGAGGTTCTCGAGATGATCCGCGCCGAGGGCAACGATCGGCGTACCGCAGCGCGCGTGCTTTCCTTTGGTGTCAACGGTGTTGGCGTCATCCTCATGCTCCTGGTGTTCAGCCAGACCGGCGGGATCACCGGCGGCGAGGTGGGCATCGCAGGTGGTTCGGCAGTCCTGGCCCAACGCATCCTGGAGGCCATCTTTGGTGACCAGGCCGTCCGCGACCTGGCTGCCAAGGCTCGTCGCCAGCTGATGGCCAGGACCGAGGACCTGTATGCCGCGGAGCAGGCGCGCATGCACACCGCGGTTGCCGTCTTCTCGGTCAGCCCAGATCAGGCGGATCGGCTCATAGACGCTGCGGCAGCTGTGGAGGCGGCGCGATGAGCGCGGCAAAGCGGAAGGGGACCAAGAGGGCTCCGGCGCAATCGAACTCGGCGAGCAAGGTTGCCTCCAAGAGGGGTTCGGCCAACAGGGGCGTTCGGGCAGCTACGGACAAGGAGTCATCAGTGGCCTTGGTGGCGGATGAGCTGGTGTCGTCGTCCGAAACGTCGGTCGAGTCGGCGTTGCCGGCGTCCGAGGCGTCGGTCGGGTCGGTCCGTGCCAGAGCCGATGCCTTGATGTCGGCGCTGGCATCCGGGGTCGGGCGACTGCCCGTGGGCGGCGTTCATCGCGCAGAGGTAGCCATCATCAAGGCCGCCAAGAGGACGTCCATGTCCGGCGGACAGACGGTCGTCGCGCTCGCGGGGGCGACGGGCAGCGGCAAGTCGAGCGTGTTCAACCAGCTGGTCGGGACCGAAGTCGCCACGGTTGGGGCCCGTCGTCCAACCACGTCGACGCCTACCGCGGCGGTTTGGGGGAGTGAGTCCGCTTCCGCATTGCTCGATTGGCTCAAGGTCGGCACCCGTCACCTGGTGAACGAAAGGCCTTCCGATACAAAGGGTTCCGACACAACGGGTTCCAGCATCGGCCCCGACGCCACGCACGAGACGGGCTACGCGTCGTATGGGCCCGCGCCCGGACTCGAGCTCGACGGGCTGGTGC
This sequence comes from Dermatophilaceae bacterium, assembly GCA_035654835.1. Lineage (GTDB taxonomy): Bacteria > Actinomycetota > Actinomycetes > Actinomycetales > Dermatophilaceae > UBA4719. The sequence goes on along the minus strand of DASRVZ010000186.1, from coordinate 45,363 downwards.
TGCTGGATCTGCCCGACTTCGACTCCTATGAGGAGACCCATCGCCTGGAGGCCGACCGTCTGCTCGAACTGGTCGACGTCTTCATCTGGGTAACCGACCCCCAGAAGTATGCCGACGCGCGTCTGCACGAGGACTACATCGCCAGGCTCTCGGCCCAGGACGCCGTGACGATCGTGGTCCTGAACCAGGCAGATCGGCTGGCGTTCGAGATGCTCGCCGTGTGTCGGAACGACTTGGTCCGGCTGCTCGGCACGGAGGGCGTCATCGACCCTGAGGTGATCGCTACATCGGCCGCGGACGGTAGCGGCATCGTCGATCTACGTCACCGGATCAGTGAGATTGTCGCGAGCCAGAACGCGGCGGTAAGGCGTCTGGACTCCGACTTGCGTTCTGTCGCAACGGTTTTGCGCTCGGGTGTCGCCGATTCCGAGCCCAGCCTTGATGGCCATTCCGACGCCAGTCTGGTTGACGCGCTCCAGCGCGCGGCCGGAATACCGGTCATCCTGGACGCCGTTGAGAGGGACTTTCGGCGAGCCAGTCTGGCGCGTACCGGCTGGCCACTCACGCGCTGGCTCAAGACTCTGCGCCCTGCGCAGCTCAAGCTGCTCCGGCTGAACCAGGGCGCGTCTGTTCGTTCGGGTGGGATATCAGAGTCCGACGTCCGCCTGGTGCTGGGCCGATCGTCACTGCCGCCTGCGACCCCGGCTGCGCGTTCGGCCGTGGCGCTGGCTACGCGCGAGCTGGCGGACAGCGCCGGTCGGGGACTGCCGCAGGTGTGGGCTGACGCGGTCACCGATGCTGCGACGCCGCAACGGGACGACCTCGCCGACGCGTTGGACCAAGCCGTTCTTGGCACCTCGCTTCGAGCGCGGGCTCCATTGTGGTGGAACGGCTTCGGGATGCTGCAGTGGATCTTGCTCATCGCCGCTGCCGCCGGTCTGAGCTGGCTCGCCGTTCTGGCGGTGCTCAACTTGCTCCAGCTGCACCTCGATGCTCCTGGCATCGGACGGCTGGCTTACCCCTTCCTTTTGTTGGCCGGCGGGCTGCTCCTCGGCTTCCTGCTGTCCCTCGTGGCGCGGCCGATCGGCCGGCTCGGGGGTCGGCGGCGCAAGGCCATCGTGGCCGCTCGTCTGCGGGAGGCGGTGGCGCAGGTTGCTCGCGACCGGCTGGTCGCACCGGTGCAACAGGTTCTCGACCGGCACCGCATCACGCGCGAGCACCTCGAAACCGCGCGCAGACGCGTCTGAGCCGAGATCCACCCGGCTCGGCGCCACACGCCGGGCAGTTCCGGGCCGGATACGTGAATGTGCCGGTTGTCCACAACCGCGCAACCCCACGTCCCACCGTCCACAGATTCGCGCTTGGTCCTGTCATCGACCGGTCGAAATACCCACTGTGGAGTCGCGCGCCGACTGCGGCGAGCAGACGATGAGACAGATGAGGCGATGACGATGAATGAGACTTATGTGACGATCAGCGGCAACGTGGTCGGCGACCCCGTGGCGCGGGCGACCAAGGCGAACGTGCCCTTCGTGACCTTCCGGGTGGCATCGAACGTGCGGCGCGTGGACTTCAAGACCGGTGAGTACATCGACGCCGGGACGAACTTCGTCAACGTGACGGCGTTCCGTTCCCTGGGGGTCAACCTGGCGAACTCGCTGAAGAAAGGCGAGCCGGTGCTCGTCTATGGGCGGATGCGGATCAACCAGTGGGTCAACGGGGAACGCAGCGGCACCACCGTCGAGATCGATGCCAACAACGTCGGACACGACCTGAGCTGGGGTCAGACGAAGTTCGTGAAGGTTGCCAAGCCTCAGCTGAACCAGAACGACCGCATGGCCGACCCTGAGGTCCAGGATGCAGCCGACCAGCTGGATCGCGATGCCGCGATGGCAGATGACGACTATCTGGAGGAGGGTGACGACCAGCCTGCCACCGAGGGGTCCGGGCATGGAGCCGGCGGAATCGACGTGTCCAGCGCTGACACCGACGCCTACGAGACGGTCGGGGCCGGCAGCCGCTAGGAGCATGCCCAGGCGATGGGCGTCGGGTGCAACCCAGTGGCCCGGCGCGGGAGTCTGCACGCTGGTTCGCCTTCCCAGCCGGTGGCGGCTGGCGTGCGCCAGCCGGCGTGCGCCAGCCGGCGAGTTAGGAGGCGACCCCTTGCTCCGGATAACCTGACGTCCATGGCTGAGTTCATCTACACCATGACCAAAGCGCGCAAAGCTCACGGCGACAAGGTCATCCTCGACGACGTCACGATGTCGTTCTATCCCGGTGCCAAGATCGGCGTCGTCGGCCCCAACGGTGCCGGCAAGTCGACGATCCTGCACATCATGGCCGGGTTGGACCAGCCATCAAACGGTGAGGCACGGCTGTCGCCGGGCTATACCGTGGGCATCCTGCTCCAGGAACCGCCGCTGAACGAGGAGAAGACGGTCCTCGGCAACGTCGAGGAGGGCCTGGGCCAGATCAAGGCCGATGTCGACCGTTTCAACGCGATCTCGAAGGAGATGGCCGAGCCGGATGCCGACTTCGAGACGCTGATGGAGGAGATGGGCCACCTCCAGGAGAAGATCGACGCGGCTGACGCGTGGGACCTGGACTCCCAGCTCGAGCAGGCGATGGACGCATTGCGCTGCCCTCCGCCGGACTCCGACGTCACGATCCTTTCCGGTGGAGAGCGCCGCCGGGTGGCACTGTGCAAGCTCCTGCTGCAGAAACCTGACCTCCTGCTGCTCGACGAGCCCACCAACCACCTCGACGCCGAGAGCGTGCAGTGGCTCGAGAAGCACCTCGCCGCCTACCACGGTGCCGTCCTGGCCGTCACTCACGACCGGTACTTCCTGGACAACGTGGCCCAGTGGATCGCCGAGGTCGACCGGGGCCGGCTCTACCCCTACGAGGGCAACTACTCGACCTACCTGGAGAAGAAGCGGGAACGCCTCACCGTCCAGGGCAAGAAGGACGCCAAGCTCGCCAAGCGACTGTCCGCCGAGCTGGAGTGGGTCCGGTCCAACGCCAAGGCCCGCCAGGTCAAGTCCAAGGCACGGCTGTCCCGCTACGAGGAGATGGCTGCCGAGGCCGACCGCACCCGCAAGCTGGACTTCGACGAGATCCAGATCCCGCCGGGCCCGCGCCTGGGCAACACCGTGATCGAGGTCAACGACCTCCAGAAGGGCTTCGACGGCCGCGTGCTGATCGACAACCTCTCATTCACGTTGCCCCGTAACGGCATCGTGGGTGTCATCGGCGCCAACGGCGTCGGCAAGACGACCCTCTTCAAGACCATCGTCGGACTCGAGGAGCCGGACGAAGGCAACGTCAAGGTTGGCGAGACGGTCAAGATCTCGTACGTCGACCAGGGTCGGTCCGGCCTCGACCCGAACAAGAACCTCTGGGAGACCGTGTCGGACGGGCTGGACTTCATCCAGGTCGGCCATGTCGAGATCCCCTCCCGCGCCTACGTGTCGCAGTTTGGTTTCAAGGGCGCAGACCAGCAGAAGATGACCGGCGTGCTCTCCGGCGGCGAGCGCAACCGTCTCAACCTGGCGCTGACCCTGAAACAGGGTGGCAACCTGCTGCTGCTCGACGAGCCGACCAACGACCTGGACGTCGAGACCCTCGGCTCCCTGGAGAACGCGCTCCTGGAGTTCCCTGGTTGCGCCGTCGTCATCAGTCACGACCGGTGGTTCCTGGACCGCGTGGTGACGCACATCCTTGCCTACGAGGGCACTGAAGATAACCCGGGCGCCTGGTACTGGTTCGAGGGAAACTTCGAGTCCTACGAGGCCAACAAGGTCGAGCGTCTCGGCGCCGACGCCGCCCGGCCGCACCGTGTGACCTATCGCAAGCTTGCCCGCGGCTGACGCTCGAGGGTTTTCAGGCGCGAACGAGCCGCAGTGCGAGGTCGCCGTATGCCGTCCCGATGGCTTGGGGCGTGCGCCGCACCCCGGGCCCGTACCACCGCGCGACGTCGATGGTCAGCGACTGCAGGGCCAGCGTCGTCACGGCTATGTCCGGTACGTCGAAGTCGCCGCTGGCAACACCTGCCAGCAGGACGTTCCTGACGACGGCGTCGATCTGCTTGCGCACCGCGAGGACCTCGGCGCGGTGCTCGGGGGTCAGGTGGGAGAACTCATACTGAACGATCCGTGCCGTGCGGAACTGCTCCGCGTGCCAGCGGGCAAAGGCCGAGACGATCGCCACGAGCTGGGCCGGGGGGGCTTGTGCGCTGTCGCGTGCGCTGGTCACGATCTCGAGAGCCAAGACGTGTCCACGCTGGCAGAGCTGGAACAACAGGTCCTGTTTGCTGGCGAAGTGGACGTAGACGCCGGCTGGGCTCATGTTGGCCCGTGCGGCGATGTCGCGGGTGCTGGTCGCGTGAAATCCCTTGTCGGCAAAGGCATCCACGGCGGCATCCATCAGGCGCTGGACAGAGTCCCCCGTGTGACGGCCGGTGGCCGGCGTCGATGACGCGGTCATGGTTGACAGCATGCCCCACCTGATCGAAACTAAGCAAGCGCTTAGTGATTTGGAGAACGACATGCCACGCAACGTCTACACCGCTGACCACGAGACATTCCGCGAGACGGCTCGGGAGTTCGTCGAACGCAGCCTCAAACCGCGTGCCCAGCAGTTCATCGATGCCCGGTGCATCGATCGCGAGGTCTGGATCGAGGCGGGCAAGCAAGGTCTGCTCGGGCTCGAGGTCCCCGAGGTCTACGGGGGCTCGGAGGCCCGTGACTTCAGGTTCAACGCGGTCTTCGCCGAGGAGCTCTCCAAGTTCAACGCCGCGGCGTCCTCCTGCTTCGGCATCCATACCGACTGCGTCGCTCCCTATCTGGTGGACCTGGGCACCGAGGAGCAGAAGCAACGCTGGCTGCCCGGTTTCTGCACCGGCGAGATCATCACCGCGATCGCGATGACCGAGGCCAGTGGTGGCTCGGACCTCGCGGCTCTCAAGAGCACGGCGGTGCGCGACGGTGAGGACTGGATCCTCAACGGTTCCAAGACCTTTATCACCAACGGCTACCAGGCCGATCTCGTCGTCGTCGCGGCAAGGACCTCGCCGGACAAGGGCGCCAAGGGCATCACGCTGTTCGGCGTCGAGACCGGCATGGCCGGCTTTGAACGTGGTCGCAAGTTCGACAAGGTCGGCCAGGACGAGTCCGACACCGCCGAGCTGTTCTTCACTGACGTGCGTATACCCGGTGCCAACGTCATCGGTGAGGTCGACCGGGGGTTCATCGCAATGATGGAGCGGCTTCCCCAGGAGCGTGTGGGCGCTGCCGTGTCCAACACTGCGCATGCACAGCAGATCCTGGACGAGACGATCGCCTACGGCAAGGAACGCAAGGCCTTTGGTCAACCGATCGGCTCGTTCCAGCACAACAAGTTCCTCATCGCCGAGCTGCAGACCAAGCTCGAGGTGACTCAGGCGTACGTCGACGACTGCATCGAGGCCCACAACGAGCGCAAGCTCACCGCGATCGATGCAGCAAAGGCCAAGTGGTGGTCGGCGCAGGTCCAGAACGACGTGCTCGACGCCTGCGTGCAGCTCTACGGCGGTTACGGGTACATGAACGAGTACCGCGTGGCGCGGGCCTGGCGCGACGCCCGGGTCACCAAGATCTGGGCGGGCTCCAACGAGATCATGAAGGAGCTGATCGGCCGCGATCTCGGCCTTTGAGCGATAACTCAGCAACCAAGGAGCATCAGACCCATGGGCCTCACGCACGAGAACAAGGTAGCGATCGTCACCGGCGCCAGCCGCGGTATCGGCCTGGGTATCGCACGGCGGCTGGTTGCCGATGGCGCTCGCGTCGTCATCACGGCGCGCAAGTCAGAGGCGTTGGCCGAGGCGGTGGATGCCCTCGGCGGTCCCGCGCATGCCCTGGCCATCGCTGGCCGCGCCGATGACGCGGCGCACCAGGACGAGGTGGTTGCGGCCGCCCACGCAACGTTCGGGCGCCTCGACCTCCTCGTCAACAACGCCGGCATCAACCCGGCCTATGGGCCCATGCTGGACACCGACACGGAGACTGCCCGCAAGGTCCTGGAGGTCAATGTTCTCGGCGCTTTCAGCTGGATCCAGAAGGCCGTTGGCTCTGGTCTCGGCACGCCAGAGGCCCCGGGCGGCGCGATCGTCAACGTCGCCTCGATCGCCGGCCTGCGCACCACCGGAGTCCTGGGCTGGTATGCCGTGAGCAAGGCTGCGCTGATCCATCTCACGGCCGAGCTGGGCAGCCAGCTGGGCCCGGATGTCCGCGTCAACGCGGTGGCCCCGGGCGTCGTGAAGACCCATTTCGCCCAGGCTCTGTACGAAGGGCGTGAGGAGCAGGTCGCCTCGAGATACCCGCTCAAGCGGCTGGGTGTTCCCGAGGACATCGCCAGCGTCGTCTCGTTCCTGCTGTCCAGCGACTCGTCATGGATCACCGGACAGACCCTTGTCATCGACGGTGGCGTCAGCCTCGGCGGTGGCTTGTGAGCCGCTTCGGGGGTGGCCTGTGAGCCGCTTCGGCGGTCAGGTCGTCGTGATCACCGGAGCCGGGCGGGGGATCGGTGCGGCATACGCCAGGATGTTCGCGGCTCAGGGCGCGAAAGTCGTGGTCAACGACCTCGACGCCGACGCGGCGCGTGAATGCGCACAGGCGATCGGCGGCATTGCGGTGCCCGGCGACGCCTCGACCGAAGCCGGCGTCGAGCTGTTGATCGGCACCGCCCGAGAGCGCGCCGGGTCGATAGACGTCTACTGCGCCAACGCCGGGGTGGCCCGCCCAGGCATGGTCGATGTCGCCGAGAGTGCCTGGGAGACCTCGTGGCAGGTCAACGTCATGGCACACGTGCACGCCTCGAAAGCCCTTATACCGCAATGGGTTTCGCAAGGGCATGGCATGTTCGTCTCCACCGTGTCGGCAGCCGGGCTGCTCACCATCCCCGGTGCCGCCCCCTATGCCGTAACGAAGCACGCCGCCTATGCCTACGCCGAGTGGCTGTCGATGACGTATGCCGATGCGGGCGTGCGCGTGCATGCCGTCTGCCCACAGGGCGTGCGAACGCGGTTGTTTGAGGACTCCGGCCCGGCAGCCAAAGCGCTCATGGACGAGTCGGCCATCGAGGCTGACGATGTCGCCTCCGCGTTGTTGGCTGCGATCGAGGTGGGCCGGTTCCTGGTTCTGCCCCACCCCGAGGTCGCTCTGATGTATGCCGGTCGCGCGGCTGACCCTGATCGGTGGCTCGCGGGCATGCGACGGTTGTGCCGATCCCTGCCCGACACCCACACCCCGCCTGATGCCTGAAGCCCGACGCCGCACTCCACCACCCGCTTGTTGCGCCGAGACCACGGTTTGAGGCCGGTTGAGGCCCTGTTTCGGTGGTTTCGGCGCAACAAGGCGAAGGGTGATGACCGGGATCAGTCCTCGGGACCACCAGCCACGTAGATGACCTGACCCGAGACGAACCCGGCCTCTTCGCTGGTCAGGAACGAGATCGTGGCCGCGATGTCCTCCGGCTGGCCAACGCGGCCGACCGGGATCTGTGTCGCGGCTCCGGCCAGGAAGTCCTCGAACGGGATCTTCATCCGCTCGGCGGTCGACCTGGTCATATCCGTGGCGATGAAGCCTGGGGCCACCGCGTTGGCGGTCACGCCGAATCGTCCGAGCTCGATCGCCAGAGTCTTGGTGAAGCCCTGCATCCCGGCCTTGGCAGCGGAGTAGTTGACCTGCCCCCGGTTGCCCAAGGCCGATGTCGAGGACAGGTTGACGATCCGGCCGTACTTCTCGGCTGTCATGTATGCCTGCACCGCCTTGGTCATCAGGAAAGACCCACGAAGATGCACGTTCAGGACGGCATCCCAGTCCTCGACGGTCATCTTGAAGATCAGGTTGTCGCGGATGATGCCGGCGTTGTTGACCAGGATTGTCGGAGCCCCGAGCTCGGCCGCGACCCGGGCGACGGCAACATCGACCTGGTCCGGCTGACTCACGTCGACGCCCACGGCGATGGCACGGCCCCGGGACGAGGTGATCGCCGACACCGTCCCTGCGCACGATGCCTCGTCGAGGTCCAGGACGGCGACGGCATGCCCGTCTTTGGCGAGGCGGATCGCGGTTGCGGCGCCGATGCCGCGGGCCGCGCCGGTGACGATCGCGGTGCGCTGGGTGGTGCTGTTCACAGATGCCTCCAAGGCGTGATGAGTTTCATTGGTATGTCAGGGGTTTGGCCGACTAGCTCAGGGCCTCACGGCCCGCGGAAATCAGCGGCTCGACGATGCTGCCGATCTGGTCGAAGCCGGCGCCCACGGTCTGGCCGGCGGCATAGCGGAAGTGAATGCCCTCGCAGATGACGGCAAGCTTGTAGTAGCCGAGTGCGGTGTACCAGGACAGCCCGCTGACATCCAGACCTGAGCGATCGGCATACCTCTGGATGAGGGACTCCATCGCCGGGAAGCCGTTGTGGGGGCCCATGCCGTCCGAGACGACGCCGGCAACCCCGGGCACGGGAAGTGCATAGACCGGCAGCAGGCCCACGTCGCACAAAGGGTCACCCAGTGTGGCCATCTCCCAGTCCAGCACGGCCCGGATCTGCTGGTCGGGTCCCACGATGACGTTGTCGAGACGGTAGTCACCGTGCACCACGCTGGCCCGTTGACTGGCTGGAACACGTTCGGCCAATTCGGTGGCGAGCTCGTCAGCGCCGGGTATGTCGCGGGTCCGGGACCGCTCCAGCTGCTGGGTCCAGCGACGCACCTGCCGCGGGAGGAACCCGTCGGCGTGACCGAAGTCGTCGAGTCCGACCGTCGCCGGGTTCACGTCATGCAGGTCGGCCAAGGTGTCGATCAGCTGATGTGCCAACGCAGTTCGCTGAGCGTCGTCCAGGTTGGCGGTGTCCCTGGTGTGTCGCAGGATCGAGCCCTCGACGTACTCCATGACATAGAACGGCGCGCCGATCACGCTCGTGTCCTCGCAGAGCATCACCATCGCCGGGACGGGCACCGGGGTCCGAGCGAGGGCCGACATCACGCGATACTCGCGGGCCATGTCGTGAGCCGTTGCCAGGACGTGCCCGAGCGGCGGTCGGCGCAGCACCCAGTCGTGGGAGCCGTCGGTGATCCGGTAGGTCAGGTTGGACTTGCCGCCCTCGAAGAGGTCGGCCCGCCATCGTGGCGCGGACCCTGGCGCCACGACGTCTGGCGTTTTGCTGAACTGCGCAAGGTAGCCCGACAGTGCGTCGAGGTCGAGTCCGTCAGCCATGCCCGTGAGCCTACTAAGCGATCGCTTAGCAGGTAAGTGCGGCCGTCAGTGTCAGCCATCACTCACGAGTGCCGTCAGGACTGCTGCCGTCGCGAGCGCTGCCGTCACGACTGCTTGACGCGGAGCATGCCTTCCTGGGCGACCGTCGCGAGCAGGATGCCGTCCGTGTTGAACATCCGGCCCGCCGCGAGCCCACGCCCACCCGACGCCGAGGGCGAGGCCTGGGTGTACAGGGTCCAGTCGTCCGCACGTCCGGGTCGGTGGAACCACATCGCGTGGTCGAGACTGGCCGCCCGCAGACGTCGGTCGGACCAGGCGAGGCCGTGGCGGCGAAGCACTGGCTCGAGCAGCGAGTAGTCCGAGCTGTAGGCGAGTACCGCGGCGTGCAGCAGCGGGTCGTCGGGCATGTGGCCGATGGCCCTGAGCCAGACGCTCTGCTGGGCCGCTTGCTGTCGCCCCGGGCGGACGTAGATCGCCCCCTCGACGTGGCGCAGGTCGATGGCCTTGTCCTCGGACCAGAACGTGGCCTGCGCGTTGTCGATCCCGGAGAACACCTCAGCCAGCGTCTGCAGGGTCTCGGGGTCGGGCGCTGCCGGCATCGAGTCCTGGTGGTCCATCCCACCGGCGTCGGTCTGGAACGAGGTCATCACCGACAGGATCGGCTGGTCGTTCTGGATCGCGTGGACACCCCGGGCCGAGAACGAATGGCCGTCGCGCAGTCGTTCGACGACAAAGCGAATCGGCGCGCTGGAGTCGCCCGCGCGCAAGAAGTAGCCATGGAGCGAGTGGATCCGGCGTGGATGCTCCGCCGCGTCGGGGAGGTCGTTGACGGTCCGGCCGGCGGCGATCACCGTCTGGGCGAGCACCTGCCCCCCGAACACCCGGCCATGTGGCATCGGCTGGCTGCGCCCGATGAAGACATCTGGACCGGCGGGCTGGAGGTCCAGGACGTCGAGAAGGTCCGCGAGTGGGTCGACGATGGCTCGGTTCTCGGGGATGGTCACGGAGGTGACCATATCGGCGGCTGCGATGATGGCGCCATGAGTGAGCCCCCGTACCACGTCGATGTCCCGCTTCGATGGTCCGACATGGATGCCTACGGGCACATCAACAACGTCCAGTTCCTGCGCCTGCTCGAAGACGCCCGCGTCGTGGGTTTCGAAGCGTGGTTCGGCCCGGATCGCTCCCTGCTCGATGAGGGCGTGGTGGTCGCCCGTCACGAGATCGAGTACCTCGCCCCGCTGGATTTCCGTCACGCGCCGATCAGGGTGGACATGTGGACGACCAAGATCTCGGGGGCCAGCTTCGACCTTGCCTACGAGGTGCGCGATCCGGCTGAGATGGGCACGACCTTGTATGCCCGGGCCGAGACGACGCTGGTGGCCTACAACTTCGCCGGCGCGAGCCCTCGCCGACTGCGCCCCGACGAGCGGGCGGTGCTCAAGAGTGTGTCCGGCGATCCGGTGCCCTTCCGCTGGCGTCTGCTGGCATCATGATGAGCGAGCTGCTGTTCGCCGACTCATACACGCGCGAGGACCTGAGGACATACGTCAACCGCGCCCGGTCCCTGGACGCCGACGGCGCCATCCGGTTGCAGTCACACGGTACGGTCCTCGCGGCCTATGTCGGCGTCCTTCAGGGGCACGGGCTGATGACGGAGGGCGCAGTCATCGGGCTGCGGGTGATTGCCCTCGGCGAGCCGGTTGACCTGGATGTCACGGTGTCGCTGGCCAGCGTGTCCGAGCGTCTCGCTCGAAAGGGGATCTCTGCCTTCTCGATCCCGCCGTCCACCGTCAGTGTCGGCTGGGCAGCGTTGACGCCTCCGCGCAGCGGCTGGAAAAAGGTGGGGGACGTGAGCGTCGCGGATCTGAAGACCATTGCCACGCAAGGCATTGTCGAGATCGCGCAGGGCACCCCGGAAGGTTCGGGGGCGCATGCGGTGGCGGCCCTGCGGCAGCGTGTGTGGGCCCGCGACACCCAGACGACTCCGCCGATCCCGTCGGGAACTGCCTTCGCGGCATACGCCTTGGGCTTCCTGGTGTCGGAACGCGCTCAGGTCTTTGCGCATGGTCACTGGACCCGGCTGTCGACCGAAACAGGTCACGTCCTGGTTCGTTGACCGCCCACGATCACCAGGGACGCGACACCGGCGAGGATCACCCACATCAGGACGAACACCGGCACGTCGGAGCCGTGTGGATCATGCATTGCGGCAAACACCGCGCCGGCTGCCGAGATGCCCATCACGCTGCCAAGAACGTCGGCGAGCTGCAGCGAGGACCCTGTGCGCCCGTGGTCACGGACAGCGGAAAGCGCGAGCGAGAGCACCGATGTCGAGGACATGGCCAACCCCATGCCGAGTCCTGACAATGTCGTGGCCAGGCCCACGAGGTAGTTGTGCCAGTCGAACTGGGCGATCGCAGCCAGCAGCAGGATGCCGAGGGCGAGTGACGCGCCTCCGGTGATGACGAGCTCCGAACGGCGGTCGTGCAGCGTGTGGTGGCCTTGCACGAATGAGCCGAACGACCACCCGAGTGCGCCAACCGACAGCATGAACCCGGCGGCGGTGAGGCCGAGGTGACGTTCGTTGACGAGCATCAGCGGGATGAAGGTCATGGCGCCGGTGAACGACCCGGTGAGCAGGAAACGGCTGTTCATCACTGACGGGAGTCCCCGCGCCATCCTCAAGGTCCCTGGCGGGAGGAGGCGCGGCGCAATCACGGCTACTCCGACGAAGCCCAGCACGGCAACGCCGACCGGCAGCAGATGTGAGGTGGACAGTTGATCCGCGCCCCACTGCATCGCTCCTGCGGAGACGGCAACGGCGAGGCCGAGGAACGCCATCTGGCGGTGGCTTACATGGCCAACGCCAGCACCGATCTCGGCGTCCGGGTGCACAGCGCCGGCGGTGATGCGGTCGCGCTGCGACAGGACCACCACCAATGTCACGGCGATCGGGACGAGCACCATGAGAAACACCCAGCGCCAGGACCAGGTGGAAGCGAGCCAGCCGCTGATCGGCGGCCCGATCAGGGAAGGCAGCACCCACGCAGCTGAGACCCAGCTGAACACCTTTGGTCGCAGCGAGTCGGGGTAGGCACGGCCAATCACGACGTAGAGCGCGACGACGATCAAGCCTGAGCCGAGACCGGCGATGAGGCGGCCGACAAGGAGCATGGGGAACGTCTGCGCAAGGCCGGCCGTTGCAGATCCGGCGGCCAACAGGACTTGCCCGGCGAACAGCGGGGGGAGCGGGCCTTGTCGGTCCGACCAGACTCCGGCCAGCACGATGCCGAGAAGCTCGGCGGTGAGCATCAGCGAGAAGGCGAGCCCGTACGAGCGGACGGCGTTCAGGTCCTTGGCCACGCTCGGCATGGCTGTCGAGATGGCCATCGACTCGAACGCGATGATGGTGACCAGCGCGAGGAGCGCCACCGTCAGCCACCTGTAGGTCGAGCTCATCGGGCCCCGCCGCCCACGAGCCAGAGCTTCGACCGAACGGCCTGGGGTGGTCACCGGGTCAAGCGTGGCCATGGCCCCACGTCACCACATGAGGCCAAAGTTCGAGTCGGTTTCATGGCCGGGCGATGAGCCAGACGGTCGTGTCGGCGGGCACCATTCCCAAGGGGGTCAGCAGGCCACTGGACAACAGCATCGTGGTGCCGGGGGGAACGGTCACCGGACTCGAGCCGAAGTTGGTGATGACCAGGACGCGTGCGCCGGTCGCAGGCGCGACGATGAGGGCCAGCACGTCAGCGGGGTAGCCCTGCAGCCAGCTCATCGAGCCCGCGCCGAGCCCGCGCGCGCGACGGGTGGCCAGCAGGGCGCGATACAGCTCGAGGGTTGATCCTTCGACGCCCACCTGACGGTCGACGGCCAGCGTCTCGTAGGACGTCGGCTGCGGCAGCCAGGTCTGTCCGGAGGGGCCGAAACCGTATGACGGCCGGTCACCTTCCCACGGCATCGGCACCCGGCAACCGTCCCTGCCCCGCTCGGTGTGACCGCCGCGCGGCCACGTCGGGTCCTGGCGGGCGTCGTCCGGCATGTCTGTGGAGTCCGGGAGGCCCAGCTCTTCGCCCTGGTAGAGGTAGGACGAGCCCGGCAGCGCAAGCATCAGGGCGGTGGCCGCCCGCGCTCGACGGAGGCCGAGAGCCGCGTCCGGCTGGGGGTCGCCGACACCAATTCCGTTGGGGCGCTTGGTTCCCACTGGGAGTCCGAGCCGCGAGGCGTGGCGTACGACGTCGTGGTTGGACAGCACCCAGGTGGTGGGGGCGCCGACAGAGTCCGTCGCCGCGAACGACGACGTGATGGACTCGCGCATGTCGGCGGCGCGCCACTGCGACTGCAGGAAGTCGAAGTTGAACGCTTGGTGCATCTCATCAGGGCGGACGTAGCGAGCGGCTCGGTCCTGGGAGTCGACCCACGCTTCAGCACAGAGGATGCGGTCGTTGTCGCCCGAGTAGCCGTCGGCATCGATCGGGTTGTAGGAGTTGAGGATTCGGCGCCATGCCCGGTAGATCTCGTGCACGCCGTCCTGGTCCCACATCGGCGGTCGCTTGCCGTGGTGGTCGTGCGGCACGCCGTCGGCGTCGCCCAGGATGTGCAGCGGCTCGTCCCAGTCGGGCAACCCCGCTTCCTTGATCAGTGCGTTGGCGACGTCGACCCGGAAGCCGTCCACGCCCTTGTCGAGCCAGAACCTCAGCACGTCCTCGAACTCGGCGCGGACCTCGGGGTTCTCCCAGTTGAAGTCCGGCTGCTTCGGGTCGAAGATGTGGAGGTACCACTGGCCATCGAGGCTCCCGTTCGTGTCATTGCCGTTCGTGCTCTTGCCCGACGGCACTCGGGTCCACGCCGGACCACCGAAGACGCACAGCCAGTTGTTCGGCGGCAGGTCCCCATCCGGGCCACGGCCGTCACGGAACCAGTAGCGGTCGCGCTCGGCGCTGCCCGGGCCGGCGGCCAGAGCCGCCTGGAACCAGGCGTGCTCGTCGGAGGAGTGGTTGGGGACGAGGTCCACGATGACCTTGAGATCGAGGCCGTGGGCGGTGGCCAACAGCGTGTCGGCGTCGGCCAGCGTTCCGAAGATGGGGTCGATGTCGCGGTAGTCGGCCACGTCGTATCCGGCGTCGGCCATGGGCGAGACGTAGAACGGCGAGAGCCAGACGGCGTCCACGCCGAGGTCGCGAAGGTAGGGGAGGCGAGACGTGATCCCCGGCAGGTCGCCGATCCCGTCGCCGTTGCCGTCAGCCCAGGAGCGGGGGTAGATCTGGTAGATCACGGCAGAGCGCCACCAGGCAGCGTCTGCGCCGGAGCCCACGTGGACCAGCGCCGTCGAGGCAGCCGCCGTTGGGGAGTCAGCCGCCGAGGGGTCCATGGTCAGCGCGGCATCGTCCACTGGGGTCGAGGCCATGTCATTGAGTTGCGTTTGGGTCACAACAGAGCATTCTCCACCCCGGCAGGGATGAGGAAAAATCAGTCGTCCAGGGAGTTGACCATGGACTGCGCCGCGCTGGTGAGGTAGTCGCGCAGGATCCGGTCGTTGGCCGGGGAGAGCTCGAGCGTGTCGACCGCCGCCATGATGTGCGTGAGCCACCGGTCGCGCTGGACAGGGGTGACCTTGAACGGCTGGTGGCGCATCCGCAGCCGCGGGTGACCGCGCTGGTCCGAGTACGTTGCCGGACCGCCCCAGTACTGCTCGAGAAACATCCGGAACCGCGTCTCGGCCGGCCCGAGGTCGTCCTCGGGATACAGCGCCCTCAGCGTCGGGTCGCCGGCCACGCCCGCGTAGAACTCGTGGACGAGCTTGGAGAACGTCTCGTGGCCACCCACCTGGTCATAGAAGCTCTCAGCGGTCACGAGCACAGTCTTTCAGCCGGCCCGGGTAGCGCGCGCCATTGCTACCGCCACACCCGTCAGTCTCAGGCGTGGGGAGCACCCGGCGCCCCGCCATACGGCGGCATGACCAGCGGAGCACGGATCCCGGCCGAGTCGAAAGCCACCTTGACCCGCTCGCGGATCTCCCGCTGGACAGAGAAATTCTCGTTCGGAGCGCACTTGGCGAAGATCCGGATCGTGACCACACTGCCCGCGATCGACTCGACCCCGGCCAAAACCGGTTCCTCGAGGAGCCGTGTATTCCAGTCCTCCGACTCATCGATCTGGCGCAGCACCTCGCTGATAAGCGGTAGGACGACGTCGAGGTTCTCGCTGTAGCTGACCGGGATGTCTACGACCGCCGTCGACCACCCCTGCGAGCGGTTGCCGATCCGGACGATCTCGCCGTTGCGGATGTACCAGACGATCCCGCTGACATCCCGCAACCTGGTGACGCGCAGCGTGACGTCCTCCACCGTGCCGATCACCTCACCGGCGTCGATGACGTCGCCAACGCCGTACTGGTCCTCGAGGATCATGAAGATGCCGCTGAGGAAGTCCTTGACCAAGCTCTGTGCGCCGAAGCCCAGCGCGACCCCGACGACCCCGGCCGACGCCAGGAGCGGTCCGAGCGGCAGACCGAAGTTGGACATGACGGTCAGCAGCGCGAGGGTGAAGATGACGAACGTCGACGTGCTCTTGAGAACGGCGCCCATCGTGCCCGCGCGCTGGGCGGTGCGAGTCTGGTCCAGGCCCATGGCATTCGCCAGGACGCGGGACGCCCGGTGAGGTGTCTGGCTCTCACGACTGGCCGCTCGGGTCACGGCGCTGTCGACGACCCGGTCGATCGCCCGGTGGAGCACCCATCGGAGCAGCATCGCTCCCACCAGCGTGCCGATGATGGTCAGCGAAGGGCCGATCAGCCACCGCCAGCTGGTCACCGCGTCCGAGCTCATGGAGCCCACCTTGCCGAGCGGGGGCAGTGGAGGCAGCAGCCCTGTGGACAGCGTGGGGTTCGGGAAGGAGGCGAGGAAAGCGAAAGACATGCCCCCATCTTGCCAACGGATCGGCACGTGGTTGCACCGCCACCATGAAACACTCGCTCCGTACCCAAAGTCCTCCCCAACGATGCCTTCCGACAGGATTGACGTGCCCACCCCCGAACCCTCGCATGCACTCGCTGAGCTCGCCCGCGCGTTTGGCGTGGCCACCGAGTACTGGGACTGGCAGGGCAACCACGTCATCGTGAGTGCGGCGACGATCTCGGCCGTGCTCGAATCCCTCGGGCTCGAGAGCTCGGACGACGCCGGCATCGCGAGATCCCTGGCCGTGGTTGCTGACCGGGCGTGGCGTCGGACCCTGCCCCCGATCGTCGTATGCCGTGAGGGCGGGACCCCGTGGGTGCCCATGCACCTGCCGCACGGCGAGACGCCCCTGGTGTGGGTGCTCCTCGAGGATGGATCACGCCGCGAGGTGCGGCAGGTCGACCACTACGTCGAGCCCCGGATGATCGATGACCAGCGCACGGGAAAGGCGACCTTCGAGATACCGGGCGACCTGCCGTTGGGCTGGCACACGGTCAACGCGCGGATCGGCCTCGACACGTTCTCGACCCCGCTGGTCGTGGCACCGTCCGCGCTCACCCTGCCGGCCCCGCTGCAGCAGCGGCGCGCGTGGGGCCTGATGAGCCAGATCTACTCCGTCCGGTCACGGCAGTCGTGGGGTTTGGGGGACCTGGCGGACCTCGGCGACATGATGGCCTGGGCGGTGGCCGACCTGCACGCGGACTTCGTCCTGGTGAATCCTCTTCATGCCGCCGAGCCGGTGGCTCCGATGGAGCCTTCGCCCTATCTGCCGACGTCCCGACGGTTCGTGAACCCGATCTACATCAGGGTCGAGGACATCCCGGAGATGGGCTACATGTCCTCGGCGGAGCGGCAGCTGCTCGAGTGGCACGCGGATGATGCGCGCACCTGGAACGAGCAGGACACCATCGACCGGGATCTCGTCTGGTCTGCCAAGGTCGCGGCGTTGCGCACCGTGTTCCACCAGCCGCGGCCGTCACGGCGCGCGCGGTCGTTCACGGCGTTCTGCGAGCGCGAGGGCCAGGGTCTGCTCGACTTCGCCACATGGTGCGCGCTCGCCGAGAAGCACGGACTGCCGTGGGGCCAGTGGCCCACCGACCTGCATGACCCCCGCGGCGCGGCCGTCGAGGCGTTGCGCGACCAGATCGCCGACGACGTCGAGTTCTACCGCTGGCTGCAGTGGATCGTCGACGAGCAGCTTGGCGCCGTCCAGCGTCAGGCCAAGGAAGCCGGGATGTCGCTGGGGGTTGTTCACGACCTCGCGGTGGGCGTCCACCCCGAGGGGGCCGACGCCTGGGCTCTGGCTGATGCCCTCGCGCGCCGGGTCACCGTCGGTGCCCCGCCGGACCAGTACAACCAGCTGGGCCAGGACTGGAGCCAGCCGCCGTGGCGGCCGGACCGGCTCGAGGAGCTCGGCTATGCGCCATACAGGGACATGCTGCGCGCGGCCCTGCGTCATGCCGGTGGCATCCGGATCGACCACGTCATCGGGCTCTTCCGGCTGTGGTGGGTTCCGAACGGCAAGATTCCCAGCGAGGGCACGTACGTCCGTTACGACCATGAGGCCCTGATCAGCATTCTCGCGCTCGAGGCCCATCGGGCGGGTGCGCTGGTGATCGGCGAGGACCTCGGCGTCGTCGAGCCGTGGGTTCGTGACTATCTGCGCGACCGAGGCATTCTGGGCACGTCGATCCTGTGGTTCGAGAACGACTCTGAGGGCAAGCCGCTGCCCGCTGAGGCCTATCGCGAGCTGTGCCTTGCCACCGTGACCACCCACGACCTGCCGCCGACCGCGGGCTTTCTGGCCGCCGAGCACATCGACCTACGGCATGAGCTGGGCCTGTTGACCCGCCCTGTCGCGGTGGAGCGCGAGCTGGCCGACCAGGATCGTCAGAAGGTTCTCGACATGCTGGTCGACCGGGGTCTGCTGCGTCCCGAGGCCCAGGAGGCCGAGATCGTCGAGGCGTTGCACCGGTTCCTGTCGTGGACACCGGCCAAGCTGCTCGGGGTTGCCGTTCCGGACCTCACCGGCGACCACCGGGCGATGAACCAGCCCGGCACCGATGAGGAGTACCCCAACTGGCGGCTGCCGCTGGCTGGACCTGACGGCAAGCCGGTGCTGCTGGAGGACCTGATGACCTCGCGGTGGGCCCGTCGTCTGGCCCGTTGCGTCGCCCAACGCTGAAATTCGGCTGGAGCGAAGGAATGCAGGCGTCCAGACGCCCACATTCCTTCGCTGTGACGCTGTATTCCGCTTAGCTCTCGTCCCGATCCTGAGCGGCCAGGGCTCGTGTCACGCCATCGCGGTTCTCCGACACGACTCGCCGCAGGGCGGGAATCGCGTCGGGGTTCGCGTCCAGCCACGACTGGGAAGCGTCTGCCAGCTCACGGTTGGCCAGCGCCACCGGATAGAAGCCCTCGACGATGGACTCGGCGATCGCGTGGGTTCGAGCGGCCCAGACCGTCGTGAGCATGGCGTGGTACTTCTCGATGTAGGGCGTGAGCAGTGACGTGTCGTGCACCCTGACGAAGCCCTGGGCGACCGCGTCGACCGTCTGGTTGGGCAGGCCCTCCGCTTCGATGACCTTCGCCCACGCCGTGGCCTTGGCCTCGGCGGTGGGGATGGTCGCCAGTGCCCGGGCGGCCCGCTCGCGACCGGTCGCGGTGTTGTCCTGCTGACGCTCGGCCTCGATCTCGCCGACTGCGGCCGCTCCGGCCGTGGCCAGGCTGGTGAGCAGGGTCCAGCGCATCTCGGTGTCGATCGCCAGACCGTCGAGCACGGCGCTGCCCTCCAGCAGACCCCGCACCCAGGCCACGTCCTCGGCGCGTCGGGCAAAGACGGCGAACGCGCTGACCAGCTGTAGCTGCGCGTCGCTGCCCGGCTCGGCCGAGGTGGCCAGGGCCCGGAGGCGTGCCGTCAGAGAGACCAGCGTCGCGTCGCGGTGGGCGGGGGCGACATACAGCTGCACGGCGGACTGCAGCTGTGCCAGCAGCACGCGCAGGAGCGTTGAGTTCTTCTCGCCCGGCAATGACTCGAGCACCAGGTCGCAGAAGTCGCGTGCTGACATCTCTGCGTCGCGGGTCATGTCCCACGCCGCGCCGAGCACGAGGGCGCGGGGCAGGCTCGTGGTGAACCCCCGCGGGTGGGCGAGAATCGTGGCCATCGAGCGCTCGTCCAGACGAACCTTGGCGTAGGCCAGGTCGTCGTCGTTGACCAGCAGGAGGTCCGGTCGCTGTTGACCGATCAGCGCCGGCACCTCGGTGCGCTCACCTGCGATGTCGAGCTCGATCCGGTTGACCCGCCAGAGCTGGTCGCCCTCCAGGTTGTAGCTGCCGATCGCCAGGGTGTGCGGACGAAGCGTCGGGAACGCCTCGACCGCCGCCTGGGTGATCACGGCAGCCGTGATGACGTCCTGGTCGTCGACGGTGACCGCCAGGCGCAGGGTGTTGACGCCGGCAGTCTCGAGCCACAGCTTCGACCAGGCGCCCAGGTCCCGACCGGAGGCTTGTTCGAGGTGGCCGAGCAGATCGGAGAGCGTGGTGTTCTGCCAGGCGTGCTTGGAGAAGTAGTCACGAAGACCGGCCGTGAACGGCTCGCGACCGACGTAGGCCACGAGCTGCTTGAGCACTGAGGCGCCTTTGGCGTAGGTGATGCCGTCGAAGTTGACCTCGACGTCCTCGAGGTCGCGGATGTCCGCGACGATCGGGTGGGTCGAGGAGAGCTGGTCCTGTCGGTAGGCCCAGGCCTTCTCGGCGGTGCCGAACGTGGTCCAGGAGGTGTCCCACTGGGTGGCCTCGGACTGGCACGTCGTCGAGGCCCACTCGGCGAACGACTCGTTGAGCCACAGGTCGTTCCACCACTGCATCGTGACGAGGTTGCCGAACCACATGTGCGCCAGCTCGTGAAGGATCGTCAACGCCCTGCGCTCGATGATCGCCTCGGTGACCTTGGCCCGGAAGACGTACATCTCGTTGTACGTCACGGCTCCGGCGTTCTCCATCGCGCCCATGTTGTATTCGGGGGTGAAGATCTGGTCGTACTTGGTGAAGGGGTACGCGTAGTCGAACTCGTTCTCGTAGAACGTGAATCCGCGCTTCGTGACGTCGAAGACGTTGTCCGCGTCCAGGTGCGGGGTCAGCGACTTGCGGCAGAAGATGCCCAGCGGCACGGCCCCCCGACGGGTCTGGACCTCGTCTCGGACCACGTCGTACGGGCCGGCGATCAGCGCGGTGATGTAGCAGGACATGCGCGGCGTCGGCGCAAACGACCAGGTCGCGCTGGGCACCTCTGGACTCTGGCCGACGACGACGGGCTCGGGTGTCGGCACGGCGACAGGCTCCGGCGTCGGCTCGTTGGAGACGACCTGCCAGTGCGCCGGGGCGGTGACCGTGAACGTGAAGGTGGCCTTGAGGTCGGGCTGCTCAAAGACGGCGAACATGCGCCGGCAGTCGGCGACCTCGAACTGCGTGTACAGGTAGACCTCGTCATCGACGGGGTCGACGAAGCGGTGCAGTCCCTCGCCGGTGTTCATGTAGACACCGGTGGCATCGATCGTCAGCTCGTTGGTACCAGACCGCAACGCCGGGAGCTGCACGCGAACACCGTCGAAATGTTGCGCTGGATCCAGCGACTCACCGTTGAGGGTGATCTGTTCGACGGACTCGGCGATCAGGTCGATGAAGGTGCTCGCGCCGTCTTCGGACGATGTGAACTCGACGGTGGACCGGGTCCGGAAGCTGGTGGGTCCGGTCGTCAGGTCGAGGGCGACGTCATAGGCAGCCACAGACAACAGGGAAGCGCGCTCTCGGGCTTCGTCGCGGGTCAGGTTCTTGCCAGGCACGGGGTCATCTCCTGTGGGGAAGCATTGTGTGGACTCGGCACTGGTCACATGCCCTGAGTCACTCTTTGGCCATGTCATCCTCGCACGACCCCGGTGGCCCCTCGTCGGTCAAGGGTCGCGCTCGCCGGCTGACAGGATGGGGCCCGTGACCGCGACTGCCAAGGCTTCCGTCGAAATGTGGTTCGACCCGATCTGCCCATGGGCGTGGATCACCTCTCGCTGGCTGATGGAGGTCGAAAGCGTCCGCGACGTCGAGGTCACCTGGTCGGTGATGAGTCTGTCCGTGCTCAACGAGGGACGGGACCTGCCCGAGAGCTACCGCGACCTGATGGACAGCTCTTGGGCGCCTGTGCGCGTCATCGTCGCGGCTGCCCACCAGCACGGCCCCGCGGTGGTCAAGCCCCTGTATGACGCGATGGGCACCCGCATCCACCCGGGCGGCGAGGAGGACTACCGCAAGGTCATCGCCGAGTCGCTCGATGAGGTCGGTCTGCCCGCGGACCTCCTCAGGTTCGCCGACAGCACCGAGGTGGACGTCGAGCTGCGCACCAGCCATCAGCGCGCCATGGACCTGGTGGGGGACGACGTCGGCACGCCCGTGATCTCGGTGGGGGGCATCGCCTTCTTCGGGCCCGTCGTGTCGCCGGCTCCTGCCGGTGAGGACGCCGGCAGGCTCTGGGACGGCGCGCTCCTCGTCGGCAGCACCCCCGGATTCTTCGAGATCAAACGCACTCGCACCGTCGGGCCGATCTTCTGAGCCCATACGGATCTTCCTGAGAACCGCAGCAACGCATCTCCTGAAAACCTCCGACAGCAAAGGAAACCCACGAAAATGCGCGTTCACATCGGCGGCGACCACGCGGCATACGACCTGAAATGCGCTCTGGTGACATTTCTGCAGGGCAAGGGCTATGACGTGATCGACCACGGGCCTGACTACTTCGACGCAGAGGACGACTACCCGGTTGCGGTGCTGCGTGCGGCCGAGGCCGTGTCAGGCGACATCGGGGCGTTCGGCATCGTTCTGGGCGGATCGGGCAACGGCGAGCAGATGGCGGCGAACAAGGTCAAGGGGATCAGGGCGGCACTGGCCTACAACGTCGAGCTGGCCACCCTGGCGAGGACGCACAACAACGCTCAGATCCTGTCCATCGGCGCACGGATGAACACGCAGGCCGAGGCCGAGGCCATGGTCGAAGCCTTCCTGACCACGAAGTTCAGCGGTGACGAACGTCACGCCCGACGACTGGCCATGGTCGAGCGGTACGAGCAGCAGGGTGACCTGCCGCCGATTCCGGCATCCGAAGGCTGAGCCCGCAGACTCCAAGCGTGACAAGGGGGGCCCTGATAGGGGGGTGAGCCCTGACAATGAGCCCTGACAAGGGGTGGGCCCTGACGGGGATTGTGTCCTGATGGGGTCCCGGTTTGACGATGAATGTGCAAACACCCAGCGTGCACACATCTGCTGCGAATACCATCCGAGACGTGATGACAGAGGCGCAGGTGCTGAGGCGTGGAGGCCTCGGATGGCGGCGCCCCGCACGTCCAGTGCCTGGCGGTGGGCGCCGCCACCCGAAGCTGCGTAGGTTTTCAGGGCGCCTGTTTGGGACGACCCAGGGTCTCCCGCCTGTTGTTGCATCGATGCTCGTGCTGATGGCCGTGCTGATGTCCGTTCTCATCGACCAGTGGCCATCGGTCGTGCCATGGATGTCCTTCGTGCCCCTCGTCGTCATTGCCGGCCTGTTCCTGCCACCGAGATGGCTCGCTGTCGTCCTGGTGGTCATCTTCGGTCTCTTCGCGCATGAAGGGTGGCTCCTGGGTATGGACAAACCCAGCTTTGCCGGCGCGTTCGTCGTGAGCTTCATCGTGGCGGGAATGATGGTCTGGTTGTCGGTCTCCAGAGCCCGGCTGGGTGTTCACGGGATAGCGGGGGAGTCGATCTTGGTCGACCTGCGCGATCGGCTTCGTGCACATGGTGAGCTGCCGACTCTGCCCGAACCGTGGCACGCAGAGGCCGCGCTGGAGCCGGCCCGCGATGAGTCGTTCTCGGGTGACTTCGTCGTGGCCACCCGCTCGAGCTCCGGCAACCGCCTCGAGATCGCCCTGGTGGACGTCTCGGGCAAGGGCGTCAATGCCGGCACACGAGCCCTGCTCCTCTCCGGGGCGTTGGGCGGACTGCTGGGCGCCCTCGACCCAGCGGACTTCCTTGGCGCGGCCAACTCCTATCTGCTTCGCCAGAAGTGGGGCGAGGGATTTGCCACCGCGATCCACCTGGCCCTCGAGCTCGACACCGGACGGTTCTGCCTTGGCGCGGCCGGACACCCTCCGGCGGTCAAGTTCTCGGCCGGTTCGGGCCGGTGGCAGGTGCTGGACGCTAAAGCAGGTCCACTGCTCGGCGTCGTGGACGGCGCAGCCTTTCCCCGCGTGAATGGCCAGCTGCACCGCGGCGACGCCGTGCTGCTCTGTACGGACGGCGTCATCGAGACCCGAACCCGTGACATGAACGTCGGTATCGACCGGATGCTCGGCGCAGCCGAACGCCTCGTCCCGCACGGCTTCAGCGGCGGAGCGTCACGCATCTGCGCCGCACCGTTGGGCGTGACCGACGACCGTGGCGTCGTACTGATCTGGCGAACCTGAGCCTCAGGCGGGGCACCGTGAACCTCAGGCTGGGTTGGGGGTCGTGGGATGGCGCGGTGGGATGGGAGTCGTGGAGCGGGCGACGAGAATCGAACTCGCGTGGTCAGTTTGGAAAATTGGCTACTTTGGAGGGTATAACCGCAGGTCAGAGGCTTATCGGGGCCTTCGCTGGTCCCCTCAGGACCTCCACAGGACCTAAGCGCTTTGTGCTCGCCGCGCAGCGGGCCGCGCCGGCACCAGGGCCGAAGTCGCATTGCCGGTGACCATCGCGTCCAATGCCCGCGCAATCTCGCCGTCCCGTTCGCTGACCGCGTGCTGATAGACCAGCGCGGCCGCCGAGGAAGCGTGTCCCAGCCGGTGCATCAGCTCTTTCGTGGTTGCGCCCGTGGAGGCAGCCAGCGTCGCGCCCGTATGCCTGAGCCAATGCACGCGCGTGTGAGGCAGGCCGCAACGCTTGACCGCTCGCCGGAAGGTGGCACCGAAGTTGTGATTCTGGACGAACTGGCCCGAGGCTGTGCCGAACACCAGCGCGTCGGGGTCGTCCGCGACGAAGTCGGCCAAGTGGGTCTCCAGCAGCGTGGCCACAGACCCAGGCAGAGTGACCGTCCGCCGCCCCGCGTCGGTCTTTGGGGGCCCAACGGTCCACGCTCCGTGGATGTACCGGCAGGTCCGCTCGACCGTAAGTCGGGCATCAGATACGTCCCGGCGTCGGAGCGCGGTCGCCTCCCCGAACCGAAGGCCGCCGAATGCGAGGACCATCACCAATGCTTTGTAGCGTGGCGGTATCTCCTCCGCGATGGCCAGGACCTCGGGAACAGTGAGGGACCGGGCGGCCACCGCAGGTTTGACCATGCCTGCGCTCTTGATCCTGCATGGATTGGACTTGAGCACGTCGTCCTGCACGGCGACGTTGAGGATGCCTCGGAGCAGGCGGTACGCCTGAGCCAGGGCCGTGGGTTTGAGCGATTTGCCTGCCATCGCGTGCCAAGCGCGTACGTTCGTCGGTGTCGCGTTTCCGACCTTGATCGGACCCCACTCCTTCTCGAGGTGGTTCGCCCACACCGACTCGTAGAGGGCCCGCGTCGATTCTTTGATCTCGCTGCGCGCGAGGTAGGCCTCGGCGTACTCAGCAACGGTGCGGCTCGCGAGTTCGGGCGCACGCCAGTCCTGTCGCACGATGTCGGTGCGCTGACCCGACAGCCAAACGCGGGCATCGGTCACGGTGCCGAATGATTTGGACCGTCGCCTGCCCTCCGGGTCGGTGAATCTGGCCCGCCACTGACCCGAAGGTCGGCGGTCGACGTGACCGAAGTCGGAACTGCGAACGTGACTGGCCATACGGGACCTCACAGGTTGAGTGTGTCGCGCCGATCGGCATCAGGTGACCCCGCCTCGTCTGACCCACGTGAGGCCGACGGGCTGGACGGTGCCGCACGCCACGAAGTCCTCAAGGGCAGACATCGGAATCCGCACATGCCGACCCACGTGCACGAACCGGATACGCCGCTCGGCAACCAGTCTACGAGGGAAACGCGAGGTCGTGCCCAGCGCTTCAGCTGCCTCGTCGATGGTGAGTAGCTTCTCCATGGCTCCTCCGCGGTTGCCCGTACTCGAACTCGCTCGGGCCGGCATGTCGTTCCGCTGGCCCACTGCCGTCACTATCTGTAAGCGAGGTCCGCCCCTGTTCGTGGACACGAGTCGCGATCCGGATCGGCGCCTCGCTGCAGATGGCTTGAACCGGCGGCGCTCTCCTGTGACGCGAGACGGGGAAGCGCCACGTTCGGGTGCTTCATGGTGTCTACCGATCGTTAGGGGCACCATCAGTCGCGAGGGGAGCGTGCCGGGTATCGTCGCGCCTGGTCTTCGGCGAACGGGGCGGGTGGAGTTACAACCCCAAGGCGTCCAACAGGTCGTTGGTCAAGGCCGCGAAACTGACCGCTACTGTGGGGTCGGACGGCATCTCGGAGGCTGCGAGAGTCGACAGGAGATTCGTGGCTGTCCGGCCGTTGTCGGCCAGGAAGTGGAGCGAGGCGGCACTGGTTCGCTCTGCGTGGGGCTCCGTCCGGTGCAGAGCGAACCCCTCAACCAGCTCATTGGTCTCCACTGCACGCAACAGGCGGAATACGTCGAGGGCGTCCTTGCCGCGAACCCGATTGGCTCTGCCGAGCAGGGAGTTGCGCGAGCGCTCTTCCAGCTTGATCATCTTCGCGGCAATCAAAGCGGCTGGACCCGCGACCGCGATGGTGTGGGTCCGCTCGTCCTTCGATTCCAGGGCGCCGAGTTCTCGGGCGGTGTTGTCGATCAGTGCTGGTTCCAGTCCTGGGGTGATGCGCGCGACAGTCTTTGCATGAGGGGGCAACCAAGCCGCCCTGGCCCCGCCCTTTGACCGGTTGCTCTGGTGCGGTACGACCATGAGATCCACGGCAACCTGGCCCTGCCCGAGCCAGCTGCCTGGCTGACTTCCGGGCACGAACCCGGCCGACCCGAGCGCCGATGCCAGTTCTGGGTCGGGTGCCAACGAGTCGACCTGCAGGGCGAGGTCACTGTCGGTTGTCATGACAGCGACAGACCAGTTCGTGTCACCAGCGTGGACGTAGACCGCTTGGGCGCCAACGAGAACAACGGACGCTCGGTGAACTCCGATCGCGTCCAACGCGTCAAGCAGGACACGGCGCGCGGCGACATACTCCGGCGCGTTCGTCATGTCGTCTCCATTTCGGCGCGCCAAGCCGGGTCGGTGGCGGCCAGGTAGTTGATGAGCTGCTCGGCTTCCTCGGGGGAGCGTCCGGGAAGGGTCAGCAGGTCCGCAATCGCTTGGGCGATAGGAACATAACCCATTGGACCCTGCTTCGGCCGCGAGCCGAGCAGCGACGTGTCAGCAGGTCGTGCCAGTGCCACATTGGCTGTTCCGGGCGCGGCGTCCACCAGCCGCAAACGTTCAGCGGTCTCTTCCGGATGCGGGGTGTAGAACGTGGCGAGCATCAACGGAGTCACCGGCACGGTCCCTGTCGGGAGGTACTCGCGCAGGGCCAGCGAACCAGTCGCCGTCGCGTCGTCCTCGTGGCTGATGCGGCTGAGCACATCGTCGACTCCACGAGGCGCCAAGTACCAGCGCACCTCCGGGTTGGACTCAGCAAACGAATAGTCGGCAGTCCAACGGTTCAGGAGCAGGCGCGGGCGCACCCGGGCTACCGCCCCGGTGTCTGCACGTTCGATGGCGCCGTCGCGGGCAAGAGTCGGAAGGAGCTTCGCAACTGTTCCCGGACTCACCTGTGACGCAGCGGCCAGTTCGCGCACGCCTATCGGAACCGATGCCTGTAGCAACATTCGAATGATGCGCGCGGATGCTGGACCATTGAGCCGCACGGTGCTGCCCGGCCGCGTCGTCGCTGTTGACTTCGCCGCTCCTTGGGTCTTGATCAGCAATGGGGGAGAGTCGCTCACCAGTCGCAACCACCCAGTGGCGTCGGCGAACCCGATTCCGGTTTGCACGCAGGCGTCGCGCAATGCCGGGTTGGCAAAATTGGTGATCAGAACCGTGGGCATGCCCACGACGTCGCGCAGAAGGGCCCCTCGGGTAGCCGCATCGATCGCCGATCCCCGGCCAAAGGTTCTGACCTCTGCGGCAAATTCAACCACGACGCCAGCCGGTGTCGTGATGACAATCGCCGCATCCAGTCGTCCGCCAGGCACGCCTGGGGCGGACGGATCGGGTACGACGCGGGCGCTCCACGATGGGGGCAACTCCTCGCGCAGTGTGGTCTCGACGCCCCGGATCAACTCTTGCCTCCCACGGCTTGATTCTTCAAACTGCTTGTTTCTCATCACAGGAAACAATATCAATCAAGAAACACCCTTAGTCAAGACCCGCCAGGCGAGGTGGTGCACTCCGGCTCGTTTTCGAGTGGCGAAAGACCAGGTCGCATGGTCTGCGCTGATCGCCTTCACCAGTCACGGCCGAGACCGTCACAACCACCGGGGCAAACCTTGGCCCCCGGCCAGCCACCTGCGGTCGTCGCCGCGCCTCGCCTGAAGCGCTGACCTCGTGGCTACCACCGGACGCGCGGCGGGATGACGTCAGCGGTGTCGGCGTCACCCGACCTCAGCAAACGCAGCGCCTTGCGGATCAGGGAGTTGTCGCGATGGCGCATGATCCTCACGGAAGTGCGGTAGTCCCTGCTCTTGCGGCAGCGCTGGCATGAGCAATGGCCGAACCTCGGGTCGACGAATTTCAGGAAGCAGCGGTCACGAAGACCTTCGGCATCCTCTAGCTGGAACTGCTTGAGGGTCTGCGGGAGGTTGCAGATCCCGATGCGGTGGTCGTGAACCTCGAAGCGCGTCGCTCGCTCGGTCCAGAGCTGGACGAGCAGGGGGCTGAGTCTTGTCGGTGCAGGACACTGAAGCTCCGAGAAATCGGTCGGCGCGCCCGCGCTCTTTGGTTGGAGTCGGGCTAACGCCGTTGCTCGGTGGCGTCCCTTGCCCGTCGGTTCGTCATGGTGCCAGCATGCATCCCGGGACCGACACGTCACGCGCAGGTCCCAGCCATCTTCTGTGACTCACCGATCTGGCTGTGCCCAGCCCCGGCTCAGATGTTTCGCCCAAAGACCACCACCTCGATTGGCCACCCGAATCCCTGACAAAGCCCATTTCCCTCATCGCACACGTCTGGCACCTCAGGTCTCAGTGGGAATGGTGCCCCGTCCGGGCGGTATGCAGGGTGGCTCGATCGGCTCCGCGACTGACGCCGAGGACACGCGAATGAGGGCCGCAACCATGACGATGTCGATCCGCCGGATGAGTCTGGGGGCCGGGTACCGGTACCTCATGTCGTCGGTCGCCCGGGCCGACGGGACCGGGCATGCAGCGTCGGCGTTGACCCGGTACTACGCCGAGTCGGGGACTCCGCCGGGGCGGTTCCTTGGCCGGGGACTCGCTGGTCTTAACAACGGCAACGGGGTCCTGGTCGGCTCCACAGTGACCGAGGAGCACCTGTTCAGGATGCTGGGGATGTTGCAGGATCCGATCACCGGACAGCAGCTGGGCCGGTCTCCGCGACGGGGCGGCACGGCGTACATCGACTCCCGCGGCGTGACGCGGAAGGCACCGCTGCCGGTGGCCGGGTTCGACCTGACCTTCAGCGCCCCCAAGTCCGTGAGCGTGGCGTGGGCGGTCGCGGACAAGGCGACGCAGGGGCTCATCTATGCCGCGCACCAGGCCGCGCTGGAGCACGTCATCGGCTACGCGGAGGAGCGCGTGTTCTCCTCCCGGTCGGGTTCGGGTGGGGTGGTGCAGGAGGACATTGCCGGGGTGGTCGCGGCGGCGTTCGATCATTGGGACTCCCGGGCGGGGGACCCGCAGTTGCACACGCACGTGGTGGTGATGAACCGGGTTCAGACCAGCGGCGGGGTATGGCGGACGCTGGATTCCCGGGGCCTGTTCCGGTCCGTGGTGGGCTTGTCGGAGATGTACAACGGGGTGCTGTCGGACTACCTGACCGAAGCGTTGGGGTGGGGGTGGCAGGGGTGCGCGCGGCGTCATTCCGACGTCCCGAAGTACGAGGTGGCCGGGGTGTCTGCGCGGTTGCAGGAGGAGTTCTCCAGCCGCAGCACCGACATCGAGGCGGCTAAAGAGGTTCTCGTTGCGGGATTTGTGGCCTCCCGCGGGCGGCAACCCTCGGCGCGGGAGGTGCTGCAGCTGCGCCAACAAGCAACCCTTTCGACGCGGCCGGACAAGCACGTCCGCCCGCTCGCCGAGCTAGTCGACGGTTGGCGTGGCCGGGCCCGCGAGGTGCTGGGGTCGGATCCTGTCGCGTGGGTGGAAACCTTGGCCGGGCGTAACGACCTGCCGTTGCTGCGGGCGGGTGACCTAGCCGACGAGATGCTCGCTGAGGCCGCGAAGGTGGCGGTTCATACGGTGGCTGAGAAGCGGGCGACGTTCGCGCGGTCCAACGTGTTCGCCGAGGTGCTGCGGCAGTTTCATGGGGTCCGGTTCGCCACCGCTGGCGACCGGATGGCCGTGGTGGAGCGCACGAGCGACCTGGCGGTGGGGGAGGCGCTTCTGATCAGCCCGCCCGAGCTGGCGCACACCCCGGCCGCGTTTCAGCGCCCGGATGGGTCGTCGAGGTTCCGGCCGCGTGGGTCCGAGGTGTACACGACCCAGGACCTGCTCGACGCCGAAGTGCGCCTCCTGGACGCGGGCCGGTCCATGGGTGGGCCGAGTGTGTCCCCGATTGTCGCCGCCGATGTCTGCGCACGGAACTTGCCCGGGAAGGGCCATCCGTTATCGGCCGGCCAGAGGGCGGCGGTGCAACAGATCGTCGTCTCAGGGCGGGTCGTCGACGTCCTGGTCGGTGCCGCCGGGACGGGGAAGAGCACCGCGATGCGCGGGGTCCGCGAAGCCTGGGAGCGTGAACACGGGCCCGGCTCGGTGGTTGGTTTGGCCCCGTCCGCGGCTGCGGCGGAGGTGCTCGCCGACGTGGTGGGCATCGCGACAGAGAACACAACCAAGTGGCTCACCGAAGCTGCCCGCCAACCCCAGCGCATTGCGGAGCTCGACCAGTTGCGAGCCCAGCTGCACCAGGCCAGTCCGTCGTCGCGTACCCGCGCGCTTCTCCACCGGGCCAGAACGATCAGTGCCGAGGTGCAGCGGTGGTCGATTCGCCCCGGGCAGCTGGTGATCGTGGACGAGGCGTCCATGGCCGGCACGTTCGAGCTCGACGCCCTGACCGAACAGGCGAGGAATGCGGGGGGGAAGGTGCTGCTGGTGGGGGACTGGGCCCAGTTGTCTCCGGTCTCCGCGGGTGGGGCGTTCCACCTGCTCGCCAAGGACCGCGACGACGTGCCGCAGCTGCATGACGTCCGTCGGTTCCGCCACGAATGGGAACGAGCCGCGTCCGTCGACCTACGCAACGGCCGCGCCGACGCCGCCGACACCTACGTGGCACACGGTCGCGTCGAGGGCGGGGACCGGGAGTCGATGCTCGACCTGCTTTACGAGGCCTGGCGCGACGACACCCGCGCAGGGAAGCGGTCTTTGATGATGGCGAACGACTCCCAGACCGTGCTGGATCTCAACAACCGCGCGCGAGCAGACCGTGTTCTGGCGGGTGCCGTCAGCGCTGTCGGGGTCGAGACGGCGAGCGGATCCATTGTGGGAGTGGGCGATTCGGTCGTTACCCGCCGCAACCAACGAGGTCTTGCCACCGGTCGCGGCTGGGTCAAGAACGGCGACCAATGGACGGTGGCCAGTGTGCGTAACGACGGCACCATTCTTGTTCGGCGAATCAACGGGGCGGGGCGGGCGACCTTGCCCGCCGCCTACGTTCGGGAGCATGTGGAGCTCGGGTACGCCACCACCGCTCACCGCGCCCAAGGCAGAACCGTGGACACCGCCCACGCGTTCGTCTCAGCCACGACGCTTCGTGAGCCGTTGTACGTGATGGCGACCAGGGGACGGGAGAGCAACCGGTTGTATGTCGACACCTTGTACGACCCCGACATCGCCACCTCACACGAACCACCCGGGGAGCTCACGCCGGCCGACGTTCTTCGGCATGTCCTGGCCCGCTCCGGCGCTGACAAGTCCGCCGCCCTCACCATCAAGGAAGAGTGGGCGAACAGCTACAACATCGCCCGCCTGTGGGCTGAGTACGAAACCATCGCCCAGCGCGCCAACCAGGACCGGTACTTCGCACTGGTCGCCTCCTCCGGGCTCACACCTACCGAGGCCGACACCGTTTGTGCATCCGAGGCTTGGGGGCCGCTCATGACAGCTTTCCGCGAGGCCGAGTCACGACGGCTGGACCTCGAAAAGGCCGTGCCAAGGCTGGTTCAAGGCCGCAGCGTCAGCAGCGCGGATGACATCGCGGCACTGCTTCACGGTCGCGTGACCAAGTGGATCGAGTCGGCGGGTGGCCGACGGCAATCAGACTCCGTCGTCGGCCTCGGGCCCGCTGTCGTTAGCGTCATCGACCCCGAGATGGAGCAAGCGCTTCAGGAACGTCGCACCCTGATCGAACAGAGCGCGAGGGCGCTGACAATGAGCGCTCTCGAAGATCGCCAGCCCTGGACTCTGAAATTCGGTTGGCCGCCGGTAGATCCGGTCCGGCTCGAGGATTGGTTGCGACGACTCGACACGATCGCTGCCTACCGCGACCGCTGGCAAGTCAGTGGCAACGCGATCTTGGGCGCAGAGCCGCGGTCACGAGAACAGATGGCACAGCGGCAGGCCGGGCAGCGCGCGGTCGTGGCTGCGTTGGACGTTGCGCGGACCGCCAACTCGCCGGCAAAGGTCGGCGCAGAGATCAGAGACCTCGAACCTGGAAGCCGCTGATTCGTCCGAGGCTTTGTCGATGCCCTGGAGCGGTGTTATCCCGCGCCGCTCACCGTGTAGAGCGGGAAGAAGAGGATCCACAGAACTAGGCAACCTACGAACCACGTTTCGGGCGTCTCGAGGACGAATGCGCCGATCCGAACCACGACGGGTGCTCCCTGATCGGCGCGCTGCTTGGCGTCCGCGTAGACCCACAGGTCGATTGCGAGGATCACCAGGAGCACGAGGGCTGGAACGAGCGCCTCTGGCATGTCCCAACTCTATGGCCGCGTGCCGCGGGATCGGTCGGCTCCGGGTCCATTCACGATCGGAACTATTCCAGATCCGGTCGTACTTCGTTGAGTGTCCACCGTCCCGATGGAGGATCCTTGGGTTCTCACGGTGATCGCAACACCTGAATGATTCGAGGGTGTTGATGACCAGATTCTCTGACTGGATGATTACCGAGAACCTGCAGGTGTTCTGGGCGGCGATGCAGCGTGGTGAGTTCATCACCGACGCCGCCGAGGAGGCTGGGACGTATCGGAAGAAAGGCGCCCGCTTGCTCGTGGCGTCCGGCGGTGTCCGGCCGCGCCGGGGCCGTGACTTGAAGGGCCGCTGCCTATCGTTCTTGGAGCGGGAGGAGATCGCGCTGGGTCGCGCAAGGGGTGAGTCGTTGCGGTCGATCGCTGCTCGCCTTGGGCGCAGTCCCTCGACGATCTGCCGGGAGCTGGTCCGCAATCAGGACCCATTCCGGGGCTACCGGGCGACCACGGCTCACGCGTTGGCTTATGACCGTGCCTCCCGGCCCAAGCCGGCCAAGCTGCACTCCAACACGGTGCTGCGTGGCAGGGTCGAGGATGATCTGGAGAAGAAGTACTCCCCGGAGCAGATCGCTGGCCGGCTGCGGGCTGATTTCCCTGACGACCCGGAGATGTGGGTGTCGACCGAGACCATCTACCAGTCGCTGTACGTGCAGTCCCGTGGGGCGCTCAAGCGGGAGCTGACGGCGTGTTTGCGCACCGGGCGGGCGGTGCGGCGTCCGAGCCGCAAGGTCGGCCAGCGTAAGAACCGGATCCCCAACATGATCAACATCAGCGAGCGTCCACCCGAGGTGGAAGACCGCGCAGTGCCCGGAAACTGGGAGGGGGATTTGATCATCGGCAAGCAGAACCAGACCGCGATCGGGACCCTGGTAGAGCGCAGCACCGGCTACGTGATGCTGCTGCACCTATCCGAGGGGTACAAGCCCGAGCAGGTCCGCGACGCCCTGGCCGCGAAGATCAAGACCCTTCCCGAGTCGCTACGCCTGTCGCTGACCTAATGGGGGTTACCGGGCCGAGAGGATGACAGGCTCGGTGCCTGGTAGCCGCCGATGGATGAGCACTCTTTCTGACCTGGACTTTGAGTCCTAGTCCCAGATCGTGCCTCCATCGGTGGTCGGGAAGGCGAACCGCTGATGGGATGTCGTGCCCGCCGTGTCTTGGCGCGAGCACTTGACCATTAGGTCGCGGGTTTTCCTGCAGGCTGCTGGCCGGGTAGTTGAGTGAAGTGGAGGACGTCAGATTGTTGTTCGTCGGAGATGACTGGGCTGAGGACCATCATGATGTGGAGGTCCAGGACGAGACCGGGAGGCGACTTGCCAAAGCCCGCCTACCGGAAGGCATTTCAGGGATAGCCAGGCTGCACGCCCTGGTCGGGAGGTTCCTACCCGAGGACAGCGACCCGGCCGAGGTGAAGATCGGCATCGAGACCGACCGTGGCCCGTGGGTCGCCGCGCTCGTCGCCTCGGGGTACCAGGTGTATGCGGTCAACCCGTTGCAGTCCGCTCGTGCCCGCCAGGGCAACGGTGTCTCGGGAGCTAAGAGTGATGCCGGTGATGCTCATGTCCTGGCCGACCTGGTCCGGACCGGTTGCCACCAGCTGCGTACCGTCGCCGGGGACAGCGAGCAGGCCGGCGCGGTGAAGGTCCTGACCCGGATGCATCAGACGCTGATCTGGGACCGCACCCGCCAGGTGCTGCGGCTGCGTTCCAGCCTGCGGGAGTTCTTCCCAGCCGCCCTTGAGGCCTACGAGGACCTCGCTTCCCCCGATGTCCTGGAGCTGTTGACCAAGGCACCCGAGCCCAGCCGTGCGGCCGCCCTGACGCGGGCGCAAATCACCGCAGCCTTGAAGCGTGCCCATCGGCGCGACCGGGAAGCAAAGACCACCGTGATCATGGCCGCGCTACGAAGTGAGCACCTTACCCAGCCGCCGCTTATCGCGGCCGCCTACGGCGCGACAGTCCGTGCCCTGGCTGCCATGATCACGACCTCCAATGAGCAGATCACCGCCCTGGAAGGACCGGTCGAGGCCTGTTTTGGTCAGCACCCGGACGCTGAGATCTACCTCAGCCAGCCCGGACTGGGGCCCATCCTGGGCGCCCGGGTGCTCGCAGAATTCGGCGACGACCCCACCCGCTACGGCGGGGCCCGGGCCCGTAAGAACTACGCCGGTACCAGCCCCATCACCCGAGCCTCGGGCAAGAAGAAAGTCGTCCTGGCCCGATACGTGCGTAACAAGCGCCTGGCCGATGCCCTGCACCGGCAGGCGTTCTGCGCCCTCAGGAGATCACCGGGAGCCCGCGCATACTACGACGCACTCAGAGACCGCGACATCGGCTACAACGCAGCCCTGCGCCAGCTCGGCAACCGCCTCGTCGGCATCCTCCATGGCTGCCTCAAAACACACACCCTCTACGACGAGGCGGTTGCTTGGAACGAGCTCGCTCAACAAGTGGCAGCTTGACACTTAAGCACATGGGATGTCTGGGACCAAGGTCCGGAGATGCGCGACTGGAAACACGTCTCGGTCGACGCGGGCATCGACATCTACTTCTGCGACCCCCACTCACCCTGGCAGCGGGGCACGAATGAGAACACCAACGGCCTGCTCCGGCAGTACTTTCCCAAGGGCACCGACCTGTCCGTGCACAGCAGCGAAGACCTGGATTGGGTCGCGCAAGAGCTCAACGACCGACCCCGCAAACGGCTAGCGTTCAAGAAACCGATCGAACTGATCGGCGACCTCCTGTTGCGATGACCGCCAGAATCCGCCGATCCCCTACTGCGACATCGTGACATCCGAGACCCTCTTCTACATTCTCCGAAGGGCAACCAGTGCAGGCGGCAGGCACACTGCGTACATGGGGGCGAGCAGATCGTGCGCGAGGCCCGGATCATCGCCGTGGCCGACGTCTACGACGCCATGTGCCACGACCGCCCCCACGGGCAGCCCCCTGGAACAGAAAAGGCTCTGGAGATCCTCACGACGGAGAAGGGCACCAAGTTCGAACCCGACGTGGTCGAAGCCCTGATCAGCGTGCTGGCTGCCGGCTCCGACATGCCAACGGTCGCCAACATCTGACCGACGTCGACGACCGTGGCGGATGCGGCATCAGGGATAGAGCATGCCGGCGAACCAGGTGCTGGCCGGAACCCACGCGAAGTTCTGGTAGTTGTTGCCCCAGCCGTTGTTCACGTAGAAGCTGCGGTCCCACTCGACCTCGTCCCAGGACCAGATCCAGAAGGACTTGCGGACGACGCGCCGCTGCTCGGCATACCAGTAGGCAAGGGGGTAGTGGGAGAGCCAGCCGGTGCCGATGACGGCAGGCGCACCGCGGTAGATGATCGAGTTGGCGGCGGCGTTGCGGATGTAGTCCTCGGACACACCGAAGGAGTTCCAGTGGCTGATCCGCCAGGTGCCGGTGCGCGGATTGAGGTACTGCCAGACCGAGTCCATCGACCATGGGAACGTGGCGCCCTGGTTGTCGATGCAGAAGGTGCCGAGCTCGTTGTGCAGCTCGTTGATGACGTTGGTGATTCCGGGGTCGAGGCCGATGGGCGCGACTGCGTTGCCACCCGTGCCGCCGTTCTGTCGGTACAGACCCCAGCGGGGCGCCCAGTAAGGGTCGCCCGCGGCTGCTCGTCGGTCCGCCCAGCCGATGTACATCGCCCAGGCGACCGGTCCGCAACCAACAGGACAGCCCTGGTAGTCGTACTGCGAGTATCGGGTCTGGTCGCCCTGGCAGGTCCAGTAGCTCCACGTCATCTCGCACTCACCTCCGGGCCGGCCGAGCCATTCGCTCGGGTTTCGGATCGCGTGCTCGGAGAGACCACGAAGTAGCGCAGCAGCTCCTTGCGCCCGCTCGGGTAGCTCACGGCCAGCTCGAAGTCGAGCTCGTGGTCTTGCACGGTCTTGCCGGCGACCAGCTCGATCGCCGCAGCACCCGCCGGTCGCTTGAGCTCCTTGACCAGTATTGCCGAGGCTCCGTCACCGGAGAGATCGAACGACGCGCCCTCCTCCAACAGGGCCACACGGACCGAGCGACCGGAGAAGATGCCCTCACCGAACTCGCTGAGCAGCCGGTGGTTCTCCCACGTCGGCGCAACCTCACGTGAGAGCGCGGCCATCAGGGGCGCGTACGTCGCCCGGTATTCCTTCTTCAGCTGCGCCCAGGACTCCCAGGCCGACATCTTGACCCCGGCGCCGTCCTGTGCGCCGTAGCTGGTCGACCTCGGCCGTTGCGCATCCGGCGTGTCGTCGGACGTCTCGCGGCTTGGCGCGCCGAACGCGCCGCCACGGCCCGCGGTCGGGTCGCCCGTGGGCCACGTGATCCTCAGCGGCATCTCCCCGAGCCGCGCCACCACCTCGCCCCTGGTCTCGCCGACATAGGTGAGCGCATCGACGCGGTAGATGCGGTCGATCTCACGGCCGTCGGCCTTTGCCAGAGCGGCCAGGCTGACCGAGGGCGGCTCAGCGGCCAGGCTCCAGTGGCTGATGGGCCAGTCATGGGGGCCGGTCGCAGCCAGGATGAAGCCCGACGCCGGGCCCTTCGCGCTCGCTCTCGCGCGAACCGGTACCTCGATCTCGAAGTAGGCCGCCGTCTTCTGGTCCAGACGGTAGATGGGGGTGGCGCTTGCGCTCAGGTGGGCGGTCCTGCCTTCCGCGCCCGTCATCTCGCGCGCGTTCTCCAGGTGGTCAGCGACGCGCCGCCAGATTCCGTCGGGTAGCTCCGCCAAGGGAATGCTTTCCATGTGTATGCCTCCTCGATGCCGTGGAGCGGGACTGGAGTGCCAGTGGCTCTGCGAGATCCCGTCCTTGCGGAGGTTCTCTGCCACCGAGTTTCTGCAGTTCAGAGGCTGTTCTCTGGGAATGGGCTATCCATTAGAGGCTCCTCGCTCATTCGTGCGAGCGAGCACGTCGATCTTTGGACCTTCTGGATCTGGATGTCAAGGGTCCTAACGAGCAACAGGCGTCTGGCTCGGCAAAGGGAGGCACTGCACTATTGCGCCAACCATCAGGAACGGGATGACCGAATACAAGGGGCGAGGACGAAGCCCGACTCAAGCCGAGCGTCGTCATTTGCCTGACGGGTTCGACCCGCGGTGGGGCCTGTACGAGGTGAGGCACGCACCAGTCCACGTCCCACAATCCGACACTCAGATCGGCGGAGCCGAGACTGGGGCGACGAGTCGCGTTTGTCAAGCGTTCGCGTTGACTGGGAGTCGAGCAACCGGTCGTTACGACTCAGCGCGTCAAATGACGAACGTTCAACGGACGGCCAAGCAGGTTGCACTCCCTGAGCACCAATCACCGAGACGCGATCCGCCAGTTATCACCGAATGGCCTACGGGTCGCGAATGTGCGCCGGACCTGGGGCTGCTTACCCTTTGGGGGGTTGAGGATCGTTGCCGTAGCTGTTTCGCTCCCCAATGGTTCCGTCCTTCTTGTGGATCAGGTGCTCGACCCCATCCTTCTTCGCCGCAGCACGCCCCGCTGCCTGCGCCTCGGCTTTTGTATCGTGGGTGCTTGATGCGCGATCGCTCCCCTCGCGCTTGTTCGCCCAGCCCTTCTCGGTCGGCACGGTATGCACGTTCTTCTTGTCCGCCATGTTCGTCTCCCTTTACGTTGTGGGCCCTCGGCTGGAGTCTCCTCCTCCAGTTAGGCAAAAGATACCCAGCGAGGGCCTGGTCTGGACGAAACTCGGTAGGTCGCTGTCCTGGCTCGGTTCTGGCGTTGGTCCCGCGATCTGGCATTGCGCCGTGTGCGGTAAGGGATCGGACAGCCAGGGCTTGATCGTCGGCGTCCAACTCGACGCGTTTAGACGCGTCGATCAGGGTTTCCCCACTCACCGTAGCCCGCACGACTGACAACTTTGGTGACAGTGGATCGACCAGGAGTTGCTACCAGGTGGCCCGCTCGAAGGCTGACACGTTCGACCCGTCGTCCGGCTGCCTAGCCGTCGGCTAGTCCAGCTCTGGCTCCTGCCCGCCTGCTGAGTCGAGCTCGACGCCGCGCTCCTTGGCCTCACGCGAATCAATGCTGAAGGTGTCCTTCAGACCTGCCTCGTCGCCTGTTTCCTCATCAGTGTCGTGCAGGGACGAGACGGGGTCCTGTTCCTGCTCGCCTGGCTCGGTCTCGTAGAGCTGCCCGCTGTCATCGGATCCAATGTCGTCACTCTTGGTGCGAACCATGGTCCTAGTGTGGACCTTCCGTGCTCGAAGAGTCACCACGGTGGCGCAGATCTACGGTTGGACACCCAGGCGTGGCGGTCGGCAATGGCGTCGTGGAACGGCCTCCCCGGTTCAAGACCACCTAGTGATGGTGTACATCGGCGCAGGTCATCCGGCGCCAGCAAAGAACCGAGCCTCGATATCCGTACGCCGATCCCTAACCGAACAAGGGCACACGCCCATCGCGGCAAAGTCGGAAGTTCTGATTCCGGCAAGCGTGTGGCAACCGACGGACATATCCAGCCTGCAGCCGCGAGGCCGAGGGCTTCGTGTCTCACTCAGTCGACTCGACGGAAGCCGGCCCTCTGGGCGGCGTCGGCGTCCGTGAACCACAGATCGGGGTCAGCATGCCCGTAACCTGGGTCGTGGGGCGTGACAAAGGTATTTGTGTCCTCCCACGCCTTGACGGGATGGCCGAGCGGGATGGCGCCGTCGTCGATGATCGCCGCGGATCCGACGCCGTAGCCGCCATCACGCACCTCCTCCAGCGCTGAGGTGCGGCGGCTTTCGGCGGCGGCATCACCATGGTCGTCTGACTGTTCGTGACTTCGCCCCGGCTCGCCGGGTGTTGCCCCCTCCACGAGGTTGCCGTCAGCGTCCCAGACCTGCGAGCCTCCCGCCTCATCGGCGGTCCAGTCACCCTTCTGGCGTGACTCTTCACCGGCCGAGATTTCATGGTTCGCTGGATCGTGTTCTCGGGCAAACGCTTCGGCGGACTTGCGTTGCTCCTCCTCATCGTCACGGTTCCGCGGGTCCGCGCCGCGCGTCGTCTCCCTCTGCGGGTGCTCCGAATCGCCGGACGCTTCCGAAGCCGCGGCTCGACCGTTGTCCGTCTCGACCGTCGGCTCGGTGCGGGGCTCCTCTTCGGTGGATGTCCCACTCCGCTCCCGGCGCCCATCGTCGGTGTGTTTCCGATCTGCGTGGTCTTCCCGCTCACCTGGCTGATCCGTCACGATGACTCCTCGCTCGCTGAGGCCGGCGCCTCCTGCCGCCCAAGGTACCGGGGAGTGTGCGCCATCTCAAGGAGACGAGTTGACTCACCAAAGATGCCCGCGTAACAGGGATCGTTGCCTGACTCGAATGCAACGGATGTGGACCGTTTCAGGTCGGAGGTGTCCAGTCTGGCGAGCGGCCCAGAGTCGCGATGATTCGGTCGAGCATCGAGGTACTCATGGAGGGGACGCTGGGTCGGAACGGAGTTTGACTATCGAGGAACTGCGCTGCTGCAGGGATCGCCTCCGCTGCCGTCAGTGCTAGCGGGAGGGCTTCGTCATCGATCTCGGCCGCAATGCCCACAGCCCTCGCGACGTCCCATCCGTGCCACGGATTCCACTCGTTGCGGAAGTACGGGTGGCCGGCGTAGGGCTGGGTTGATGGTGTCGGTCTCCTTTGTGGCTACGGATCGCGCGCGCGATGGCTCTATCGGCGGAAGGGCTCAGGACCTGTCTTCGGTGTTGGCCCCGACGTAGCTGCGGTAGACCCCGAGCAGTGCATAGCGTTGCTCTTCTGTTAGGCGTCGGTCGGCCCGGATCGTGTTCTCGGTTGCCTCGTCGTCCAGGTCCTCCGCGGGGCTGGTCAGGCCGGCCTGCTCGAACAGCGTCTCCGCGGACACGTTCAACGCCTCACCGATCGACTTGAGCACGCGCACAGACGGCTCATGTACCCCTCTCTCGACCTGGCTCAGGTACGGGTTGGAGACCTCGGTCAGCACCGACAGCTGGCGCAGCGACAGATTTGCCATCTGTCGCTGCGCCCGGATGAAACCTCCCAGCATGCGCCGGGGGCTCTCTCCTGTCGCCGTCGGTTCGTCCGTGTTCTGCATGGCTGAAGCCTGTAAAGGGTCAGGCGGTCTTCGCGGGGACCAGCACGTTCGTCAGCTGCAAAGCGAAGTCGCGCTGGGCGTTGAGCAGGTCAGCGGCGAGATCGAAAGTGAACGTGGTCGCGGCTTCCACGCTGGGAACGGTAGGGACCCCGGGGATGGTGAGCAGGTCCGGGGTGGGAAGCACCGAGGCGGCCTTGACCCAGCCCTGGGCAGCGTCGATCGACAGCTTCTGACCCTGCTGGACAGCGGAGAGCAGCTGCTCGCGGACCTTCTGGGCAATGTCGGGGATCTCGGTCGTGGTCTTGGTGGCGGTTGCCATGGTGAACTCCTGGTGTGTCTAGGACGGTGCGCGGAATCTCCGGCACCTGCATACTATAAACGCCAAGTGCTTGGTATGTCAAGCAAACGTCAATCCATTCGCCCATGTTCAGCCCACCATTGATAGGACACGGGGGACGGAATCGGGCTGACGGAACGGGACGATGTGACCAGAACTTCCGCTGGGTGGCGTCACAGCTCCCCAACGCTGACTGACACTCAAAGCACCTCGACTTTGACGCCCCACGAATAGGTCCTCGCTGTACCGGTCAGGGATCGGCGCTACGGACACCGCAGCTTGGCTCCCGCGCGTCCGGTCATCGATCGGGCATCGGGCATCGGTCACCATGGTCGCGACTTTGAGGACGTTGAC
This sequence comes from Dermatophilaceae bacterium, assembly GCA_035654835.1. GTDB lineage: Bacteria > Actinomycetota > Actinomycetes > Actinomycetales > Dermatophilaceae > UBA4719. Next base: position 4,292 of record DASRVZ010000186.1, on the reverse strand, counting down.
TTCGGAAGCCTGTGGGAAGCGCAGGCCGCCTGGTTACTCTGGGCGCGCGAGCCTCCGCACGCTGTCTCGCGCCGGATCTACGTTCTGTCCGGGCACATGCGTTTCGTTCTCGGCGACAAGGACTGGGTGCTCGGGCCGGCGAGGTCGCCTCGCTCGACACCAACGTGCCGCACTGGTTCGGCAGCACTGGCGAGGAACCCGCGGAGATCCTCAGCATCTTCGGACGACCCGGCTAACGTATGACCGTCCGGACCACACCTCCGTAGGTAGGGGACAAGACCACCTCTCACGCCGAAGCCGCGCGACATCAAAAGTCACGATTGACAACGGAACATCAACTCCTCGGCGCAAAACGCGGACGTGGCCGCGGATCCTCCATCGACTCCGTCCTGGCCAGCACAGACGCCTTCTACGCCGAGATCCTGCAAGGGCTCAAGGCCTGGTCGGGCGCCCCACCGAGGTTGCGGCCGGTCACCGCAGAAGCCCTCGCCGGCGAACCCACCCGGCCGGCCAGCCTCTCCTCCACCGACTTCTCCTCCCAGGATGGATCCGCCGAACCAGCGCTTGGAGAAGGAGAGGCTCCTCGCCCGGGCGATCCCGTCCTAACGAGCGAGGCGAGGGGCGGTCGGGCCAGACGTGCGCGCCGGTTGGGTGGTCAACTCGACCGTCTGAACGATCCAGAAGACGGCGAAGGCGGCAATGACGACGACCTCTGCCCACAAGACACCGCGGCTGGACCCTCGCCACACCATGAAGGCAACCGCAAGAAGCCCCAGCGGTATCGCCGCAGCCACCCCGATATACCAACCGGAAAAGATCGATCCCTTGGTGTTGAACGCGTTGATGGCCGCAACCACGACAATGGCGACGAACATCGGTATCGCAGCGAGCGGGTGCCCGATCTTGAACAGCAGTGTCGAGTTGACGAGAACGAGGACTCCATAGGCGACCAACCACAATCCGACGGCAACCGCGCCGACCCTCGCCAACGGCTCCTTCGGGAACGGGAACCTCTTCGTGAGGTACCAATTGGCGAAGAAGGCCAGGACGAATGCAAGGATCACCGCACGAACGCCAGTGCTGATGAGATCCGGGGAAACCGTGGTGTCGGAAGGTGTGGGGATCGTGGCGACGAAGAACGCCATAGTCCCGGAGAAGTCGAGCAGGTGATCTTCGGACTCGGTGTTTCCCTGGTAGGCGAGCATCGCGATCCCGATACCAGCCAAGGCACCGACGAAGATCGTCTGTGAGCTTCCGTAGTAGTACGCGCTGATGGATCCTCGAAGGCCGCCGATCAGCACGGTGTCGAGCAGCACCGCAGCGGCAAGCATCACGACCAGCACGACAACCGCCGCGCGCAGGTAGCCATAGGTGGCCCTGAAGGCTGGATTCTCTGGCGTCTGACTAGCACGGTCTGAGACTTGTTCCTGGGTCGACATCAGGCACCCCTGTCAGCGAGAGCACGTCCTCGATCTGGTTTGTCCAGAATGGCACTCAAAGACGCCGACTCGGCAAGATTTGGCGAGATCGATCGCTTGGGCCGCATTCGCCTTACGAACGACAACGGGCAGACCAATCGCCGAACTCAGCACGGTGTGCCTCATGAACTTGGCGATTGCTCGGTGGGTTGCTCACGGGGTGGGCGGGCCCCAGATGCTCCACCGATGCGCAGGACCTGACCGTTCAACGCGATGCCCTCGCCGCACTTGGTGTGACCGCCAACCGGATCTACGTCGACCACGGTCTGACCGGCACCAACCGGGAGCGGCCCGGTCTGCGGGAAGCCCTGGCCGCTTGCCGCGAAGGGGACACCTTGGTCGTCACCAAGCTCGACCGGCTGCCCCGGTCGCTGCCTGACGCCAGAGCCATCGCCGACGAGCTCACCGTGCGGCAAGGTTCGTCTCAACCTCGGCGGGTCGGTGTACGACCCGACGGACCCGTCGGGCGGCTGCTGTTCAAGGTGCTCGCGGTGGTGGCCGAGTTCGAGTCCGACCTGATCCGACTGCGCACCAAGGAGGGGATGAAGGTCGCCAAGGCCAAAGGGCGTTTGCGTGGCAAGCAGCCCAAGTTGAATCCCCGTCAGGAAGCGCACCTGGTGGCTTTGCGTAGTGCGGGGGAGTACAGCTCCGCTGAGCTGGCCGACTTGTTCGGCGTCGCCCGCTCTACCGTCTACCGGACAGTAGAGCGGCAACGGCTTCGCGCGGCCGTGGGTGCTGGGAACACCGATGGTTGAAGCGTGTTTGCGGTGTCCCGCAGGCCACACCCCTGCTGGACAACAACGCGCCACCGGTGCCGGAGTCTCCTTTGGCCCCGATCGAGATTCGGCAATCGGGACGGCGGACGGTCGAAAAACACGACCTCTCGTAGCCGATGAGCGGGCGTTTGAGGTGATGCCAGCGTGAGTCCCGACAGTAACGCGTTGACGGAGGTTCTCGCTCAGGTTGTTGATCTACTCGATGCTCACGGCGAAGCTCACTGGGCGGAATGGATGCGACACGACCACGGCCGGGTGTTAGCAACGGGGTGTTGTTGTCAAGTGGCGTGGGGGCATGTTGCTTTGACGCGCGGCGTGGCCGGCGTCTGGTCCGTTGTCGGGTGGCTGTGTGGTGGCTTCCCGGCGGTGCAGGCTGATCACGCGTGCTCGCCTTTGTGGCGGCTCAGGCAACGTGGTCGCACTCGCTCAGTGGGAGGGACCCGGCGTCTTGCTAACCACGCAGTCAGGGCCGGGCGATGGTGCTTGTCCGGTCGCGCTGCATAGCGGAATCGACGTCGGTCCGGGTCCCCGCCACCGAGCGAGTCAGGTCCGGGTCAGGGTCTTGCGTGTTGAGGTGGATCGCGAGACGGTGGGCACTGGCGGGTGGGTCACGTCGTGCCGGCAGGTCGCTTCGCGACTGTTTTTCTTGACGGGCCTGCCCGCCTTTTTGGTTCTCCTTTCTCCGTTGGTTGCGACCGACTCGGCGAGCCGGGCGGGGTCGTAGGGTTCACCACTGCGGATGAGGGCGAAGGCGAGTCGGTGGGCTCGGTGTCCGACCGCGATCGCGGCCATCAACGGTTTCATCCGTTCGCTGACCCCGGCTCGGTAGCGGGCGAAGTCGGGGTCGTGTTGGCCGAGCCCACGGCCGAGCTCGATGATCGCGGCGCGTAGGTCAGCGTTGCCCTCGCGACTGATGCCCTGGCCGGTCCGCGCCCGACCGGCCGACTCGTATGAGGCCGGGACAAGGCCCGAGGCCCGGTAGGCCCGGTCGGCGTTGGCGAAACGCTCTGGGTCGCCCAGGGCCGCGCCATAGTTGGATGCTCGCACCACACCGACACCGGGAAGGCTGGTCAGCACCCCCGCTGGGGTGTTGGCCAGGACGGCGGTGAGGTGCTGTTCGGCCTGGTCGATCTGATGGTTCAACATGTCCAGAACAGCCAGATCGGCGCTGAGAACCGCTGCCCTACATGCCCTTTCGACTACCGGCAGGCGCAGCGCATCGGCCGCGGACTGGTGAAGCTGCTCGGCCTTGCGCCGTTGCAGCCGCACTCCTCGGCGGGCCGTGAACGCTTGCAGGCCCGCGACGCCGAGCCGGTGCAACCGCCCAGGATCGGCAAGGTCATGTAGTAGGACCGGCCCGACCTTGCTGCCCAGCAGATCGTCAAAGCAGCCGTCCAAGCCGGGGAAGATCAGGTCCAACGTCCCGAGCAGCTGATTGGACAACGCGGTCCGAGCCTTGACCCGACGACGGCGCACCCCGGCCCAGACCAGCTGCTCGACCAGGGCGTCACTGCGCAGCTGAGGCGCTCTCCCACTTCCGCTGATAACCAGGTCGACGATCGCCGCAGCGTCACGAAGATCAGTCTTGAGCCGGCGTGAACCCTGCTGGGTACGAGCCGCTTTGACATGAGCTGGGTTGAGCTCGACAACATCATGGCCGCCAGCCACCAGTCGGGCCACCACGGTGCGGTGGTAGTGCCCAGCGGTCTCGACCCCGATCCGCACCGAGACCGCACCGCGGGACCGGGTAGCCGCCGCCAGCATCGCCTCCAAAGACCGCACCCCCGGTTCAGTCAGTGAGAACGTCAACGCCTCCCCGACGACCTCACCACGATGATCAGCGATCAGACACAATGCCTCGTACTTCCCCACGTCGACCCCCGCCGCAAGACAGTTCGACGGGTCCAAACCCCGAGTCCGCTCCACGTACTCCTGCTGTGAGCCACCACCGATGAACTGCATAACAACTCCTCTCGACGTGAACACCTGACCTCACACACAGTGGAGGCAAGTCGTCCTCGTCAACAGGTATCAGCGG